>JAFGVP010000129.1 GCA_016937945.1 Pontiellaceae bacterium | reverse complement strand
TGTGCTCCAGTTGGAACCGTCCTTGGAGATCTGGAGGTATCCGCGGTCGTTTCCGGTAAAGCTGAAGGCGTCGGAGAAGGTGAGCACCGGCCATTCGGCGTCGGAGAGATCGACTGCGGTCCGGGCATAGTTGTCGTCATAGTTCAGGTTGTTATCGTATGAGCTGTAGGGCGAATCGCAGAGGAATGCGCCGGACTCGTTGGTCTCAATGTTCCAGTTTCCTGTTAGAACCCAGCCGTTGGTGCCGCTTTCAAAATCGTCAGAGAACGGTGCTGGATGATTTTCTGTCTGGACGGTTGCCTCCTGAGCCTCGATTGAAAGGGTTTTGTAGCTGGATACCGCATAAACGCGATAGGCGTAGTCGGTGTTCAGCAGCAGGTTGCTATCGGTATATTCGATCTGAGATTGATCCGGAATTTCGGCTGCCAGTTCGCTGTGGAAATCCGCGCCGGAGGCGCCCTTTTCGCGATAAACCGCATAGTGCGAAAAGAGGACATCATTATTCTTCGGCCAGCTCAGGCGAACGGAATGAGATTGAACTTCATCAATGATGAGGGACGTGACCGCGCTCGGCGCTTCGGCGATGGCGATGTTATCGAGCCAGACGCCGTCAGCCACGCCGGATGCGGTGGTGGTCAGGAGAAAGCGAATAAGAACCTGTTCTTCACCGATATAATCGGCCAGTGATATATTTTCCTGAGTCCATTCATTGGTTGAGGTGCCGGCGGTAAAACTCTGAAGAGAAATCCACTCCTCGCCGGCGCTTGTGGATATTTCGACGGAGAGGATATCGCCGCTCTGAAGATCATACTTTTGCCGGAACGCGAAAACCGGCGCGGTTACATCAGAAAAATCAGCCGGCGCCGCAAGGGTCAGCGAGGTGTTGCTGGAATTCGTGTAGGTTGAGTCGGGGGAGTCTGTCCAGCAGGTGTTGGACGGGTTGCCCGGTTCCGGAGCCAATGCCCAGCTGCCGGTTGCCTTCCAATAGGTGGGTCCGACTTCGCCCGTGTCGAGAAACGGATAGTCCATTCCGGCCGGAAGTGTTATTCCGGCCGGCTCACTCAGGGAGTATAGTCCATACGAATCAGCGGCTTTAACGCGGTAAAAAAGTGTGCTTTTCGGCGCAATGGAATAGTCGGTGATGCTCAGGGTTGCGTTATCTGTCGTTCCGACCAGAACTGCTTTTGAAATCGGAGTGTCGGCCGAGAGGGTTCGATAAACCGTGTAGCTTTCCACTGCTTTTTCTGTCGGGGCAGACCATTCAACGGTTACAGAGCTGAGGCCGTTATTGGTTACGGATGTGATGGTTGCCGGATCGGGAATTTCATCGATCAGTACCGAGTCAATATACCATCCGTCATGGACGACAGAGTTGTCGGTCAGCAGCCGGAAGCGGATCAGGAAGTCGGACTCACCCGAATAGGAGGAAAGATCGACCAGCGTTTGCTGGAACGACTGAACATTGCCGGAAAAGCGCTCCAGTTCCTCCCAGGAGCTACCCTGATTCGTTGACGCCTCAATAATGGCAGCATCGTATACCGGTTCAATGGCGTAACGGTGCTGAATCAGCAGAGCCGGCCTGACGGCGGCGCCGAGATCGAGTGGTGCGGAAAGGGTGAGTGATGTATCGGTGTTATTTGCATAATTCTGTGACGGGCTGTCCGTTGCCGTTCCGGCGGTGATCGTCCACGTTCCTTCTTTATTCCAGATTCCGGAATCACTGGAGAAGTTGTCGTAGAGAATCTGGGCATCGGCAAAACCGAGCATGCCGCAGCAAAGGAAAAACAGTACCAGTTTATCAATTCCATGAAGTTTCATATGCGAAGCCTTTTGTTAGAAAAAACCTAGGCTCAATCTAATACAGGTAAGTCATACTTCAAATCCATAAAATAGAGTTAAACATGGTCGAGAGGCCTGTAATGCGTTGGTACAAGGTGGATTATGCCATTGTTTTCTAGGGGCCTCATTCGATGTATCACGGGGAATGCCAAGAGTTTCCGGATATAAATTCCGTCGCAGACCAAAAATGTTGACGAATGATTAACGGGAACGTTCGGTTTTTGTGGCAAAGCCCATTAATCGGAAATGATTGTCAGCATAATTGTAAATAGCATTATCCTAGCGGTTTATGTGATCCGATATTTTCCGCCCAGAAGTGATTCGACAATTATTTCCGGAAGTAAACGTGCGGATGTGAAAGTCAATGTTCTTGTAATTCATTTATTTGTAATGCATTGCGCATTTGGCGGGTCGCTTCTGTCAATTGGCACACCTTGTGATATAGGGAGAGCAGCTTTGAAGACAGAGCATTATTGAAAGAACCAGGAGAAATAAAATGGCTAAAGAAGAAGTAGAACGGTTTTTGATTGCCGGCGGTGAAAATTATGATTTCCGGCTGAAATATGACACACTGGAACCCAAAACGGCCTTTGTCGCCGAAGCCAACAAAGAAGGGTATGACTTTACCGAGGCGGAGTTCGATGCGGTCCTGAAGGAATCCGGAGACGACTTCGCTTCCTACGGAAATCCCCGTAAACGCGGCATCTGGTGGTTTTAATTCAGACAGGATAACAGGTCCCCCTGTAAAGGCTTCCTGTTATCCCGTCAAAAAGCTACAGGCTCTGAAGAAATTCTAGCACTTTCTGCGGGTGGGCGTCGGCTTTTGGAACTTTCCGCCAGTGTTTGATCACCTTGCCGTTTTCGTCAACGATCACGGTGGACCGGATGCAGCCGATAGAGGTTTTGCCGTAGAGCACCTTTTCGCCCCAGGCGCCGTATTTCTGCATCATTCCGGTTTCCGGGTCGGATAGCAGAACGAACGGCAGCTCAAACTTGTCGATAAACTTATCGTGCGATGCAAGGCTGTCCTTGCTGACGCCGAGTACCACGGTGTTCTGATCCGCGATTTCGTTGTTCAGGTCGCGGAACCCGCAGGCCTCTTTCGTACAGCCGGGGGTATTGTCCCTTGGATAGAAGTAGATCACGACCTTTTTACCGGCATAATCCTTCAGGGAATGTTTCCTGCCGTCGCTTCCTTCCAGCGTGAACGCCGGCGCCTTTTTTCCTTCGAGTGAATCCATGATGCTACTCCTTTTGATTACTATGGCGATATAATAGGAGCGATCCGGTCCTATACGAAGCGAATTTTCTGATTTATCGCAGTTTGGTGAACAGGTGCTCCAGGCCGTTGGCCTTGATGACATAGACGGTTTCGAGCTGCTGACCAAGTTTTCCGGCGGGAAAACCCTTCTGGCGGAACCAGACCACATAGGGTTCCGGAAGATCAATCAGACGCCGGCCTTTATATTTCCCGAAAGGCATGCGCGCTTCGGCCAGCTCCAGCAGGAATTCAGGATCGGGGGAAAGCTCTTCCATGGAAATTCCGGTTAGTTTCTGTAAGCCTTTATGGTGCGGCCCTCTTTGGAAAGGAAACGCTTAAACGGATTTCCGCGCAGACCCTGCAGGCCGGATACGACGCATTTCGCATTGAAAACAGCGCCTTCCTCGTTCGTATGCGTGCCCTTGTCCGCAAAATAGGTTTCCACCTTTTCCATACCGAGTTTCCTGTAGGCGTCGGTAATCACCATCGTGAGATCCATGAAGAGAGCCCCGTTTTTGTCGGCCACCTCTTTTGCCCAGCCGGCGTGGTCGGCAAAGTCGCGACCGTTTTCCCAGCGGTTTTTATGCGGAATCGGCGAACAGATGACTACGGTGGCTCCCTTGGCTTTGGCTGATGTGACAAACTGTTTCAGATACCAGCCATAGGTGTGCACCTGTTCAATGGTGCCGTCCTCCATTTTATCGGGCAGGGTTTCGTCGCCGGTTCCCGGAGCGTCCGCGCGATGCTTGTTGGAAGGATCTCCGACCCGGCCGCCGTCATTATGACCGAACTGGATAATCACGAAATCGCCCGGCTTGAGCGCGTCGGCGACCGTCTGCCACCGGCCTTCAGTAAAGTAGGTCCGCGCGCTGCGCCCGCCGATGGCCCGATTTACCACGTTGATTTTTTCCGCATCAAAAAGCGGCGCAATCCGTTCACCCCAGCCAACCATCGCCTTGTTTCCTCCGCCGATGCGCACGGTGGAGTCTCCCACCAGATAGAGGGTCGGCAGTGCAGAGTTTTCGCTCTTTTCATCCTTCAGCCTGGATGCATCGACAATCGGGCGATCATCGTCGGCCTGTACGAAACCGGCGGAGCAGCAGAGCATAACGGCGAGTGTGGAGATATATTTTTTCATGATAGTTCCTATTTTACGGAGTAATCGATTCGGTCTTTTCTGAAAAGAACGGGGCAAGCGGGTTGGCGGGCAGGGCCTTGAGCGCGGAAATCACACAGGATGCATTCAGTTCGGCTCCGGCTCGACTGGTGTGCGGTCCGGCGCCGGGAACAAACATCGGATCTGTTCCTTCCGGCCCGAGCTGATCGTAACGCGCCGCCACGATTTCGTTCAGGTGCACAAAAGGCACATTTTCAATACGGGCAACTTCGCCGGCCCATCCGGCATAAGAGTCGGCATGGCGCACGACTTTCCCGTCCCTCCAGGTATTCCGCGGAATCAGGGAGCAGATTATCGGGCGGGCGCCCCGCATGCGGGTTTCGAGCACAAACTGTTTTTCATACCAGCCGAAGGAGTGAACCACCTCAAACTGACCGGTCAGAATGTTGGTGATCGACTGCATTTCCGAGCCGATCCCGTCGATGGTTCCCCGGGAACGGGCGCCGGAGTCGGTCATCTCTTCATTCACGGGGCTCGCATCGTTATGTCCAAACTGGAGGATTACGAAATCGCCGGGCCGGATCATCGATTTAACCGTCGGCCAGCGGTCGCGATAGAAGGTGCGCGTGCTGGTACCGCCCAGGGCATTATTTGCGATGTTGATTTTCGACCGGTCAAAGTAGGGCGCCAGAAAATCGCCCCAGCCCCACTCCCCGTTTTTACCGGTTCCGTTTCCGTTGCGAACGGTGGAATCGCCGATAATAAAGAGGGTCGGAAGCGACAGATCGGCCGGCTCCGCAAAATCGTGGGCCTCCGGTTCCCGGTCACTTTGCGCCTGCGTACTGAACGGAATCACGGAAAAAATACAGGCTGTCAGAAACAGACCCGGGCAGAAGGGGCGATGGCTGGAGAACAGTTTTATCATAAATAACTCCGCAATCATTTGAGCGACATATGGCAATTCAGTCAAGGCGATGATTGTATCCTCTTTAATTCACTGCTTTATTTATACCGATTTCTGCGGGTGATAAAACGATGGGGATATCTTACAAATTGCCGGGATGGGTGCGTAGGCTGGGCCTGTTTCATAAGCTCGGTTATGCGCGGGTGCGGTTGCAATGCCTCTTTTTCCCACCGCCGCCCAGAGGCGGTTTTCTTCCGGTCCGTTTTTCACCGCGCAAGCCGCATGGACTGGTGGCCGTGGGCGGAAAGCTGACGCCTGAAACGTTGCTATTTGCATATTCGAAGGGCGTTTATCCATTTTATGAAGAGCACCCGATTGAATGGCTTTCGTGCGATCCGCGCATGGTTCTCTTTCTGGAAAAGATGCGAATGGGAAAAGGGCTGCGGCCATTGATCCAGTCCGGCCGTTATCGTGTCACGTTTGATACCGCTTTCGAGGACGTGGTAAAGGCGTGCAGTGAGCGCGATTGGACCTGGCTGAATCCGGAACGCATTGCGGTGGAGCTGGCACTGCATGAAGCGGGGCACGCTCATTCCGTCGAAGTCTGGAATCAGGAGGGTCAGCTTGTTGGAGGAATCTTCGGAGTCGATCTGGGGCGCATGTTCTTATCCGAATCCGCCTTTTCGCTGGAAAACAATACAATGAAAGTAGCGTGCGCCTATCTGAACTGCCACCTGCAGCACTGGGGCTATGCCATCAATGATGTACAGGCGTTTGAAGAACATTTCCGTCGGCTGGGTTATGAGCTGATTCCGCGCCGGAGATATATTGAACTGCTCCGTGAAGTGGCGACACCGGAAACGCGCAGGGGGAAATGGAGCGTCGACGAGCGGCTGGATGTCGGCAAATGGATTCCGGCGGAGCCGGGAAGTCAGCTGGTTTCCTGAATTCCGAGTTCGTTGAGCATGAGCCGGTGGATGTGCTGGATTTTAGTAATGTCCGGCGGAATCGGCCGGTTTGACGCGATGGCGGCCAACGAGTCGGGATCCGCCGGATGGTAGCCGTGCATGCCTTTGCACGCTTTGATCCCCATGAACCCAGGCGCAATCTGGACGCCGGAATTCATCAGAAAAATAAGGTCGCCATACTGTCCGTCCTCAAAATAGACGCCGAAGGTTTTCAGCTCGTTTTCGGATAGAATACGACCTTTGGGATGTTTTGAGAGCTCTCGGACAATCGTTTCGCGGGCGGTATCGTTGAATATCCAGATGCGGGCCATAGTGGAGTCGTAAAAGGCGATATAGTCGCGGTTCCATTCAAGGCCGAGGGCTTCGATCTCCGCGATCAGGTCGTAGCTTTCAACCACGTTGTGCATCCCATGGTCGGTAAAGCAATACCACGCAACCTCTTCGTAGTTTTCTTCGGCCGTTGCCAGCAGGGCCCGGATCTGTTGATCGTACCATTCGAGGAGCGTGCTGATTGAGGGTGAATCATTTCCTTCGGCATGCATCAGAGCATCGAGCTTGCCAAGCGAGCAGTAGGCAAAATCGATGCGTTGATCCTGTATGTCGGTCATCAGGCGCTCCATGCGCAGGTTGTCGGGAACGCCGCTGTCGTGGACATAATGGGGGATGCCGGCTTCCGCCATCCGGTCAAACACGGTTTTGCCACGCGGCAGTCCATCCGGTTCCCAGATGCGTTTTCGTTCGGCATAGTTAAAGAGCGGCAGGTGCTCAAACGGAACGGCATAAAGCTGAAAATATCCGGTAATACCGCACTTTTTCTTAATCCATTTGCTCATATGATGTCGTACGCGGCCACGCCGGAAGAGCGCATCGGGCAGGATCTGCAATGGGCGTGTCCATTTGAACGGGCTGTTTTCCGGATCATAATAATAGGAACACCAGAGCCCGTGTTGCGCCGGCGTCAGGCCGGAAATGATGGAAGGGTCGC
Source organism: Pontiellaceae bacterium (assembly GCA_016937945.1). Lineage (GTDB taxonomy): Bacteria > Verrucomicrobiota > Kiritimatiellia > Kiritimatiellales > Pontiellaceae > Pontiella. Next base: position 53,361 of record JAFGVP010000129.1, on the reverse strand, counting down.
AGGCGGAGGAATAGCCGAAGATGGTTTCAAGCGGTCGGCTGTCGAGTGTCAGATCTTTCAGGAATGAAAGATGGCGCTGCCGGACCTCCCAACCGAAGGCATCGATGAAGATAAAGAGACTGAGCTTTTCCTTTTTCATCAGGAGAACCTCCTTTGCATTCGTCGGAATTCTTCCTCCGTCATGGTTGCTTCGGAGCCCTGCAGCAGATTCGTGACCGCATCATAGAGCGACTCCCGTGGATGTGCCGTGCAGAGGCACTTCCGCCATTTAAGATTCATCAAGAGGTTTTTCAGCGGCGATCCTTCGCCGCCGGAAACCTGTTTACGATACCACGGCATAAAATGAACAAAAACGGTGCGCGCGACTTCATATTCCGCCGCGATATCATAATTCGGCAGCAGATCGTAATAGTTGCCCCGGGTTTTGAGCTCGATAGCTTTGTGATAGCCCTCGACCACATAATTGCGATCGGGACATAACCCGATATCCGGGAAGCGCATTTCTTTTACGGCGTAGGAAATGTCGTATCGGCCGGCGGCAATCAGGGAGGCATCGCCGAAGGCGAGCAGGACTTTGTGGATAAATTTGATGAAGCGAATGCGCTCTTCATCGGTCAGCGGCGACGGATCAGCAAGACGCTGTTTAATATCGAGCAGCAGTTTCCCTCGGTTCAGCAGCAGGCGCGAGCCTTCGGATCGCGGAATGGCATCCTTCGGATAATCGGGCATGGCGTTGAGAATGCCTGCATCGCCCCAGATCACCTTGTGGCCATATTTCATTTCATAGTTGAGGAGCGAAAACTCGCAATGGGAAAGGTGGCTCCGGCGATACGGATAGAGGTCGACCGGAATGCCGAGTTTTTCCGATAGTTCGGACTCAAGGTTTTTGAAGGTCCGGCGCACGGAACGGTTCAGGTGCTCAACCACCACGACGAGATCATAGTCGTTGAACGGTTGCTGGATACCGTCGAGCCCCATAAACGGAGTCCCGTCGCCGCGTCCGTATCCGCCCAGCAGAATACCGGCAATACTGTATGGTTCGGCGGCCTGCATGATCTGCCTCAGATCGGCATCGATTTTTGCATCAAGCTTTTCGGATCCTGTCTGGGTGTAAATGGCCATACGGGACTCATCCTGAAGAGTAGACGGCAAATTGTCACGAAGCGAATCGGTCAGGATGCCGTCGGGTTCCCGTTTGCCACGCGCCGCATAACCCATTCGAGCGGTCCGCGTCCGAACCGCTTTTTCCACAGCGTACTGAACACCATGAAAATTGCGCAGGCGGTGAGTGCGGTCGCCACAGACTGAGAGATCGGGACATCCTCCCATCCAAGGTAAAGTAACGGAATGATGACCAGATATACGTGGGCAAGATAAATGGTGAAGGCAAACTGGCCGGTGGCTACCAGCGGTTCCATCCAGCGGGCTTTCCGGTATTTTTCGGCAATGAAGAGGCAGAGAGTGATCAGCAGGAGCGAACCGCCGGCCGTTGAAAGAAAAAACAGCGGGCCCGGCGGCAGGCAGCCACGTCCGACCAGCCCTTGAATCACTATATGCCTCATCCCGGGGAATGTGCTCTCCAGATAGCCGGACAGTACCCGCGATGCCACTTCAGCCACAATGAATACCAGTCCTCCGCCCAGTCCGAGGCGGAGCAGAACGGAGTGACTGCGCAGGTCCAGACGTCCGGCCCAGATTCCCATCAGCAGGAAACCAAACCAGGGAAAGATCGGAAACCAGCCGTCAAATACCAGATTGCGGGCATATCCCTTGATCGTCCAGAAGTTGACCAGATTCAGGTCGTTTTCCCAGTCAAACCCAACGCCATACGAGAAGGTCATCAGCATGGCAACAAAACCGATATTCAGCAGGACAGTACAGGCCCACAGCCAGCGCGCCGGCCAGAAAAGCATCAATGCACCGGTAAAAATGAAAACGCCGTAGAAATGCAGGATGTCGCCTTCCCAGCTGATCACAAAAATCATCCCGATCAAAAAAAGGAGGCCTGCGCGCTTCAGGAGGCTGGTACGAACCTTGCGGCGCAGCAGGGAATCGCCTGAAAGGCGTGCGCGGCGCCCCATGAAGGACATTCCGATGCCGGCGAGCATCACAAACGTTACGGCGGCGCGGCCGGGGATAAAGCGGACAAAGTGCAGCAGCAGACCGGATCCTTCGTACGAACGTGCGATCGTTTCGTTAAAGTTGATGATCATCATGCCGATGATGGCAATACACCGGGCCAGGTCGATTCCGACCATCCGTTCCACGCTTTTTACCTCTGCGGGAGCATTCATTGTTCAGCCCTCCGCTTTCCGGCCGGCGGCCGATTGAGTGTTTTTTCGCCCCGACAGGTTCAGGAACTTCCGGCGCAGGCGCCGCAGCAGGCTGTAAACCTTTCGTGCGGGACGCGGAAGGACCGGAACTTTGTCCACCTCGACCCACATGGCGGCAAAGGGTTCGTCAAATCCAAACCAGTTATCGTAGGTTTTAAGTTTTCTGGCGTGGTAGCGCAGCCGTGCAAGGCGGTCGAGCCCGTGTCGCTGCCGAACGTGCATCACACAGTAGCGATAATCAAACTGCCGAAGGAAACAGGCCAGATCATGAATGAGAATATCGACCGCTGTGATGGATCGGTATTCGTCCAGAATGGCAATGCTTTCGAGATAGAAGGTAACATCCTGAGCCTCGGCGACCTCGGGAAAAGAGGCAATCAGGTCTGCCGCATATTCTTCGCAGATGTGCGTGCCGGAGAAGTATCCGATGGGCTTTTTGTCATGATAGAGGATGAGTCCGGCGGAGTATTCGGAGGAAAAGAATTCCCGGAAATTTTTTTCGCACTCCTGCATCTGGCCGGGAAAGCAGGCGTTTTCGATCGCCATCAGGTCCGACAGGTGCCGTTCAATGCAGATATGCTGGGTTGTCAGCGCCAATGGCAGGCGGTACAGATTTTTCGTATAGGTTGCAGGGGTCTTCATACCGGACAACACCACCGTTCCGCCCGCAGGGGCTTGGGTTGAATAACCGTTAAAAAGCTAGGGCAGCCGGTAGGCCAAGACAAGGAAAAGTTTCATTGGCGGCAGAGGAATCATTTCGTTCATAGAATGTTTTTGTCTTTGTGGTTGCCTGAGTCCTTCAATTGCCTATCCTGCCAAAAATGTAGCGTATATCGGGAATGACGTTTATTTAAACCGGCCGGGATTCTATGCATCTTCTGAAAAAATTTCGTTTGATTTATGACCTCATGGATTCGTCGGACCGGCGCAAGCTGCTGCTGATTCTGCTGATCTCCATGGTAAACGGCCTGCTCAGTGCGGCGAGCATTGCCTCAATCCTTCCGTTTGTCGGACTCATCACCGAGCCGGAAATCCTGCACACCAACAAATACATTATCCGGTTCTGTGAGCTGACGGGGGTTACTTCGTATGGCGGGGCGGTTATTGCCTTTGGCTTGATGGGCCTCGGACTGCTGATTGCCGGAAACGTGATCAGCGCCTGCGATAACTGGTACGGCGAAATCTTCGGATCAAAAATGGAACAGCAACTCTCCACCCGCCTGCTCCGGAATTATCTGGGCATCGATTCGCTGATCTTCGAGCGCCGCAACAGTGCCGAGCGGGCCAAGGAAATCCTTTCCGATGTGAAGCGGGTCATCATCCGAACGCTCTTTTCGATGCTGGACTTGATTTCCGAGATGATCATTTCCGGGTTTGTGGTGGTACTGCTACTGCTGGTCAATTGGAGCGTGACGCTGATTGTGTTCGGCGTCCTGCTGGTCGTTCACCTGCTGATCAATAAACTGATTTCCCGTTTCCTTGAGCGCTACGGAAAACGCCACGCCAGGCTGGAGGCGAGCCTTTTCAATCATGTACTCGAAGCATTGACGCTGCATAAGGAGATCAAGCTTGCGGGGGTTTCGGACTATTTTGTGAACCGCTATTATAAAACCAGCGGGAAGATGGTGCGTAACAGCCTGAAGCGTTCGCTGGTCAGCGACATGCCGGCCTACCTGCTGGAAATCGTGGTGTTCAGCATTATTCTGTCGCTTTCGATCTACTTCACGCTCTTTTCCAGCGGCGATACGCAGCCGGTCACGATTATCGGAATGTATGCGGTGGCGGCGTATCGGCTGGTTCCGTCGCTTGCCAGTATTTTCGACCGGATTGAGAATATCTGGTATGACACCGCGATTCTTGAAGAGGTTTCCCGCTCGCTGGTGCTCATGCCCGAGGTGAAAGTTCAGGACGGCGAGGCGCATCGGATTGACCGCCGTATTATCCTGCGGGACATTTGTTTCGACTTTGGCGAAAGCAGTCCTTTCCGGATGGATCGGTTGAGCCTCGAATTCCCGATCAACCGGTTTACCTGCATCAAAGGGCGCACTGGCTGCGGGAAATCAACCGTGCTGAACCTGCTTTCCGGGCTGTATCATCCGGGGGCCGGTGCCATTATTGCCGATGATGTCGAGGTGGATGCCTATTCCTCCGCCTGGTGGCAGAGCCGGATCGGGCTGGTGCCGGCATCGGTCAATGTGATCCGCCTGAGCATGTACGAAAATATTGCACTGGGGATTGAGCCGGATGAGATCGATCGCGAACGCGTTCACGAAGTCTGCCGGCTGGTCGAACTCGACGATGTGATCGAAGGACTGCCGCGCCGGTATGAAACCGCGTATGGCGACGACGGTCTCTGCTTCAGCAGCGGCCAGATTCAGAAGCTCGGGATTGCCCGGGCCCTGTACCGCAATCCGGCCATCCTGCTGTTGGATGAAAGTACGGATGCGTTCGACTTAGGGACCGAAACCCGCGTGCTCGACCGGCTCAAGGCGGTTGAGGATATGACCATCATCTTTGTTTCCCATCGACCGTCCGTGATGGAGCACGCCGATAAGCTGATTGATCTTGAGCTCGAAATGCAGTCCGGAGGCAAAGCCTGATGCTGACGACGGAACGGGTCGATTTTTCGCCTGCGCTCGAAGCGCGGCGCGACGAGTGGGATGCACTGCTGGCGGAAAGTTCCCGACCGACCGTCTATTCGCTCTTCGATTTTGTTTATACCTCGTGCGTCCATTTTCAAGGCGATGAGCCGATCTTTTTCCTGTTTATGCGCGACGATGCAAACGGGGAGCTGTCGGCGATTTTTCCACTGAGTATCCATCGGGAACGTTGCGACGGCGTTGAGATGCGCCTGCTCGCCCATGGGATTACCACCAGCAAAACCGACGTGGACAAGCCGTATCCCATTATCCGGCGGGGATGTGAGGAGGTCTGCTGGACAGAGTTTGCATCCTATGTAAAGCGAATGGGCCGCGAGTGGGATATGCTGGATCTGGACGAATTCTGGCCGGACTCGTACCTGGTTAAAAACCTTCGGACGCTCTTTCCAGGGCCGCGTTACTGGACCAGAGCCAAGGCGGGGCCGGAGTCGCCCATTGTGCAGCTCGACGGCGACTGGGACGAATTCTGGAACGGGCACCGAAAGCTGCGCAAGCATACCCGGAAGCTCGAACGAAAGCTGGGGGATAATCTGGTCTATAAAATCACCTCCGATCCCGCCGATGCAGAAGAATGCCTGAATGCGTACATTGCGACAGAAATGATCAGCTGGAAGGCCGGCCGGTTTGTTTCCCATCCGAAAAAGCAGCAATTCTATCATGATCTCTTTCCAAAACTTGCGGCTGCCGGGCGCCTATACTTCGGAATGCTGTATGATCGTGATCGGGTTATTTCCGTCGAGATTGCCTATGCGTTCGGAGATCGCGTCTATTTTGCCCACGGTACCTACGATCCGGAATACCGCGAGCTTTCGCCGGGCACCATTAACTCGGTCTGGCTGATCCGCTCGTTTCATGGGAGAGGTTTTACGGAAGGCGATTATCTGGCTGGTTTTGCGGGCTATAACAATCCGTGGGCCTGCCGGATTGAGCAGACAAAAGATGTTGTAGTCCGGCGCATGGGCTGGAAAAACCAATATCTGGCGTTGCGCTGGCTGGCACGGAAATTGAAACGAAAGGTGATGGTTGGCGGCAAGCCACCGGAAGCCGCGGAGCAGCAAAATGAGTCCGTCTGACCATAACCGCGGATATGCAAGTCGGGCCTACGCTGAATCGCTCGATGAATTCGGCGAACTGCTTCATCTGCCCCGCTGCGACGGCTATCTGCTGAAACGGCCGATTTCCGGGTCGCCGTTTTTTGATGCCATGGGCTGCTACCCGCTTTTTTTCTGTCGGGATTGGAGCGCGCTGGAGGCGGATCTCGCCGCGTTACCGGAAAGCATCGTGAGCGTCTCGCTGGTTGCCGATCCCTACGCGGCTTACACGCCGGCGCTGTTGAAATCGACCTTTGATCATGTGGTTAACTATAAGCAGCACTATGTAATCGGGCTCGAAAATCCGCTGGAGAAGATCGGCACGAAACATCATCGCCGGGAAGCGCGGCTGGCGCTGCGGGATATCCGGGTTGAGCGCTGCATCGATCCGGCCGGTTTTGCTTCGGAATGGGACCGTCTCTATGATGAATTGCGTAAGCGCTATGAGATCAATGGGATCCGTTCATTTTCGTTGCGCTCGTTTGAGCGGTTGCTGAGTATGCCGGAGATTGTGGTATTGCAGGCCTTCTGCGGGGAACGAATGCTCGGGGCACAACTCTATTTTATTCAGGATGACGTGGTGCATTGTCATCTGGGCGCGGTGAATAAAGAGGGCTATACGTGCGGGGCCTTCTACGCGCTCGACTATGCTTCCTTCGAGTACTTTTCAGGAAAAGCCAAATGGCTCGATATCGGTGGCGGTGCCGGACTTTGCAGCAAGGGCTCTGACGGGCTGTCGCGCTATAAGCAGGGGTGGAGCAGTGAGTTGCATCCCGTCTATTTTTGCGGACGCATCATTAATCCTGATGCCTACCGAAATTTGTCCTTTGCATCCGGCGCGGCGGATGGCGGCTATTTTCCCGCCTACCGGGCCGGCGAGTTCGGCTGATCTTTTCAGTTCTCGGAATTCTATTTCAGATCATGGCGTAAAAATTGCTCAAGAATGGGCGATTCAGCAATTAATGGAATGGGAGAATATGGCTATGTTGGGGACAAAGTCGGAGGGTATGGAAAAGGCGCCGGAGGTCAGTGTCAATCTGATCACCTATAATCATGCGCCCTACATCCGGGAATGCCTCGACAGTCTGCTGGCCCAGGAGACAACGTTTGCTTATGAAATCTGTGTTGGCGAGGATGAGTCGACCGACGGTACGCGCGACATCTGCCGGGAATATGTAAATCGCTATCCGGGGCGCATCCGGCTCGAACTGCGCAGCCAGAAATCACCCGGGCGCGAGGCGTATGCATCGCAGGGGGTTTACAATTATATCGAAACTACGCGTATGTGCCGCGGAAAGTATGTGGCGCTGTGTGATGGCGATGATATCTGGAGCGATCCGCTCAAGCTTCAGAAACAGTATGATGTGATGGAAAAGGACCCGTCGGTGGCGCTGGTCTATTCCGACTATGACCAGCTTGATCAGGCGACCGGGAACCGGATTTGCCGACTGAATCACTCCCGCGGATGGCACCCGCCGGTGTATGACGTACTCTCTCAGTTGCGGCTGGATCTTATTCGGAATGATTTTCACATTGTGGCCAGCACGACCTTCATGCGAACCGCCGACCTGCTGGATATTATGGAGCGGAATACCGAGGTTTTCCGGGCGCTTCCGATGGGCGATACCCCGAGCTGGTGTGAGCTGGCCGGCATCGGTTCCTTCCACTATATCGAAGATTCACTGATTACGTACCGGATTCTGCCGCATTCGGAATCCAACTCGATATCGGCAAAGAAGCGCTACAGCTTTGTCAATCGTGCCTCCAATCTGGGGATTCTTCTGGGAGAGCGGTATGAAATTCCCATCAACGAGATCCGGGCCCTGAAGGTGAAAAACTGCAACCGTTATGCTCTTTTGAGCGGCGATCTTGAAGAGATTAACCGGTTGCACGCAAGCGGCGATTATCCCTTCCCGCCGCCTGAACGCATGATTTATCTGGCCTGCCATACGCCTTTTGTCCGGTATCTGGTACGCGGCCTGTTTATGATGCGCTACACCATTAAAAGCCGCCTGCTGCGCGCGGCCTGAAAATATCAGGGCCTGTTTCCGGTGCGTTTTTTCCATCCGCTCCGAAGGCCCTGATATACACCGGCGTGAAGCATGATGCGGTACACGATGTTATACGGAATGGTCTGCAGCTTGACTTTTCGTACCGCATAGAGCAGATCGCGCACGATTTCACGCAGGAAGGCCGTCAGCTGTTTCAGTAATATCGGGCGGGTTCCGAAGGTCATTGCCTGCCGGAAGCGCTTGCGGAAAAGGCCCTTCAGGGAATAGTTGTGTGAGTGTTCCACAACGGCCTCGGGAACAAACCGAAGGCGGGCGCCTGACGCGACCACACTTTCGGCCCACGCAAGATCTTCAGCATAACCGGTTTCACGAAAGCGGCAGGTTTCCCAAAGCGAGCGACGGAAGGCGCAGGCAACGGCGGAAAAGAACGTCGGTTCCATCCGGTCCGGCCGATAGGCCCGCTGATAGTCATAATCGACAATGAAACGGGCGTCATCGCGGGCAACCTGCCGGGCAAAAACGGCATCGGCCTGATGGGCCTGCAAAGGTTGGATCAGCTGCTCGAGAAAGTCGGCGCTGCGCGGAACCGCATCGGCATTCAGCAGAACAATGATTTCGCTATCCGTTTGCGCTATGGCCTGATTGAGTACCGCGCCGGGCACATATTCATCCGGCCTGATCTGCCGGAGCCGGTGGGCATGCTGTCGGAGCTCGTCGAGAGTTCCGTCCGTGGATCCGGAATCGACGGCAAACAGTTCGAAATCCTGAATGGTCTGTCGCTTTAATTGCCGGAGGGCATACCTGACATGCGGCATTTCATCTTTTGCGCGCATGACAATGGCTAGACTGGACATTTCTGCTCCCGTCGAATCAGTCGGGTTGCTGTTCCGCGGCCAGTTCCTTAATGCATTTGACCAGCAGGGTCAGCACCCGGATCGGTTTAAGGAATACATGCTCCGGCCGCATGCCGAGTTCCTTGAGTTCGTCGGACAGATTATATGAAATAGACCCGGTATAAATGATGTGCCGCTGATTCGGCTGCAGAACACGGGCCTTAACGATCATTTCCTCGCCGCTCATTCCGGGCAGGCGCAGGTCGACGATGCAGATGTCATATTGATTACTTTTCATCAGGTCGAGGGCTTCTTCGGCGCTTTCGGCGGTAGAGGCATCAAAGCCATAATCCTCCAGAAAGGCCGAAAGGCTTGCACAGATCGCCGGCTCGTCGTCGATCACCAGTATTCGAATGGAAGAGTAGTCCGACATGATTCTCCTTAAAATATCCGGACATTCTAAGGCTAAACCGGATTCAAACCCAAGTTGATTGTCTCAGTTTTAGAGCCGGCCGCCAGATTCGTCAATGTGCCGGAAACCGGGGGTTCTCGAGGTATTCGGTGGTCCGTGCGTCGCTATTTCTCTTAAAACATGAAAAGAGTTCGAGACGGAAGCAGGAGGAGGCGGAAAATCAAGCAGAAGAGCCGCCTTTCTCCCTGCTTCATAACAGCAATCCCCATCGTTCCATCCGGTGTTCAAAAGGCAGGCGGATTTTAAAACAGGCCCCCCGTCCGGGTGCGGAGTCGAGATGAAGTGTTCCACCATGGTTTTCCGTAATGATGAAGAAGGAGACTGAAAGCCCAAGACCGGTTCCCTGTCCGACTTCCTTGGTTGTGAAGAAGGGCTCAAATACGCGCTTGCGGGTATCGACATCCATACCGGGGCCGTTGTCCTTCACTTCGATAACCGCCATGTCCTGCTCCCGGTACAGGCTGATGTCGAGGCGAGGCGTCGGACTGTTTTCCGGCTGTTCCGCCATGGCCTGCGCGCTGTTGGAGAGCAGGTTGAGCAGTACCTGCTGGATCTGGCCGGATTCGCACGATACGGGGTCGACGGCGTCAAAATTGCGGACAATCTCGATATGCCGGAAATCGAAACGCTTCTTGAGATTATAGTCGTTGGAGGCCAGTTCGATACTGCGATCAATGATGTCGGCCAGGTCGTGCGGTTCAAATTGAGCTCCCTGCTTTCTGCTGAAGCTGAGCATGTTATCCACGATACGGGCGGCCCGTTCTGCAGCCTCCGATGCGGAATCAATCATGGCCGGAAGTCCGCGCGAATCCATGTAGGCCCGGATGGATTCCAGCGTGATACCCGATTCCTCGGCACTCTTCGCGTTGCGCGGATTGTCGAGCATGATGCGGTTGCGAATGACCTGAAGTCCCTGAATGATACCGGCAAGCGGATTATTGATTTCATGCGCCATGCCGGCGGCCAGACCGCCGACGGACATCATCTTTTCGGACTGCACCATCATTTCCTCAATGCGGACGCGGTCGGTCACATCGTCCAGACGGATTACGGCGCCTTCCATGCCATCGGCGGAAATCGGATAGACGGTAACATCCACGATGCGCGGTTCCCCGTTGATCGCTGTTTGAATCCGTTCGTGCTGCTGGGTGCCCCGGTGCAGGAGCGCATCGAGTCCGCTTCCGAGTTCGGAATCCATTTTTTCAAACACCTGATGCAACGATTTGCCATGGGCATCCGGCGCGGCAATGCCGCTGGCCTGTTCCGCGCCCCGGTTCCACTGCATGACCCGGCCCTCGGCATCGACCCCGATCAGGATCGACGGCATGGAGTTAATGATGTTTTCAAGCAGATTGCGCAGCCCGACCAGCTCCTTGGTGGCCTGCAGGCGCTCAAGTTCTGCGGCGGTCCGGCCGGCAAAGACCTGCATGATTGATGAGGCAAACTCCACATCCTCCACCCGGTTCTTATACAGGGCCACCATCACGCCGATTTCCCTGTTTTCGGAATCCACCAGGGGAATGCCGATATAGCTTTGCACTTTGTGCTGTTGAAGGAACGGCACATCCGGATACTGCGTCAGAACATCCTCCACAAAAGTGAATCCGGCTTTTCCAAGCACCTCCCGGCAGGGCGTTGGGGCGACGTCGTAACTAAAGTTCGGGGCCAGTTCTCCGCCATCCGAAACCGCAATGGTCTGCATGCGGGAGTGTTCCTCATCCGTAAATTCACTGATATAGGTGTAATCGGCATCCACGGTCCGGCCCATCTGCGTAACCATTGAGCCGAAAAAGCGGCGGCCGACGGCGGAAACCCCCTCGACAATATTCCGGATACTGTCTTCGATCAGGACGCGTTCCGTTACATCGTCCATTCGGATTACCGCGCCCTCGGTCGTCCCGGTCAGGGGAAATACGGTGACGTCATAGTAGCGTGCGTGGCCATCGTGATCCCGCTGGATGCGCTGTTCGATCTGCGGGATTCTCTCGCGGATCGCTCTTTCCACCTTCGGGATTTCCTGCTCCATTTCCGGATACGCATTGTGCAGGTGAAGCCCGAGCACACTTCCGGCCGAGCGCCCGGTTTCCGCTTCGGCCTGCCGGTTCCACTGAATAACCCGGCCGGCGGCATCGACCCCCACCAGGACTGACGGCATGGAGTCGATCGTATTGCTGAGCAGTGTTCGCAGGCGCCGCAACTGCTCTTCGGTCTGCTTTCGGTAGGTGATATCCCATGAGGTTCCGAATGTGCCGATCACCGCGCCATCTTCATTAAAGCGGGGAACCTTGGTGGTGTAATACCAGCGTTGTCCGGAGGGGGTCTCGGCACTTTCCTCTTTCTGGATCGCCTTGCGGTTCTTCATTACCTCGGCTTCGTCATCCGCTCGTACCTGTGCCTGATCGATCGGGAGAAAATCAAAGTCGGTTTTGCCGAGAATCTTTTCCACGGGGCGGCGCAACTCGCGTGCCTTGGCTGCATTAATCTCAATAAAACGGCCTTCGGTATCCTTGAAATAAATCAGGTCCGGCGCATGTTCCATGAAGGAATGAAAGAGGTTCCGCTCGAAGGCCAGCTGTTTTTCCACCGCGACGCGGACAGTGATATCGCGGCTGATTCCGCGATAGCCTTTGATTTCCCATTCTTCATTATAAAAGGGAATGGCACTGGTTTCCAGAATCACGGGACGCTTCTCCCGATGGAGATAGGTATCCTGCTGTGCATCAATCGGCCGACCGTTGTTGATGAGGTCGGGCAGAAACCGGTTGATCCGATCCGACTCATCCTTCGGCATCAGTTCCGTGAAACGCCGCTTCAACAACTCATCCGGTTTATAGCCGAGCAGCCCGTCGGACTGCGGACTGCTATAGGTAAAACGCCCTGTTGTATCGATTTCCCAAATCCAGTCGGACGTGGTTTCCACCAGGTTCCTGAAACGTTCTTCGCTGTTCCGCAGGGCGTCTTCATAGGCGATGCGTTCGGAAATGTCGCGGGAGACGCCACGGAATCCGGCCGGCTCGCCGTCGTTATTCAGGAAGACCTTCCCGCTCGATTCGAGGACCACCTTTCCGCCGTCTTTATGGATACAGGTGCTGATGTTACAATCGATCGTTCCGCTGCTTCCCCGCTTACGGAGCGTTTCCATCATCCGGGCGGAATCGGCCGTAATCATCAGCGAAAGCATGCTTCTTCCCTGCAGTTCGTCCGGTGCATAACCCAGCACATCCTGAACGCGGGGGCTGACGTAGGCATAGCTTCCGTAAAGGTCGATTTCCCAGATAATATCGTTGGAGGATTCCACCAGATTCCGGAAACGCGCTTCGCTTTCATCGAGTGCCATCGCTGTTTTTGCATGGCTCAGCTGCATGCGGCCCAGTTCCATCAGGTGGCGCGCAACCTGCCGGCGCAGGGTCCGGTTCCAGAAAATAGACGCACCGATAATAAGCAGGGTAACTGCCAGACTGCCGCCGATCACCTTGATCAGCAGTTTTTTTTCCAGCTCCGAGGCACTGAGCAGGGTGGGCCATTGCTGCTCCAGCGTGCGTTTTTCCTGCGTGGTAATCATGCCCAGCGCCTTATTCAGCAGCTCCGTGGGCAGCGGCGAGTTGGTGCTGGAGGCGAAGGATAGGTTCCAGTCATAGTGGGCATCCCCGGCAACCCGAAGATCGACGCCCATCCGGGGCATGTAATAGCGGGAAACCGCCGCATCCACTACCATGGCCTCCACCTGACCGGCGGCAACCAGCGCCATGCCCTGCTGGGCATTTTTCACCGGGATCAGCTCGTAACGATATTTTGCAGGGCGGAAGGCTTTCCATTTTTCCAGCGTGTCGTGCATTGCGGAATCCTCAACGACGCACAACCGGCTGCCGGACTCCATGTTGTCCAGACTGATCACCTCTTTTCCGTCTTTGGACGCCAGAATCAGCATACTGATTTTACGGTAGGTTTTGGAAAAGAGGAACGTCTCCTCCCGCTCCGGCGTTTTCTGGATGGATCCGACCAGATCAATTTGTCCTTCTCTGAGCGCTTTTTCCCAGTCGAGGCACTCGACCCGTTCAAACTCGATTCCGAGCTTTTCCTCTAGAAGAGCGACATAATCCCAGGTCAGGCCTTTACGCTGCCCGACGCTGTTTCGAAAATCGATCGGCGGGGTATCCGGAATGTGTCCAATGCGGATCGGCGGCAGGTTGTTTAAAAAAGCGCGTTCCTCTGCGGTCAATGAGCCCATCCGGGCGTCTTCGAGAATGCCGGATGAATTGCCCGACATATACGGCAGCAGCAGACCCAGAGCGACAAGGAGAAGTCCGGCAAATCCGATAAGAATTTTAGTGATTCGTTTCATAGTAGGTATCATCAGCCCTGCGATTCGTAAACTTCCATCACACGGCGGGCGGTTTCATGCCAGTTAAAGGTTGCGGCATATTCGATCCCTCGCTGCATCCGCTTTTCATCGGCGCCGGCGGATAACGCGCATTCCATAGCACGATAAATCGCATCGGCCCGGTTCGGATCAAACGTAGGAATCCGATCTCCGGCGATTTCCTTCATCGACGAGGTATCAGAGCAGATAACCGGCGCGCCGCAGGCCGCGGCCTCTAGGATCGGGAAGCCGAACCCTTCAAAAAGGGAGGGAAAAATCATCAGGTCGCAGGCGTTATAGAGCAACGGAAGTGATTTTTGGGGAACAAATCCGGGAAAGATAATATCCTGACGGACTGGGCTGGCAGCGGCCCGGGCGCGAATGAAATCCGCGCCGGGCCAGTCGGCTCCCGCAAGCACGAGTTGATGGGCGCTGTCGTTTTCGAACTTGAAGCGTTCAAAGGCCTCGATCAGCCGTATGTGGTTTTTTCCCGGATGCTCCAGGCGTGAAACATACACAAAAAACGGTTTGTCCAGTCCGTGTGCGGCCTGCAGGCGCTCGCGCGCCGTATTTTTAGGCATGGGCTGGAACAGGTCATGATCGATGCCGGAATAGATGACGCTGATCCGCTCTTCCGGAACGCCCGCATGCCGTATCAGGTCGTCGCGGGTGAAACGGCTGACGGTAATCACGTGATCGGCGCGCCGGATCATCGCCGGTACCATCCGGCGGTTGAAGAACATGCGGGGCCGATCATATTTGGCTTCGATGGAAAATGCGGCCAGATCATGGACCGTTGCCACCACGCGGGTGCTCTTGATCAGCGGAATCCGGCGTGCCGTCGGGATATGCAGAATGTCATAATCTCGACTCAGTTTTGCACAAACACTGTTATGCCATGCCAGACTGACCAGCGGACGGTTTACGACCGGCGGGGAAAGTCGCTTGGAAAATCCGGGATTGGTCAGGCCGATGAGGTCGCATTCCTGTCTCGGCATCAGCACCTCGTACCGATTGGTTCGGTCCTCTATCTGCAGGAAACGCAGCAGTTCGCGAATATAAGTGGATATCCCCGAATACCCCCCCTGCATGACAAATGTTGAAAAGCCTATTTTCATCCTCTTCAGCGTAGTTTTCGGGTTCGAATGAAACAAGCCGGATTGCCGTTATATTTGTGAAAATTCACGATTTAGCGGGGCGCATGACTTATGTGCACGTTTCTTGCTAATAATTTAGGCGCCAGCGGGTGATCGGCTGGTTTAGGGAGGGAGAATGGCAAAGAGCAATAAGGTCGGTGTATATTCCTTGAGGAATCTGGGGGTGGCTGCTCAGGCCCGTATTGCGATGGTCCTGTTATCGCTTGTTCCGGCTCTGGTCTGCTTTTACGCCGGAATTCTGGTGGCTGATCCGGATTCCGAACTTGTTCATCCGGTGTCCCTGATTGTCATCATTTGCTCGACGCTGACCGTGGGCATCGCGGGTTGGCTCATTCTAAGAAAGCATGCGCGGAATATCAGCCGGCTTCGCGATTATGTTGTCAATATTGCGGCCGGATCAATCCCCGACTCAATTCGTCTCTACCAGAGCAGCGACAGCAGCGAGATCCAGTGTATTGAAGATGGTCTGAACCTGATTCTGAACCAGATGAATCGGCGGATCCGCGTGATCGAACATAAGCTGAAATTGGAAGGCAACCTGCGGCGGGCGCTCGAAAAACAGCAGCAGGATCTGCTGAATGCCGAACGCCAGCGGGTCATGCTGCAGAGCGTCGGCGCCGCATGCCACCACCTGGGTCAGCCGGCGACGGCCTTGCGGATGCGGCTCTATCTGTTGCGTAACCGTGCGGAATCCATGGAGCATATGGAGGAGATCGATGACAGTTTGAAGGATCTCGATGCGATCGATGTTATCCTGACCCGGCTGCGCGAGGTGAATGAATACCGCACCGTGCCCTACATTTCATCGTCGGCATCCGATGATGCCGAAATCCTGGCCATCTAGCCCGGCAGCTCACTCTGTGGTCAGAGCGTCATCCTCCGTCTTTTTCTGAAACGGCCTGCTGATGTCTTCAATAATCATGGTGAGTGCCGGAATGAGCAGCAGGGTGATGCCGGTTGCAAACAGGATGCCGAAGCCGAGCGAGATCGCCATTGGAATCAGGAAGCGCGCCTGCAGCGAGGTCTCGAATATCATCGGCGTCAGTCCGAAAAAGGTGGTGAGTGTGGTCAGGATGATGGGCCGGAAGCGCTGGACGCCGGCTGAAATAATCGCGTCGTGCATGTTAAGACCGTCGCGTCGGCGCCGGTTTGCATAGTCAATGAAGACCAGCGCATCGTTGATCACCACGCCGGAGAGTGCCACCACGCCGAAAAGGCTCAACAGGCAGAAGCTGTAGCCCATGATGTAGTGGCCGATCGCGGCGCCCACGATACCGAAGGGAATGCTGACCATGATGATGAGCGGCTGGAGATAGCTTTTGAACGGAATGGCCAGCAGCGCATAAATGCAGAGCAGCGCAACAACGAGTCCTTTCATCAATCCGGTAACGCTCTCAATCTGGTCGGCCTGCCGGCCGTCGTAGGCATAGCTCAACCCGTCATATTTCTTCATCAGTTCGGGCAGGAGCTCGTCTTCCAGGATCTTAAGAATGCGGCCGGTCTGGTCGCTCGGGGTCACGTTGGCGGTAACGCTCAGTGTGCGCAGTCCGTTGCGTCGGTGGATGGAGGTATACGCGCGCCCGCGATGTTCCTGCACCACTTCCCGCAGCGGAACCTCGGTTCCGGCCGGCGTGAGGACCACCATCTCTTCGAGACTGTATTCGGTATCCCGTTCGGCCTCGGGCAGGCGAACCTTGACCTTGATTTCGTTGCGGCCGCGCTGCTGGCGAATGGCTTCAGAACCGTAATAGGAGTTGCGGACCTGCCGGGCAATGTCTCCGGAGGTCAGCCCGAGGCTGCGGCCGGCGGCATTAACCTTTAAGTCGATCTGCGGCTTTCCGGGGGTAAAGCCGTCGTCGATATCGTGCACCATGCCGTTATAGTCGCCCAGCGCCTCGGCCAGTTCTGTGCAGGCGGTCTGCAGGGTTTCCATGTCGGAATGCGAAATCTCCAGCGTGATATCATTCGGGTTGCCGCCCGGACCGCCGAAGCTGGAGATAAAGCGGATGGTTTTCAGGCCGGCAATCTCGCCGTTTTCCTTCCTCCAGCGGGTTTCAAACTCCTTGGATGAAACGGGGCAGTCTTCGGTATAATCCAGTTCACAATAGACGTTTCCGGCATGGCCGCCGCCGGCGCCGACCTGCGAAAAGATATTTTTCAGGACCTGTCTGCCGGTTTCCTGTTCAATCAGCTCCGCGGTCCGTTTGGCACTGGCAATAATTCGCTCACGCACCGCCATGGTATCGGCCACCGGCGCGCCGTAGGGCAGGGTATAGTCGCAGCCGACCACGCCGGCATCCACATTCGGGAAGAGCTCCCATCCCATGCGGCCGCTGATGAGCATGCCGAGTGTCAGGATCAGGATAACCAGTCCGGCGCTGAAGGTGATGTAGCGATGGGTCAGTACTTTATCGAGGATCGGCGCATAGATGTTCCTCACGAAGCGAATGAAGGCGTGGCTGAATTTTTGCTGGGCGCGGTGCAGGCGGCCGGTTTTGTTCCGGTTGCTCTGGTGCGCCAGATGCGCCGGAAGAATGAAGATCGATTCAATCAGCGAAATGGCAAAGGTGGTGCAGACGACCACGGGAATGTGCTTGAAAAATTTGCCCATTACGCCGGGCACGAAGCAGAGCGGCAGGAAGGCGACAATGTTGGTCAGTACGCTGAAGGTCACCGGCCCCGCAATCTCTTTGGCACCGATTGCCGCGGCCTTGAGGAACGGCATGCCGTCCTGATGGTAGTAATAAATGTTTTCCCCAACCACAATGGCGTCGTCAACCACGATTCCGAGCGCAATCAGGAAGGCAAACATGGTGATCATGTTCAGGCTGACATCCGCCATCGGCATGAACAGAAACGTTCCGAGAAACGAGATCGGAATCCCGAGCATCACCCAGAAGGCGAGCCGCAGTTCGAGAAATGCTCCCAGCAGCAGAAAAACCAGAATCAGACCGTAGATGCCGTTTTCGAGCAGCAGCTGCATGCGGTCGCGGTACATCGTGGCCTGATTGTTCTGCAGGTTGATGTCGACCCCGTCCGGAAGCAGGCTGCGCTGTTTTTCAACCACTTCCTTCACCGCTTCCTCCACCGTCAGCGGTGTCTGGTTGCCGACGCGGTAAACGGTAATGCTCAGCGCCGGCTTTTCATTGAAAAAGGTGGCTTTGTCCGACTCATCAAATGCATCGGAAATGGTGGCAATCTCGCCGAGTTTGACTTCCGTTCCATCCGGATAGGAAATGATCGGAATGTCGAAAAATTCGGGGCCGAAGTCGCGCCGATCGTTCACGCGTACCAGGATTTCGCCCTGATCGGTGCGCATTCCGCCGCCGGCCAGCTCCACGGAGTTGCGGGAAATCATCATTGCCACCTGCTGGAGGGTGATCCCGTAGGTTCGCAGGGTTTCCTGCGGAATTTCGATAGCGATTTCGTGTTCGCGGACATTGTTCAGGTGCAGTCGGGTGATGCCCGGATGGGTCAGCAGGGCTTCGCGGATCCGTTCGCCCAGTTCGCGCAGTTCGCCGGGAGGAAGGTCGGCGGCAACGATGAGGTCGAGAACCGTCGGTGTCATCAGCTCCACTTCAATGATCGGCTTTTCAGCATCCTGCGGGAAGGTGGTGATCCGGTCGATCTGGTTGCGGACGTCGTTCGCCACCTGATAGGAGTCGTACGAACTGAGCACCTGTACCGCCACGGTTCCAACGCCCTCGTATGCGCCGGCATAGACCTTTTTGACGCCGTCGATTCCGCGCACCGCTTCTTCGGCTGCGAGCAGAATGCCCTGTTCCACCTCTTCCGGGCTGGCACCGGGATAGAGGACCTTTACGCTGACGACATCAATTTCCGCCGTCGGCAGGAATTCCTGCTTAATATGGAGGGCCATCAATAGTCCGCCGAAAAACAGGATGACCATCAGCACGTTGGCCGCCACCGGATTGCTGGCCATCCATGCAATGGCACCGCCGGCCACCGTTTTTCTTCGGGAAAGATCGTTCATCGTGCTTCGCTTCCATTTTCGGGCTGTAGCTCAATACCGTCAATCGGGGCGGTGAGCGCCGATACAATCAGGCGCTCGCCATCTTTGATGGGGCCGTCAATCAGCAGCGAATCACTATCCCTCCAGCGGATGTTCACCGTGCGGATCGACAGCGTGTTTTCCGCGGTGGCAATCCAGATCGTATCCCCTTCGCGCAGCGCCTTGCGCGGGATCCGGAAAACCTGCTGCAGTTCATCACCCTGAATCGAAAGCCGGACATATTCGCCGAGCAGCAGCGGTTTGATATCCTTCTTTTCCGGCGTCAGGCACAGCGGGTCGTCCACTTCGATCAGCACCTGCGCCATGCGTCCGTTCTTCGTCAGCTGCGCCATGCGCCGGACCACGGTTCCCCGATGCGCCGCGCCGCTGACAGAGACCGCCGAGACTTCGCTGCCGGGAATATGGAGCAGGGGAAGCCGATCGACCGGAATCGATGCCTTGATCCAGAACGCATCGGTTCCGGCAATTCCGCCGAGAATATCCTGTACGGATGCCTGCGAGCCGATATTGACGTTGCGAACGGTGACGACGGCATTAAACGGGGCTTTGATCTGTGTCCGCTCAAGATTGATCTCCGCTTTTTTATAGGCGGCTTCGGCGGCTTCCAGTGCCGCTTCCCGGGCCTGCAGGTGTGGAATGCGAAGGGCCAGCGCCTCTTCGTCATCCGTTGCGGTGCGCTCGATATCCAGCATTGCCCATTCACGCCGGGCGATATCCTGCTGTCCTTTTTCCAGTGCCAGTGCAAGACGCGCCTGCTCAAGGCTTGATCTGGCCTGAGCCAATGCCAGCTCATAATCCTGCGGGTCCAGCGTCAACAGGGTGTCGTTTTTATGGACCATGCCGCCCTCGATAAACTCCGGGTGAAGTGCTGCGACCTCACTGTTGATGCGGGCTCTCAATATGACCTCTTCGGCCGGAAGGACTGCGCCCGCCGCCTCCAGCACAAGGATTTCATTGGAGGATTGAAGCGGCATGGTTTCCACCAGCGGCACCGTTTTGACCTGATCACTTTTTTCCGCTTTCGGGGCGGTAATGATGAGGGCCGCCGAGATGGCTGCCGCCGAGATCAGCAGGCAAAGGCAGATCAGTATGGTGAATACTTTTTTCATGAATCGGTCTCCGGTTTGGCAGATACAGCGTGATGAATCGGATGTCCGCCCAGTGCGCGATAGAGCGCAATGCGGTAGATAAACAGGGTATAACGAGCCTCTGCGGTTTCGCGTTCGACGCCCTGCAGTGTGTTGAGCTGGAACAGGGCCGCAGTATAGTCGAGAGCGCCGTTGAGGTAGCGGTTCACCGCTTCATTGTACGAGGCCCTCGCCGTCTCCAGCCGTCGTTCGAGCGCCTCCATGTATTCCCGCTGCGCCGCCTCTTTCGCCAACGCATCCTCCACTTCCCTGATCGCATTGAGTACCGTATTCCGATAAGCCGCAATTCGTTCATCCGCCACGGCCCGGGCTCGGCGTACTTCGGATTTGCGCCGTCCTCCGTCGAAAAGCGGACCGGTCAGCCCGGCGGCCAGATTCGCGGCCCAGTTATCCAGAATGTCCGAAAACTCAACGGGGCTGTTTCCATAAGAGGCGGTGGCGGTGAGGCGGATCGCCGGAAGCCGGTCCGCTTTTGCCGAGCTTACGCGCAGGTCAGCGGCCAGAAGTCGAAGCCATGCCGACTGGACGTCCGGCCGGTTGGCCAGCAGATCCGCCGGAATCCCGGTGGCCGGCAGCGGCTCCGGAACGGGAAGGTTGCTCTGACGGATTTCCGGGGCATTTGCGGTGGTGCGCCCCAGCAGAACGGCCAGTTGGTTCTCACGCAGGGTTTCACTCACTGCATAGAGGGGAATCCGGGATCGATCCGCTTCCACCACCTGCCGCTGCTGCAGGACATCCAGAGCGCCGGCGGTCGATTGCCGGAAGTGCAGCTCAATCAGTTCCAGCCGTTTTTTGTTCGATTCCAGCTGCTGACGAATCAGCTCCGTCTGGTTCCGCTGGGAAATAATGCCGGCCCAGAGTTCCGCCACCTGTGCCGTGAGGGTCATGGCAACCGCATCGAGATCCTGCTGTGATGCCGCCCGGTCCAGCGTGGCCGCCTCGGTCTGCGACCGGACCCGTCCCCATAAATCCACTTCATAGCCCGCGCTCAGGCCGATGTCATAGCTTTCCCATGTAGAATAAATATTTTCCGGCAGCGCCTGGCTTGATGGAAGTGTTGTTCCGGTAATGTTTTCCCACGAACTGCGGATCTGTTCGAGCGTGTCCTGATTGAAGGGGAGCGATGATTCCGTATAGTCTTCCAGCGTGCTTTGGATATCCGCAAGCGGAGAGGGGATCTTTGCTTTCGTTACTTTGGCATCTGCAAAATAGCCGACCGTCGGCAACCGGGCGGCTCCTACCTGTCGCGCCATGGCCTCGGCCTGTTGCAGGCGCGCCCAGGCCTGCTGAATCGACGGGCTTTCGGTCAGTACTTCTTCGATCAGCGCATTCAGCTCCGGCGATCCAAAATCGGTCCACCATACATCATTGCTCACGATCCCTTCGCCCGCCTGTGAAAATGCGGCTGGAAGGTCGGTTTTCAGTTCGCTGCGGTCGGGCGGGGAAAAAAGCGTGCAGCCGCCAAGCAGCAGGGCGGGAGCAATCCATAAAGGCGCGTGCCCGGTCTTCATATGAGACCCATCCCGTCTTTCACGGCCATCAGCCCGCCATACGAAAAACGGGCCACGTAATGGGCGATAAATTCGATCTCAAAGGGGGTCAGGGTCTTGCGTTTCATTACGATTTCCCGGAGCGGAGCACTGAAATTAAAGAACGCGCAGAGTCCGGCGATGCTGTGTTTGCCCAGCTGCAGCAGGGGATCAGGAATATCGCTGCCCAGCACCTTTATGACGATTTTTTCAACCTGCTGATGCTGCGGAAGGATGGCTTCGTTCAGGATCCGTTCGAGCGCAAGCGTCGGCGCCGCCATTTCCTGACAAAACAGCCGGGCGGCCCGGCCTTCCGGCCCTTCGGAAAAAATGCGGTTCAGCACGGCGGAGGCATAACCGAAAAGCAGTTCCTCGACCGAAGCATCATCCGGAACGCCGCCATCGATCGGGTACGCCTCTTCGCTGATGGAAAAGGCATAGCGCCAGACCTCTTCGTAGAGCGTTTCTTTATCCCCGAAATGATAATGAACCGCAGCAATATTAGCGCCGGCGGCCTCGCAGATTTCAGCAACCGTCGTGTCACGGAAACCTTTCCGGGCAAAGATTTCGGATGCTGCATCGAGCAGTTTCAAGCAGGTCTTATTCCTGCGTTTTGAAGGAGTCGCCATGATTCAATCCTCTAATTGAATTAATAAATTCAATTGAGTAATTGAATTGTGTGCAGAGTCAAGGCTTTCGTTTGGATCCAATGTTGAATCGGAATCTATCGGCCTTGCGTCGTACGCTCTGGATAATGGGTTTGGAAAACAAACAGGAGACTGCTTCTGTTCGAAACAGTCTCCTGATCCTGCGGGCGATCCAACGCCCCCGGACCGTCACATAGAATCACCGGTTCCTTAGAATCCTGCTCAGTCCTGCACACCGAAGCGGTAGATGGTGGTCTGGGTGTAGGTATCGCCGGGTTTCAGTTCCGTGGACGGGAATTCCGGATGGTTCGGGCTGTCCGGATAGTGCTGGGTTTCCAGGCAGAAGCCTTCCTGTTTGTCATAAATCGCCCCGTTCTTTCCCTTCACATGCTCGATGTAGTTGCCGGTGTAAAACTGCACCCCGGGTTCCGTGGTCAGGCATTCCATCGTACGTCCGCTGTGCGGTTCCACAACAAACGCCGCAACCGTCAGCTCGCCAGCTGCCGCCTGGTTGATGCAGTAGTTATGGTCGTAGCCAAGACCCTGCACCTGATGGATATTCTTCCCGATCGGGGTCGCTTCCAGCAGATCCATTTCCGTGCCGGCCACCGGACGCAGCTCGCCGGTCGGCGTGGAATGCTCGTCGACCACCGTGTAGCGGTCGGCATTGATGTGGATCAGGTGGTTGTGCACCGAACCGCTTCCTGCCAGGTTGAAATAACTGTGGTTGGTCAGGTTGAGAATCGTCTTCCGGTCCGTCGTGGCACGGTATTCCAGCTTCAGTTCATTCTCATCGGTCAGCGTATAAATCAGCTCCACCGCGAGATTGCCCGGATAGCCCTCTTCACCATCGGGACTCAGCAACGAGAGCTTAACGGCGCCGTCGCCGACAATTTCCGCCTTCCAGACTTTTTTGTCGAACCCGACCAGCCCCCCGTGCAGGCCGTTGGGACCATTGTTGATGGCAACCGAATATTCAGTGCCGTCAATCGTGAAGGTCCCTTTGGCCAGCCGGTTGGCAAAACGTCCGCAGCAGCAGCCGAAATAGGGGTTTCCCGTGCTGAGGTAGCCAGCCATATCATCAAATCCAAGAACCACATCCGCCATGTGACCCTTTGCGTCCGGCGCTTCGATCGAAACGATCGCTGCTCCGTAGGTGATAACCTTGACCTTCATCCCGGAAGCGTTTTTCAGGATATACTCGTCCACTTCTTCTCCACGCGTTGTGTGTCCGAATGCCGTTCTTGCTACGCTCATGATGTTTACCCCTTTTCTGGCTTAAAGTTCACAGGATGTGGTTTTTCAGCTCTCGATACTAGAGAAAAGTTCCCGGCCGTTGTCGTCGTTGATGATGGTGAACTCCTCGATGTGGAAGTGGGCATCCGAGACAAAGGTGAGATGGCCGTGGAACTTCTGCTCCATGTCGATGAGCGCCTGTTCGTCTTCCTTGCGGAGGCGGTCAAGCACCTGCGGATTCACGGTGACGCGCATGGAGTGCGTTCCGTTGCGATCCTTGCGCATGCATTCGCTGACGCGGCGCTGGATTTCGACGCTCATGGAGAGCGGGGATTTTACGCGGCCGCGGCCGCGGCAGTAGTGGCAGTCGGTGTAGGCCGAAGTGTAGATACTTTCCTCCACGCGCTGACGCGTCATTTCGAGCAGGCCGAGCTGGGAAATCTGCAAAACGTTTGTGCGGGCACGGTCCTTTTTCAACGCTTCCTTGAGAGCCCGGTAGACGGCCGTCTGGTCGCGTTTCGACTTCATGTCGATGAAGTCGACGATCACCAGACCGCCCACATTACGCAGGCGCAGCTGACGGGCGACTTCCTCGGCGGATTCCAGATTCACTTCAAGAATTGCTTCTTCCTGCGACTTGCTGCCCTTGTGCCGTCCGGTATTGACGTCGATCGCCACGAGCGCTTCGGTTTCATCGAAGATCAGGTAGGCGCCGGACTTCATCCAGACCTTACGGCGGTACGCCGATTCAATCTGCTTTTCGACTTCGAAATAGTCGAAGATCGGTTCTTCGCCACCGTAGAGCTGCACCCAGTTCCGCGAGCGCCGCGAAAATTTGGCAATGATCTGGCGGGTGATTTCATACATTTCGCGGTTATCGATGTAGATCCGGTCGATGTCTTCCGTCAGGTAGTCGCGGACCACCCGTTCGGCCAGCTTCGGCTCGGAATAGAGGCAGCACGGCGCCGGCGTTTCCTTGATCCCTTTTTCGATGTCGTTCCAGATTTCGAACAGGGTACGCGCATCGCGGGCAAAGCTGACCTTGCGGGTGCCGGAACCGGCGGTACGGACGATCAGGCCGAGGTTTTCCGGAACCGGCAGGCGGGTGAGAATCTTCTTGAGGCGGTTGCGCTCCTTGATGTCGTCAATCTTGCGCGAAATACCCTTCAGGTGCGTGCCCGGCATCATGACCAGGAAGCGGCCGGGAATACTCAGGTTGGCCGTCACGCGCGGGCCCTTGGTGCCGATGGCATCCTTGGTGACCTGCACAATGATTTCCGAACCGATCGGGAAAATCTTTTCCATTTCGCCGGGTTTGTATTTCTTGCGGCGCGAAGTGGAATTCTTGGCGCGGATTCCCTCTTCGCGTTCAAGGCGGGCGGCATCCTCCGGAATCATGTCCCAGTAGTGGATAAAGGCATTCTTTTTGAGTCCGATATCCACGAATGCCGCCTGCAGGCCGTCTTCCAGATTCTGGATCTTGCCCTTGAAAATGCTGCCGACGATACGGTTGTCGTCCGGCCGCTCAATGTGAAAGTTATCGAGCCGGCCGTCATCGAGTACGGCCACACGCGTTTCAAGCGGTTCGATATTAATAATGATTTCCTTTTGCTCACGCTTGTTTCCGCCAAAGGATTTCAGCTTTTTAAACATGGTCTCTCTCCTTATCTAATTCTTCTTCGGTGGTACACACTCTGTACCAATCCGAGCGCGATCATGATGCTAATCATGAAGGATCCGCCGTAGCTCATCAGGGGCAGCGGCAATCCCGTGATCGGCAGAATACCGATCGTCATCGCAATGTTCACAAACACATGGCAGAACAACATGACGCCGATTCCCAGCGCCACGAGCCGCCCAAACTCATCCCGGGCCTTAATCGAGGCCCACATACATCGTCCTAACAACAGCGAGTAGAGCAGGGCAAAACCCGCTCCACCCAGAAATCCGGTCTCTTCCGCAATCACGCAGAAGATAAAATCCGTGGGCGCCACCGTCCGGGGCAGAAAGCCCAGAATGTTCTGAGTCCCGTTCAGGTAGCCTTTGCCGGCCAGGCCGCCGGAGCCTACGGCGATCTGCGACTGCAGCTTGTTCCATCCGGCGTTGGCAAGGTCGTGATCCTCGGTGAGGAACACCTTGATGCGGCCCTTCTGGTAATCCGCAAGGAACGGCATGCGCGGCAGTATGATACGCGGCTGTTCCTCCTTCGGCAGGGCCCTGATTTCCGGCGAGTCCTCATACTTGATCCAGAAACAGATCAACGTCGCCATCAGGACTACTGCTGCGGCGCCGATGAGCAGCAGACGCCGCTGCAGGCCGCAGTAGAGCATGATGGCCAGCGTGATCGGTGCAAGCGTGAGCGAAGTACTCAGGTCCGGTTCCGCCGCAATCAGCAGGAAGGGAACGCCGACAATCGCCGCCGCCGTGAAAAAGGTTTTCCACTCGTCCATGTCGCGGTCCGGCGCCGAAAGGTAAGCCGAAAGGCCGATCACCACCGCAATCTTGCCGATTTCCGAGGCCTGCAGCGTAAAGCCCGGAAGCGGAATCCAGCGATGTGCTCCGTTCACGGCCGGAAAGACGAATACGAGCAGCAGGAGCACCATAGCGCCGCCATAAATAAACCAGGCCAGCCGCGCCACGTTGTTGTAGTCGTACCAGACCAGCCCGAAATAGGCGCACAACCCCATGCCGGCAAAAACCAGCTGCTTCAGCCAGTTATTGCCGTATACATCATCCGATTTAAACTGCGCGCTGAAAATGAAGGCCACGCTCAGCCCGATCAGCATCAAAATCGTTCCGAGCATTACCCAGTCAAGGCGCTTTGGATGAATTCCATTCATCACATAACCTCCTTCTTGAGTGTGCCGTCATATTCAAAAATCCTGCTGTAGAGATAGCTCAGGCGCGGGCCGATGGTTCGACCGCCGGAGACCCCGTCCTCGACCATCATAGCCACGGCATAGCGGGGGAAATCATACGGTGCGAACGAAATCATCCAGGCATGAACGCTGCCGACGGTTTCCCCGTTGACCACTTTTCTGTACTGGGCCGAGCCGGTTTTGCCCGCAATCGTGACCCCGGGCACCTGCGCTTTCTTGGCGGTGCCGTCATAGGGATCGTTCACTACATCGAACATGCCGCCACGCACCAGTTCGAGGGCTTCCATGGGAATATCAATGCGCCGGATGGCCCAGGTGGGATTGTAGTTATACTCCTCCATGGGGCCGGTCCGCCACTTGCGCACCAGACGCGGACGATAAAGCGTGCCGCCGTTGGCAATGGTCGCCGCCACCATGGCCATCTGGAGCGGACTGGCGGTGATGGCGCCCTGGCCGATCGCCATGTTGCAGAGGTCGATCTTGTTGTTCGCCTTGTCAGGCAGGTTGCCGTAGGAAGAATTCTTTTGCGCCGGCGGTTCCTCAAGGTCGGGGAACAGGCCGGCGTACTGGCCGATGCCCATCTCTTCAGCCATGGAGTGAATCGGTTCGAACCCGACCTCCAGCGCCATCTCATACATATAGCAGTTGCAGGAAAACATGAGGGCTTGACGCAGGGTGATCTCGCCGTGTTCGGACGGATGCACCCAGCAGCGTTTTTTGTAGCGATGGCGCTCTTTGTCCACATACCACGGATATTCGCAGACGTGGGTGACTTCCGCATATTCCGGATATTCGCGCAGAACGCCCAGCGCTGCAATCGGTTTGAAGGTGCTGCCCGGCGGATACTGCCCGTAAACCGCCCGGTTATTGGCCCGTCCGGATGGATCGTTGTTCAGGGCGATGCGGTACGGCGCGGAAGTCATGTATTTATTAGGATCGAACGAGGGCGAGCTGGCCAGCGCCAGAACATCCCCGTTGTTGGGATCCAGTACGACGACGGCGCCGCGTACGGGCTGGTCCGGCACTTCGCCATCCTGTCGCATTGCAAGTGCCTCCGTCGCAAATCGCTGTATATTCCGGTCAATCGTCAGCATCAGGTCGCCGCCGGGGCGCGGCGCCTTTTCCTGCAGGTCGCGGTGATGAAAGCCGGAGACATCGATCTGGACCAGTTTATAGCCGGGCTCGCCACCGAGCAGATCGTTATAGGTGCTTTCCAGTCCTTTGATGCCCTCGAGTCCGCGCATGTCAAAATCGATGTGTTCTCCCTGTTCCTCCTGAATTTCATCCGCCTCACGCGTGAAGCCGATCAGATGGGAGAGATTTTCGCCTTCCGGATAGGTACGGTCGGGTTTGTAATAAATATCGGTTCCCGTCAGGTTGGAGCAGGTATCCGCCCATTTGGCCATGGTGGCGGCATCAATATTTTCCCACGCCAGCAGGGGCAGGGGACGTCGGGCATAGATATGGTTCTTAATGTCCTGAAGGTCGATTTCCACCGGCTTCCCGATCCGCTCTGCAATCGTATAGACCAGTTCCAGCGTGTTGGCCCTTGTACGGGTCGGGCGTTGATCCAGCTCGGCCGTATCGATCATGATGGAACTGCCCTCAATGGGGCGGCCGAGGTCGAGCCCGGGAACACGGGTCCGGCGGAAGGAGCCCTCCTGCGGTGCCGTCCACACCTCGAATGCGGCGCGCCATTTGGAAATTTCCGCCGGCGTCAGGTTTTTCCAGGCTTCCAGCCGCTGGTGCGGTGAGAGCGCCATGTGGCGCTTGATATCCTCGAACGAGACATCCGCTTCTCGGCCGATGCGCTGCCGGATTTCATGCACCAGCTCCAGTGTATTGGCCACGCCCGATCGCGGGGATCGCAGTTCGGCGGTATAGATGGCGATGCAGTAGTTGGGAACGCTGTCGGCCAGGCACTCTTCGTGGGTGTCGTAGATGCGTCCGCGGACCGCCGGCAGCCGGACGCGCCGGACACTCTGGTTTCGGAATGCTTCGTCGAATCCGCTTTGGTTCTGCACCTGCAGCTGCCAAAGCTCAGCCACAAGCGTGCCCATGCCGGTCAGCATCAGGCCCAGGACGGACCAGATGACCAGAATGCTCGCTTCTCTTTTATGCCTTACCTTCATTGCCAGCCGTACTCCCGGGGTTTGGGAATCAGCGATTCCAGCCAGTTAATCCCGCGCGATATGATCGGAAGAGTAACCATGCCCAGCAGCATGGATCCGCCCAGTCGCAGAAAACCCAGCGCCGGCGGAATAGCCCGTTGCCCGGTGGCGGAATAGATGATCAGCGTGGTGAATGTGACAAACAGGCCCAGTCCGGCGCCCATAACCAGCTGGGTAACGATTCCGTCTGAAAATATCTCATTACGAATGCGGCGGGCCAGCAGGCTCATGGCCGGAAAGGTCAGCAGCGCCGGACCAAAGGAGCCCAGCTCCAGCCCATCCTGCAGCAGCGCCGCCAGCACGACGGCCATCCAGAAGTCTGGGGACCCCTTGCGCAGAGCATGATGCAGGGCCAGCGCCGCAAGAATCGGCGGTTTCATGCCACCCAGCGGAGCAATAGGCGGCAAAACCTGCTGCAACAGGGCGCCGCAGAGAATCAGAATCAGCATATAGGCGCGCCGCTTCATTCCGGAACCTCCCGGGCTGAGGGAACCACCACGAAAACATAGTCGAGCAGGCCGACGGTGGCACGCGGGATAATCTCCGCATATTGAAACAGGCCGGATTTATCGCGATAAACCTCGTCTACATAGCCGATGTGCACGCCCTTCGGAAAGGCACCGAGTCCGGATGTCACCACTTCATCATTCACGCTGACGAGGATGTCTTTGTTAATGAACTCAATCCGGGCACGCGGTTCTCCCTTCAGGTTGCTGCCGGTACCGCGTACCAGGCCGTAAACCTCTTTATCCTTCAGCTTAATCTTGGCGGATACCTGGCAGGCGGGGTCGGAAATCAGGAGAACTTCAGTCGTGAACGGGGTGGGCTCCGTGGTTTTCCCCACCAGTCCGTCAGGGCTGATTACGGCGAGATCGGAATCGATGCCGGCGCGGGATCCCTTGCCGATCCGTACGGTGCTCCACCAGCCGCTGATGTTCCGGCTGACAATGTCGCACGGGATCATGGTGTCAGGCTTTTTCCGGTAAAAGTTGAGTGCGCGGTGCAGGCGGACATTATCGGCTTCGGCGTCCCGCAGGCGGTTGAGTTCGGTCTGCAGGCGGATCAGTTCGCGGGAGAGTTCCATGTTTTTTTCGGCGGTTCCGCCGATACCCCGGATCGCGGCGCCGGCCTCGGAAAGGCGGCGCCAGATGCCGGATGTCGCGCGCTCGGCGGGCGCAACGCTGCCGCGCACCACGCCCTTGCCTCTCAGGGTAAGCGACGGAAGCGGAACAAACACGACCACCAGCAGCACAACGGCTGCCACTGCAATAATACTTTTTTTGTTCCTAAACACCATCCGTCCCGATCTTCAGGGCGGACGGGCGCAGCACCGCATAATGCTGCAGGAATGCGTGTTTTCAGGGAGAACTAGCCGTTCGGCCCCGCCATTTTTCGAAGGAAGTTAATTTCGTGCAGAACAATGCCCGTGCCTTCGGCCACGGCGCTCAGCGGGTCGTCCGCCACATGCACGGGAAGACTCGTCTTCTCCGAAATGAGCGTGTCGAGTCCGCGCAGCAAAGCGCCTCCTCCGGCCAGTACCATGCCGCGGTCCACCAGGTCGGCGGACAGTTCGGGCAGGCAGCGTTCAAGGGTAACGCGCACCGCTTCTACGATCGCGTTCACCGGTTCCTGCAGGGCCTGACGTACCTCTTCGGAGCTGATCGTCAGCGTCCGCGGCAGTCCGGCCACCAAATCGCGACCCTTGACTTCCATGGTGCTTTCATCACCGGTCGTCAGGGCCGATCCCATCGTAATCTTAATTTCTTCGGCGGTTCTCTCTCCTATCAACAAATTATATTCCCGCTTAATATGCTGGATAATCGCCTCGTCCATCTCATCGCCACCGACGCGCACGCTACGGCTGTATACAATGCCGGCCAGGGAGATTACGGCAACCTCAGTCGTGCCCCCCCCGATATCTACGATCATATTACCGGCGGGTTCCTGTACAGGCAGGCCCACCCCGATCGCTGCGGCCATCGGCTCCTCAATCAAAAAAACATCGCGCGCGCCCGCATGCATTGCGGAATCCTTCACCGCGCGCTTTTCCACCTCTGTAATTCCGCTGGGCACGGCAATCACCACCCGGGGCCGTACCATTTTCTTCCGGTTATGCACCTTCTGGATAAAATAGCGGAGCATCGCTTCGGTCACCTCAAAATCCGCGATCACTCCGCTCTTCAGCGGCCGGATAGCCACAATATTGCCCGGGGTGCGGCCAAGCATCCGCTTGGCTTCGTCGCCCACGGCAAGAACCCGGTTCGTGCCGGCCTGTACCGCCACAACCGAAGGCTCGCGGATCACGATGCCGCGATCCCGTGCATAAACCAATGTATTCGCTGTTCCCAGATCGATTCCAATATCACTGGAAAACACTCCCATGGCCCGGTTCAACATATTGCAGTTTCCTTCTTCAAAAAATGGGTTGAATAAAATCGGTAGACAATGTGGTAAAACGGACCGCTTGGTCAAGGGCAAATCACGAGCACCATATGTGCCATTTGGCATTCTCCGGCATGATGTGCATGACGCGGGCACGGGTCGAGCAAGGGGGCCAACTGAATGCGGTAATAAACCTTAAAATGCATTGTGGGACCACTCCGGTTCTGTAAGGGTTCGGCCGGTCGGTCGAAAGCATAGAAAAGGAAATCTTTATAGAAGGAGTGACCCCATGAAATTCTGGATGATGAAAAGTCCCGTACATATGCCTATCCCTTCCGTCGGCCTGCTACTTCATCGACTGGTATTCGGCGGCTTCATGCTCTTCGGGCACGGTCTGGTCAAGCTGATGTCCTATAGCAAACTGGCGGAAAGTTTCCCCGATCCGCTGGGCATGGGTCATCAACTCAGCCTCATCAGTGCACTGTTCTGCGAAGTGATCTGTTCAGCATGTATCATGCTCGGACTGGGCACGCGCCTCGTCGTGCTTCCCAGTATGTTTACCATGGCCGTCGCGGCTTTTGTGATCCATGGGGGCGATCCCCTTTTTATGGGCGCCGGAGCAGCCAAAGAACCGGCACTCATCTATCTTTCGGCCTATGGCCTGCTCCTCTTCACCGGCGCCGGCCGCTTTTCCATCGACACCCTCATCCGCAAACGCGTCGGGATAAAATAAACCATCAGCGCGTCCGGCTTCCTGAGAGCTGCCCGCTTGATGTTGATCGATCGGAAGAAATCCGAGGAATGGAAGGGTTGTCAGCGAAACTAAACATTAGAAATGTATGATGTTCTATCACTTGACCTTATGATGCCCCGTCCGTATCCTGTTCCGTAATTATTAAGGAGGCCTGCATGCGGCGCAGACATATTATTGAGCTTACTTCGCTGACCCTTTTGTGTTCGGTTTATTCGGGCGTGGCGGAACCGACGGACCCCGGAACCTACAGCGCCACCGGTGAAAAACCGGGCGTGCCGGCACCTCCCGGTTACCTTGTTTACACATCAGGTGCAACCAACGTGCTCGCGGCCCCGGTCGGTTATTATGTCCCGACCGCCGGTTCGACCTCGGCAATTGCGGCGCCGGCCGGTACGTATGTGCCGGGCACGGGCTATTCAACGCCGATTCCCGCGCCGGTCGGCACCTACGTTGCAACACAGGGTGCCTCTGCTCCGAATCCGGCCCCGGTCGGTCATTATGTGAGTACGGAGGGTTCCTCCGTCGCAATTGCCGCCGCGCCCGGCACGTATGTTCCGACGACCGGGGCGTCGGCCGCTCTCCAGGCAGATCCCGGCCACTTTGTGGTGGCCTTCGGCGCCTCCGCCCAGATGCCGGCACCGCCCGGAACCTATGCGCCGAGTGCCGGTTCTTCGGCAGCACTTGCGGCTCCGGCGGGATCGTATGTGCCGGGCTATGGGTATTCCGCAGCGCTTCAGGCTCCTCCGGGAACCTATGTTGATACAAAAGGAGCCACCGCATGTATTCCGGCTCCGGTCGGTCACTATGTAAGTAATGCAGGCTCCTCAGCGGCGTTGGCGGCGCCTCCCGGCACATATGTTCCGACGGAAGGGGCAACGGTGGCCTTATTGGCTGATCCCGGACACTTTGTGAGTGTGTCCGGCGCCTCTGCCCAGACGCCGGCCCCGCCGGGTTACTTTGTTTCGGTCTCCGGCGCAACCAGTGCCTATGCTGCAGCGCCTGGCAGTTATATTCCGACATCGGGCGCCACGGCTGCCCTTCTGGCCCCTCCGGGAACCTATGTTCCGGCATCAGCTGCCGCGGCAAGTATTCCGGCGCCGGTGGGTTATTTCGTGGCGATATCCGGGGCCACCGTATGCATGCCAGCACCCCTTGGAACCTATATTCCGGCGGAGGGATCGACATCCGCCATGATGGCGCCCCCCGGTTCTTTTGTTGCAACGATCGGTGCCAGTGCTCCGACGCCGGCGCCGCCCGGTTATTATGTGTCGGTTTCGGGGGCATCAACAGCTTATGCCGCCGCTCCGGGCACCTATGTTCCCCTGTCAGGTTCGACCCGCGGGCTGATATGTCCTCCCGGCACGACCTCTTATGTGGCCAGCGCCGCGTGCCGCATCATTGATGAGGCGGTTTCGGATGCGCCGGACTACATTGTCGGGCCGCGCTTTGCCTGGAATGCGGAAGATCCCATGGTAACGACCAATTATGATCAACCGATGGTATTTGAGATCACTGTGGAAAACCGGTCGCAGGATATGGGAGAAAGCAGCCCGCTTACGGACCTGACACTGGTGAATGGATGGCTCGATGGAAACGCCTACAAATCGTTCGATCTGAATGCGGTATTCCCGATCACCCTGCACGAATGCGCCACCACCAACCTGCAGGTCACGGCCTATGCCGAAGTGAATGATTCCGTGGATGCTGTGCTGCATCTGGTGACGGATGAATATGCGTCAACGGGGGAAGAGGGCCGGATGTATTCCGTACACCTGGTGGCCTTGCAGAGCAAGGGAATCACCGATGCCGACGGCGACGGCCTGAACAGTGTCGAAGAGGCGCTGCTCGGAACCGTTGACTATCGGGTGGATTCAGATGGCGATGGGTTTGATGATTATATGGAGTCGGTGACCCGCTATCTGGACCCGCTTGCGGATGACAGCGAGCTGTTGCCCTTTGTCCGGCAGGAGCGGGCTTATTTTGAACTCTATACGGAAAACGACATTCTCAATGGAACGCCGGGCGATGTTGTGATTGCGGCGCTGCCGAGCGGCATGATTGAAATGAGCTGGAATCTGGACGTTTCGACCAACCTGCAGGACTGGGTTGCTCTCAGTACCAACAGTGTGCAGATTCTACCGGATCCGCCGGCGGCCTTCTTCCGGGTCACGATCCCGGAGTAATTAATACCTGTCTTGCCTGTGCAGCATTGGTTCGGGCATCCGGATAATCCGGCGCAATGTGCAGGGCGTTGTTGAAACAGTCGAGCGCCTCGCCGTGGCGGCCGGTCATGCCGAGCACCACGCCAAGGTTATTGTAGGCTTCGGCAAGGCGCGGATTAATGGATAACGCCTGCCGATAGGCGGCTTCGGCTTCGATCAGTCGCCCGGCTTCGCGCAGCCGGTTTCCCTCTTCATGCATGCGCCAGGCCTCATCGAGCTGATGGCGACAGTAGTTCCGGTTTACGCCGGCGCCGACATGATTGGTTATTTGTGACAGCACGGAGTCGAAGGCCGCAATGGCCTCGGTATAGCGAAGCTGGGCCTGCAGCGCGCAACCGATGTTATAGAGAATATCAGGATTATCCGGATCGATATCGAGGGCATTAAGCAGCCAGTGCTCTGCCATGGACGCCTGGTCGTTCTGCAGCAGGGCGGTACCGAGGTTATAGAGTGCGGTGGCATCGGAAAGCCGGCCTAGATGCTGCATGGCGCCGGTAAAATCGCCCAGTTCGGCAAGGGTGATGCCGAGGTTGTTATGACCTTCGGCATAGTCGGGGTTGGCGGCGATCGAGGCTTCAAACTCGCGGCGGGCGGTTTCGAGATCGCCTTCAGTGCGGAAGGTGAGGCCATAGTTGTTATGCGCCAGATAATTATTCTCCGTGACGGCCAGCGCATGTGCAAACAGGGAGCGGCTGTTTTTCCATACCGCGGTCTGGCTGATATTGCCAACCATCAGCAGGAGCACGATGATCACCGATGCACCACGACAGAAACGGCTCTGCGCCCAGAGCATGGCCACGATCAGGTAGAATCCGACGGCCGGAAGATAGAGATAGCGGTCGGCCATGGCCTGCGATCCGGCCTGCACGATGCCGATCATCGGAACCAGCGCGCCGAGAAACCAGCACCAGCCGACCAGATTCCACGGGGCCGTGCGTAATCTCCGCAGTGCCCAGACGGTAATCAGCACCAGCAAAAGGATGGATGCGATCAGTACGGGGTGGGAATGATGATCCGGATAGGGATAAAACACTGCGAGGTCAGCGGGATAGGCGAGCTTGCTGAGATAGGTGGCATAGGCAACGGCGCTGTTGGCCAGCCGTCCGCCGAGGGGAAAGTCAGTGCTGCTGCCGATGGCATGAATCGAGAGCTGGCAGCGGGTGGTCATCCAGGCGGAAAAGGCGACAATCGCGAAGAGCGGCACTTTTTCCAACAGGATACGAAAAGGGCGGCGGCGGTCGTAGGGCCAGAAATCGAGCAGCAGCATCAGACAGGGCAGGGTGACTGCCAGCGGTTTTGCCATGTTGGCCAGCAGGGTGCCGCAGAGCACCGCGATGTAACTGAACAGGTGCGGCCTCCGCGCATAGCGGTCGTAGGCCAGCAGGGTCAGGAAACAGAAGAATCCGGCCAGCACATCCTTGCGTTCGGTAATCCATGCCACCGATTCGGAATGGATGGGATGAACGGCAAACAGTGCGGCGGCAATAAGTGCGGCGGAGGTTTTACCGCTCCAGCGCCGAACCAGCAGAAAGAGGAGGGCCGCATTGGCGGCATGCAGCAGGGCATTGATCAGATGGTGCGGGCCGGGTTCGATCCCGAACAGCTGGACTGCGGTCTGGTGCGAGAGCCAGGTGAGCGGAACCCACATGCTCGGTCCGTGGATCTCAAAGGCCCATCGGATATTTTCCATCGTCAGTCCGCTTGTGACGTGCGGGTTGTCGTAAAAGTAGTTATTGTCGTCAAAGTTCACAAAATCGAAGCCGGCGGTGCGGGCATAGAGGACGAGTGCCAGCAGGGCCGGTCCTAGGGCAATCAATCCGATATGGAGGCGTTGCTTCATGCGGTCGGCTCCTTTTGGTAAGTCCGGCGCATTCCTTCCTTCCGTTCTGTAATCGGCATCAGGCCAAGCTGCTGCAGGCAACCGGTATTAAAAGCCATGCTGTCGCCCAGCAGGTGACACAGCCGCCATCCGCTGATGAAGAGCGGGTAGGGCAGCATCGGGCGCCGGAGCAGGGGAACGATCAAGGCGCGAATGAATCGGGCCGATGAGGCCGGCAATGGAACCGCCGGAGGTTTGCAGAAGAGTTCCGCATAGGCCACCGGCTCAGGATCGGCTACATGCAGACAGGTGTCGGTGGCCGCGCCGGTCCGGCACAATTCGAGAATCAGCGTTGCGAGATCATCGACAAAAAGCAGGCTGAGGCGGCCGGGCCAGTTGATGCGCGTGAACGGGTGTCCGGCGGCAATCAGGTCAAACAGTCCTCCGGGGCGGTAGCCGGGACCGTAGACGGTCGGCAGGCGCAGGATGGTCCAGCTGAAGCCGGACTGTATGGCGTGCTGCTTCAGAATGGCTTCCGCTTCGAGCTTGGTTTTTCCATAAGGGATGAGCGGCGTCGGGGCATCGGATTCGCGGTAGCCGCCTTCCGGCGGGGGAAAGCGGTCGAAGCAGGCAATGGTTCCGGTAAAGAGGACTCGTTTACCTTTCAGTCGCGGCCTGAGAGCATCGAGCAGGTAGTGTGTTCCACGATCATTGACGTGAACAGCATCGCTCTTTTCCTCCGTACGTGTATGGGCCGCGAGGTGGATCAGGACATCGAAGGGTTCTATCACCTCGACCGGAAGTGCCGGATTGAGCAGGTCGTGATACAGAATCCGGAAGCCATCGGTTTCCAGAGACTTCGCACGTTCCGCTTCCAATGCGTGCAGCGGTTCGGGCGGAAGCAGCAGCTGAAGTGAATCGCGGCCATGCCGCTCTGCCCACGCACAGACGAGTGCATGACCGACCCAGCCGGATGCCCCCGTGATCAACGCCCGCATGTTTTGCTCCATTGCATATCCGGGACAGTGTAGATGGCCGTGCAGTACAGTCAAGATTGGGGTGGTTTCAGCATGCCGGAGCGGATAGATTGGTCGCGCTATGTCGCCAATCCATGAAATCAGAGAATCGCAGTCCCGTACCGAACATGAGTCGGCCTGTCGCATACATTATGATCAGCTTGCGCCGCAGTTGGCGCGCGGTCGTCGATTGGGCGGAGCTTATCAGAAGCTGCTGCAACGCTATTACCGTCTTTTTATTCCGTCCGGCGCGCGGGTGCTGGAGATCGGCTGCGGACAGGGCGACCTGCTGCATGCGCTGGCGCCGGTATACGGTCTCGGTCTCGATCTTGCGCCGGCGCAGTTGCAGCAGGCGCGCCGGAAATATCCGGAACTTGTATTTATCGAGCTGGATGGACGCGAGCTGCCGTCCGGCGAGCCGTTTGATTATGTGATTCTGTCGGATCTGGTGAATGAGCTTTGGGATGTTCAGCAACTGCTTGAAGCGGTATGCAGGGTTTGCCACCGCAGCACTCGCATCGTGCTCAACTTTCACAATAATCTCTGGAGTCCGGTGCTCTCTCTGGCGAGGCGGATGGGGCTGCTGCATCCGGTGCCGCAGCAGAACTGGCTGACGCCGGAGGATATCCGGAACCTGTTTGCTTTGTCCGGGCTGGAGGTGGTGCACCATCGGCCGGCCATGCTGCTGCCGCTGCCGATTCCGCTTCTGGCGCCTCTGTTTAATCGGGTGCTGGCGCATCTTCCGGGATTCCGGGCATTTGACCTGACCCATTTCTATGTTGCTCGTCCGGCGCCGGTTCCGCTGCAAGAGATCTCGGTGGTCTCCGTGATTGTTCCGGCGCGCAACGAGGCCGGGAATATTGCCGGTCTGCTGGAGCGCATTCCGGAAATGGGTGCAGGCACGGAGATTATCTTTATTGAGGGGCATTCATCGGACGAAACCTATGCCGAGATCGAGCTGCAGGTGGCGGCTCATCCGGAGCGTGCCTGCAGGTATGCCCGGCAGACGGGGGAAGGGAAAGGCGATGCCGTCCGACTCGGATTCGAAATGGCTTCGGGAGACATCCTGATGATTCTTGATGCCGATGGAACGGTCGCGCCGGAGGATCTGCCGCGGTTTTATGAAGCGCTGGTTTCGGGGCGGGGCGAGTTTATCAACGGAGTCCGTCTGGTTTATCCGCTGGGCGACCGATCGATGCGTTTCTGGAACATGGTCGGGAACCGGTTTTTCGGCATGCTTTTTTCGTGGCTGTTGGGACAGCCGGTTCGCGATACGCTGTGCGGCACCAAGGTCCTTTGGAAAAAGGAGTATGAACAGATCGCACGCGATCGTGCCTTCTTCGGGCTTGCTGATCCCTTCGGCGACTTTGATCTGCTCTTCGGCGCGGCCCGCGCCAACCTGAAAATGCTGGAGATACCTATTCGTTACGGTGCCCGCACCTATGGCGATACCAATATCAGCCGCTGGCGCCACGGGGCGGTGCTGCTACGCATGGCGGCCAAGGCGGGTTTCCGCTGGAAGCTGGTCTAGGGTGTAAACTGCCGGTCGGGCGTGTGCGTTTCTTGACTTGAAAAGGATTTCGCGGTACGACTGTCCGTTGTTTTTTATCCTAACCAATAACATCAGGGGGAATGCATGAGTGAATATATCAAGGTCACGTTAACGGAAGATGAACTGCCGCGGCAGTGGTATAACCTGGCAGCGGATTTTACCACGCCGATGCTGCCGCCGGTGGACATTAACGGCAACCCGATCGGGCCGGAGGCGCTGGCACCTGTTTTCCCGATGAATCTGATTGAGCAGGAAGTCAGCACGGAGCGCTGGATCGATATTCCGGAAGATATTCTCGGCTACTATAAGATCTGGCGCCCGACGCCGCTTTACCGTGCCCGTCGTCTGGAAAAGGCGCTCGGGACTCCGGCCAAGATTTTTTACAAGAACGAAGGCGTTTCCCCGGCCGGTTCGCACAAGCCCAATACGGCGGTGGCGCAGGCGTGGTATAACAAGCAGTTCGGCATTAAAAAGCTGACCACCGAAACCGGTGCCGGCCAGTGGGGCTCCGCGCTCTCCTTTGCCTGTGCATTGGTCGGCGGTATTGAGTGTAAGGTGTTCATGGTGCGCATCAGTTTCGACCAGAAACCATTCCGCAAAGTGATGATGCGTACCTGGGGCGGAAATTGCGTGGCGTCGCCGAGCATGGAAACCGAAGTCGGCCGCAGAATTCTGGCGGAAGATCCGGACACTCCCGGCAGCCTGGGGATTGCGATTTCTGAGGCGATCGAGCAGTGTGTTCAGGCGGAAGATACCCGTTATGCCCTCGGTTCCGTGCTCAATCATGTCATGCTGCATCAGTCCATCATCGGTCTCGAAGCGCAGGCGCAGATGAAGAAAATCGGCGATACGCCCGACGTGGTGATCGGCTGCGCCGGCGGCGGCTCCAACTTTGCCGGTCTGGCCTTCCCGTATATCAACGACAAGATTCATGGCGATGACATCCGGATTATCGGCACCGAGCCGGAAGCCTGCCCGACGCTGACGCGCGCTAAGTTCCGCTATGACTCCGGCGATGTCGCCATGATGACGCCGCTGCTGCCGATGCACAGTCTGGGCCACACCTTTGTGCCGCCGCCGCTGCATGCGGGCGGACTGCGCTACCACGGCATGGCGCCGATGGTCAGCCACGCCCTGAAGGAAGGGCTGATTGAAGCCTCATCCGTTGGTCAGACGGAGTGCTACAAAGCCGCCGTTCAGTTTGCCCGCACAGAAGGATTTATTCCGGCGCCGGAAACCTCGCACGCGATTGCGCAGACGATTCGCGAAGCGCTGCGCGCGAAGGAAGAAGGCAAGGAAAAGACCATCCTGATGAACTGGTCCGGTCACGGTCTCATGGACCTGAAGGGTTATGAAGCTTACCTCGATGGCAACCTGCAGGATTATCCGCTGCCGGATGAGCTGCTGGAACGGTCGGAACATTCCATGGATGGTCTGCCGATGCCGTAGGGTAAATCCATCGGGTTTCAGACGAAGACGCCGGAATAGCGGAGAACAGTGCTCCGCAATTCCGGCGCATTTTTTATGCGGGAGCAGCTCGGTATTTCGTGGTGCCATCGAGGATTTCCGGAAGCAAATGAGCGAGCGACTTTATCTGACGGAAAACCCGTATAAACTCATGCATATAATACGTATAAACAGTACGGAATAACCCCTTGCCTATTTTTCATTTGAAAGCTAAATGTTTGGCAGACAGCGTGTGCTGATCATGAGTCGGAAGTAAATGGTTGTGCGCGGATAAAGGGGACGGTCGTATATGTATTGCGATAAGTTATTCGGCTCTCGTTTTCGGGGGTTTTTTCTTATTCTGGTTGGGGTGTGTTTTTTCTGCTGCGGGCAGGTGCGAGCGGATGATCGGGATTTAGCGGCCATCTATATTGCCGAGATCAATGATGCGATCAAGGCGGCGGAGCAGGCCGTGATCGATCAGGATGTAAACACGGCCCAAACGAAGCTGCAGGAGGCCATTGCCGCCCTGAAAAAGCATGCGCAGCTGGCGGAATTCATTCGTGCCACCAAACTGCAGTATCCGGACTGGGTTGTGCCTGAGATCGATCCCTATCCCAACGGATTCAACACCCCTTTGTACAACACGCAGCTGATGGAGCTGAACCTGAAAACCAAGGAGATCAGCGAAAATCTTTCAACCGCGAGGGAATGGCTGCAGCTGGGCAAGCTGCAGCAGGCCATTTCGATTACGGCGACGGCGGTGGTCACCTTTACGGATTATTATAACATGGCCTCCTCTACCGGTGCCTGGGACTGGATCGGCATGTATGCCACCGGAGGTGGATTGCAGGCCACGATCAGCGATGCCCAAGGCCGTGCGGCCGATCTGGAGGCGGGATTTAACAAACTGCAGAACCTGCGGGCGGCGGTGACGTCGCTGGAAAACCTCCTGAACGAGCTGGATACGCTTTGGCTGCGCATCACCATTTCAAAATATATCGTTCAGGCCCTGAAGGGGGATATTGATGAGTTGCGCGAGTGGGCGGTTTATCGCCAATTAACCTATAAACAGCTTTCCGAAGTGGTGGTCCCGCCGCCGGATCCCGAGCCGGCATGGAGCGCCACTCCGTTCATCACGGCGATCAATGCGGTGGTCAGCGGATTAAACGAGGGATCGATTGAGTGGGCGCCGGGGATTGCGCTGGCGGCGGAGATTGATTCGAATGCCGATGATTCTTATCCGGGGGATAATCCGCCGGAATTTGCCCGGTACGAAGCGGCTTATGCCGTTTATACCGCACTGTACGACCAGCGGGTTGCCGACCTGGCGGAACTGAACAGCAGAAAAGCGGCCCTGCAGTCGCTGATCGATTCGATCGCCACCGGGTTGGATGGATTGGTGATTCCTCCGTCTACGCTGACCGGTAATCTGGCGAATGCATCAGTCTCCGCAGATCTCGACCCAAACCGGCGCTGCATCTACAACCTGCCCTGGCAGTCCGGGATTCAGGTGGATTATGATTCCATGAGCGGATTTTCCGGATATGTCTATCCGGGGCGGCTGAATGGAAGTCAGGTGATTGCGCGTCCTTCGATCAGGGATGGCGTCGAAGGCGTCATGACGTTCTATGAAAACCTATGGGAAAACGGCGCGGCGCTCTATGCCGATGCCTCGCGGGCGGCCCAGGCCAACCGGTCCCATGCCGCGTGGCTCGATACGCCGTATCGGCGGGGCGCGCAGTCGTATGCGGTCGCGGCATTGACGGAAGATTCGCTGCGGGCCTGCGGGGATAATCTGGAAGCGTTCTGCGACGAAGCCGATGCCTTTGCGGAAAGCCTCAACGAGCTGGCGGACGATGCTGCGGTGCTGGGTGCCGGTGTGTCGGAGATTTCGAGCAAGGTCGCCGACCTGAATGCCTGGCTGGAGAGTCATCCCGTCACGCTGCCGAAGGCCGAGTTTGTCAGCATGACGTTTACCGATTTTGTGGGCGGCACGGTTACGCTGGCACACTTTGACCGAATCTATCTGGATATCACCGATATTCTGGAGGCGGCTCCGCTGGCGGCGGAGCTGGCGGACGCGCATGCCAAGGGGCTGTACGATAAATGCTGGCAGGCTGCAGAGTTGATTGAGGAGGATCTGGCGTTTAACCAGAACCTGGGCAACATGGCGGACAAGTGGGAGCAGGTCGCGACGCGGATGCTTTCATTCCGCGGCGATTCCTGGGGCATCGGATACAACACCGGGAATCCGGGCGTGCTGTATGATACGCTGGCGCTGATTGAGGTCGACCTGCGCGCCTGCATGGAACCGGAAAAGTATGGCGTACTCATCAATAATGTCCGGCTGACCTTTCCCGAGTTGGTTGCCGACATGAGCAATTTCATGGGGTATCTGGATTCGGTCTCCGGCTGGATGTCGGATTTCAGTGAGCTCATCGAAGAGGGCCGGGAACTGACGGATGACCTGCTGACGGCCCAGAATGTGCCGTACTATCAATATCTCGAGTCCTACGTCGGCTATGAAACCGATCCGCTGAAGGGGCATCTGGTTTTTGACCAGCATGTCGAAACGGTGGATGCGCTGATCGGCGCGCGCTGGTATGAAAAGAAGCGGGAAGTGGGGGAAGAGTACGGATTTCTGACGCCGAGCGAGATTTCCCTGAACCTGCCGAAGCTGCGGTCGTGGATTCAGTCTCAGGGCGTTGTAATTCAGGCATCCGGCGGTGCGGCCGATCCGTATGCTGCCTATACCGTTCATCAGGGCGTGGTCGGCAACCTGAATCCCGGCGTCTGGGCGGGTAACGTGGTGGAAGTGCAGGTTGAAGACGGTAGCGGCCAGCCGGCGGAAGGGGTTGCTGTAACCTGTTCTTATATGGGATTGGATCAACCCGCAGTGAGCGACTCGCAGGGAACCTGCCGTTTCCGCCTGACCGGCAGTCTGGAGAGCGGAACGCTGGATTTTGAATTCAAGCTTGGCAGTCGGGTGGCCTTGACCTTTTCCGCCGTGGTGGACGTGGATACGGATGGTGACGGGATCAGTGACGGCAATGAAATGGTGCTGGGGCTGGATCCGTCGTTCAGTTGGGACGGAACCATGGATACCGACGGGGATGGCATTCTGGACAGCGATGAGCTTGCGCTTGGGCTGGACCTGAACAATGCCGATACGGACGGCGACGGCACACCGGACGGCGCGGAAGTTCAGCTGGGAACCGATCCGCTTTCCCCCAACATGCCGGTGCTTTCAGACGAATCGGTCATTGCCGCGGGCTTTTTGTCCGTGCCGGAGGACTGGATTTATATCAAGGGCGTAAATCTTCCCTGGGGCGATTCCCGTGAACGCATTGTCAATCAGGTTTCCGAGCTGGGTAAGCTCTGGGTTTTTGCCGAACAGTTTGATCACAACCTCTCGACTACCATTTCTCCCGCAACGGCCTGCGGATGGTCGGAGAATGGAACGGATTGGTCGTTTGGAGATCTGGATATTCCGATTGAAGAACTGAGCGGAGCGCAAATCCATGCGTGGCTGGGCGGGCTGGGTTTTGTTTCGCCGAATGGAACGGTCTGGAGCTCCTCGAACGGATGTAACTGGCGGGTGGTATCGACGAATGCTCCGTGGGTCAGCGACGGCACTCAGCGTACCGGTTTCAGGACTTTGGTTCAGGACAATACACTCTATCTGGCCGGCGGAACATCGTCCGGCTGGCAGCAGGATCTCTGGGCCTGCAGCGATGGAACCAACTGGATTCAAATGGCGGATGACCTTTCGTTCCTGAGTAATCGCACCGAATTTTCGTTCTTTGAGCTGAACGGTAAAATGGCGATAGCCTGCGGCTATGATGCCACTTTGGGCATCAGCGACTGGACTGCCGGCTATAACGAAATCATGGTCAGCACCAATCAGGGAGCGAACTGGGCAACCGGCGGATTTCTACCCGACCGGGGTGGCCTTGGACCCTTTGTGGACATGACCTATCATCAAATCGGCGGCAAGGATTATTTCTTCCTCCGGCAGCATCTGGGCTCTTTCTACGGGTTGCAGTGGCGGTTGTTCGGCTATGATGCCTCTCAGCTTCCATACTGGTCGCCTTGGAAGTCTTATTCGGGATACACGAACGACGGCGGCCTGAAGTTCATGGGCGAACTGTTCTCAATTAAGTATTACGGCGCCGTGGAGTATTCCGGAAACCGGCTGCGGTTCGACGAGGGATTCGGGGACGGTATTCCCGGATTTGCGCAGGTGCTGCACTACGGCGTCGGCTCCGGGTTCTATCTGGCGATTGCGCGGGACGGCACGCTCTGGTCGTGGGGCGGCAACAGCAGCGGTCAGCTGGGACTGGGCGATACCCTTACGCGTTCCGAGCCGCAGCAGATCGGCACCAATGCAAACTGGGTGG
The DNA here is from genome assembly GCA_016937945.1 of Pontiellaceae bacterium. GTDB lineage: Bacteria > Verrucomicrobiota > Kiritimatiellia > Kiritimatiellales > Pontiellaceae > Pontiella. Next base: position 9,206 of record JAFGVP010000129.1, on the reverse strand, counting down.
CCGTCGAGGCCGGACAGTGGGACATGGCGATGGCCTTGAATGCGGATGGAGATCTGTTTTCCTGGGGCCGTCATCCCTATGGCCCGTTGGGCCTGGGTGATGAGTTGCTTGAAACCCATGAACCCACCCTGATTGAGCCGGCCGGGGAGTGGGCGGCGTTTTCGCTGGGGTATTATCATGCCCTGGCTCAACGGACAGACGGATCTCTCTGGGTTTGGGGTGACAACCGCTATAACGGGCTGGGTCTCGACAGCAGTTATACCGATTCCTATTACTACACCCCGCAACCGCTGGCGCTTCCGTCCGAATATGATGGTGCTCAGGTCATCCGGCTTGTTGCCGGCGATTATTACAACATGGTTTCGCTGATGGATACCAACGGCGCGGAATCAACCGTGTATTGGGGCGGCGGCTATAATTATCAGGCTCCGATGACGACGTTGAATGCCGCCACGCGGGGCTGGATTGCCGCGGAACTGAATCCGAGCATGGAGCGGATGTTCCTGTCGGCGGATGGAGTCCTGAAGTATCTTACCTCCAGCCAGTATCTGCCGTCGGTGCGCGGGTCCGAGTATGACCGCTGGATCTCGATGAGCGGCTCCCATGAGTCCGGCGTGGCCGTTCGATCGGACAACACGCTTTGGCAGTGGACGAGCGCGGATTCCAACCCGGCACAGATCGGGAGCGGACGCGACTGGGTCGGCGTCAGGAAAAATCCCTCGTCCTACAACACCACCTTCATGGCTCAGAAGGCCGATGGTTCGCTGTGGCTTTCCGGAAGCGCCGGAACCATGATTCCGGTCACTCCGTTTGGTGCGGATGCGCTGGCGGATACGGATGGCGACGGCCTGCCGGACTGGTATGAAATGCGCTATTCCATACTGGATGCGGAGCAGAGCGATGCCGGAGGGGACGGCGATCAGGATTCGCTGAGTGTGGCGGAGGAGTATCAGATCGGTACCGACCCGACGCAGGCGGATACCGACGGCGATGGCCTGCCGGATGGGTATGAATTCCGTTTCGGATTCGATCCGCTGAATGTCCCTCAACCTTCGACCGGTTCAATCACCAACCGGGCTTCGTGGAGTACCGGCGGTGACGTCTGGAGATACGGGGTGAAGTATCACGACGGTACCAACCTGTATGTGATGGCCGGTTGGGAAGATGGCCTGTTGATCCTGGATGCCTCCGATCCGGAAAACCTGACGCAGGTCGGGTCCTGGAACTGTTATGTGGATAATGGATGGGTTTCGGGAACGATTGAGCCGAGCGGAATCGTGCGCATAGGCAATCGGCTTTATGTCGGGCACAGCGGCGGCTTGACGGTGCTGGATGTCTCGGACATCTCGAACCCCGTGATTGTTGCAGACAAGGGAATCGCCGGAACCGATTTCGGCCACATGCAGCTGTTGCAGGTCCACTGGTGGTCGGGCGATCGAACCTTCCTGCTTGCCGATGACGGACCTTACGGCTGGAAAAACAATATCAACCTTTTTGAGATGATGGCGGATGGGACGCTGACCAATCTCAGTACCATGGCGACCGGGCCGTTCCCCGGGGAGTTTGCCTGTTCAACCAATGCCTGGATGGTCTGCGGTCGGGAAACCGGCGGATGTGTCCTGTGGGATTTCGGTTATGTGGGAAGTCCGAGCGTGGAAGCCTATTGGAACGACGCCGGATTTACTGCCGGCTCATTCCGGATCGTCGGGGAATCGATATGTGCCGTGGGCGTCCGGAACGGGCAACCGGTCTGGGTGAAGCTCGAAAAGGAAGGGAACCAGCTGGTGTCCGTTGAGGAACGGGTACTGCCGGCGGAATGGTCCTCCGTTTCCGGTGCGGTGCAGAACGATTCGTGGTGGGTCGCCGCCGTCAAAGGAGAGGCGGATGTCGGCGGATTCATGCCGCTTCAGGTAACCGATCCGTTCAGCCCGCAACCGCTGACTTCCTGGTCAACGACCAATATGTGGGAAGCCCCGGATATGGCGGTTTATGAAAACTCGCTTTTCGTCGGGACCGGTTCCGGTGTCGAGGTCTTTGATCTGCAGACCACGGACGCAGATGGCGACGGTCTGCTGGACAGCTGGGAACTCCAGTACTGGGGCAGCATCGGTGCGGTGACCGGCAATGCAGATTCCGACGGCGATGGGTTGATCAATCTGCTGGAGCAGCGAATCAACACCTCTCCCTTGCTCGCCGATACGGATAGCGACGGGATTCCGGATGGCGACGAAGTGGCCCTGGCAACCAATCCTCTGGGCGGATCCGGTTCGGGACAGGATAGCGACGGCGACGGCCTGACCGACGATGAAGAGGCCGCGCTGGGCACCGACCCGCAGCGGCCGGATACCGATAATGATGGCATTCCGGATGGACACGAAATCATTATCGGCACCAACCCTTCTGTTCCCAGCGATCCGTTCACGCTTCCGCCGGCGGTGCTGAATCCGGGCGGATTCCAGCTGAATATTCCCTCATTGATCGGGCGCGAATATATCATCGAATACAAAGACCGGCTCGACGATGCGCAGTGGAGCGAGCTGATTCGGGCCGACGGCGTGGATGGCATGCTGCTAATCGAAGATCAGGACTATTCCTCCGAACGCTTTTACCGCGTTCGGGTGCAGATGAAATAGGATTCCAGCCGAAATTGCATTCTGACCGGCATTCCTATGCGGGATGCCGGTTTTTTGTCGGTGAATTGCCAGCTTTGATTAGCGTTTATGAAGGCTGCTTGCCGGGGCGTGCGCGCAGCGAGATTTTTGAATAAAATGAATATATTGTGATTATAATGATCGCGTATATCTTTTTTTTCAATGTGTTTGACACGGGATTTTGTGCCGGATATTCGGAAATCAAACACGTCGGGCTTATCCGACCAACCCTTGGAGCATGGTATGCAAGCAAAACGAAAATTGGTGGCCGCTCTCGCAGTATCCTTGTTGGGGACGACTGTCGTCCAGACAAGGGCGGCCGGGCCGCAACTGACGTTGCTGGAGAATTTTGAGTCCTCGAATGCAGGCTATCTACCTGCGCCGTGGGAGCAACTGCCGGGTACGCTGGGATTAGGCGTGAAGGTCGGCGATGACGGAACGGGCACCAATCAGATCGCAGTCGGAGATTGGCAGAACCTTTTCGATGCGGCATGTCGTCCCATGCCGATTGTTTTTTCTACCAACCAGACAGAAGTCTACTTTCAGTTTGAAGGCCGGACGACCACTCCCTACCCGACCTACGAAGGCGTGAGCGATTCTCAGCTGGCCTTCTACGATCAATCCGTAAACAACCGGTTTTTCAGTTTCGGACTGCACCAGGACAACAGTTCGCATTCGATCCGGACCGCCTCGCCTTACTGCATATTTGTGGATGGCACCGGAACCACCGTTGACGGGGATAGCCTGCTGGTTGACCAGTGGTATGAATTCCAGGGGAAAATCGATTGGTCCTGGCAGGATGATGATGGGCGCTATGGCCTCTTTACGCTCTCCTACCGCGAGCGGGGAACGACCGACTGGATCACGGATTCGGTTATCGAGAACCTCCCCATGCATGTGGCATCGCCCGAACTGGCGGAAACGCTGGCCATTTATGTCAGCCAGTCGGGTTGGACGGCCGATACCGCCTATTACGCCGGGCAGATGGACAATATCATGTACTATCCTCCGGCCGACGAAGGGACGCTTTCGACCTCTATCGGATTTGAGGCTGCGGAGGGGTATGTGGCGGGTAATGCTCCGCTCGCGCCTTGGATGAGTCGCGATGGAAACGGGGCCACAACGGATCCGGTGCGCGTTTCCAGTGCGCAGTACTATAGCGGAAGCCAGTCGTTATCGGTTTTGCCCGACTCCTACGGCCGCGCCGTTTATCCTGTTCTGGTGCAGTCCAACCAGACGGCCTCATTTACGGTATGGGTCCGTCCGGCCAGTCATCTCTACAACGAGGAAATGGGCAGCGTCAGCGTACTCGAACTCGACAACGCCTCGGAATATTGGTACGCCAACTGTGGCGTCACGTTTGAAGCAAATATCTTTGCTGAACCGGAGGACGGTTCGACAATGTATCATCTGAAGTTTGCCGATGGCTACACCGCTCGTTATGTCGGCGACTTCACGCCCGAGACCTGGTATCCGGTTGAGTGTGCAATCACGACTTCGCAGATCGTCTTCACCGTTACTGTGGATACCGGAACCTACACGAACGCGTTTCCGCGCACCGCCAATTATAAAGTAACCGAAATCCGGCTTCACGGACGCCAGTTTGCCCTAGATCCGGCATGGGTCAGCGCGGATCGTCAGATCGTTTATTTTGACGATTTCTCCTACACCGGACCCTCTCTGCCGCTAACCCTTTCAGTTCAGTCGGCGATGGGCGAGCCCGATCCGGCAGCGGGCGGGCACAGCTATCCGGCGGGTTCGACGGTTGCCTGCTCCGTTGCGGATATCACGGCCGGAACCACGCAGTATGTCTGCACCGGCTGGACCGGCACGGGTTCGGTGCCCGTTTCCGGGACGAGCAACGCCGTGGAGGTCACGCTCAGTGCGGATTCCTCCATCACCTGGCTCTGGCAGACCAACTATCTGCTGTCGGTCAGTATAAGCGGAAGCGGATCGGTTACTCCAGCTGAAGGATGGTATGCTGCCGGCTCATCGCAGAACCTGATTGCCGCGCCTGCGGCCGGCTGGCTCTTCATGGGATGGAGCGGAGATGCCAGCGGTTTTGCTTCGTATGAACTGACCATGGACAGCGCCAAAGCGGTAACGGCCACCTTCTCGGATGACCCGGACGGCGATGGCCTGACGAATATCGAGGAAGCAGCCGCCGGCTCTGATCCGTGGGATGCGGATACGGATGATGACGGGTTTGATGACGCGTTTGAGGTGGCGCAGCATATGTCGCCGACCAATGGCAATTCAGCGGTTGTTGACTATATCGCCAATAATCCGTCCACTTTCAGTCTTTATCCGTCCAACGCCGTGCTCGACGTAGCGATCGGCCAGATGCTGGTGGATGCCACCGGAGGAAATGCAACGCTCTCGCTGCAGCTGGAAAAGTCGGATGATCTTACCACCTGGACCAACGCCGGCGACGCGGTCGAATGGACGATCCCTGTGGATGGCGACGTTCAGTACTTCCGGGTCCGCAGCGCCGCCCCGGCTGAATAAGCCGATTGTTCAAATATGTGAAAAAGCCCCGCCGTTGCGCGGGGCTTTTTATTTTTGGAAGGGACAGCTTCCGAGCCGTTGGGTTACCGAAGCTGCATCTGCACCCGATAGTAGCCGACATCTTCCGCCGAAATATCGACCTCTCCCGAGAGGCTGCCTTCCGGCAGTTCAATATCCTCTTCGAATGTCCCGTTCACCAGATCGGAGGATGAAACCAGTGTAAAGATAAAGGCGTCGGCATAGGCTTCCGGCCAGTCGATATCAACCTGTGCGGTCGAAGCGGAGAGCGATCCGATATGCACCGTCGGCGGACTCAGGTCCGCGATAGCGACAGCAGGCATGTCGCCTGCGTCATTCGGATCGGTCTGTTCGAGGTATTCCTGTAGATCACTGTAGCCGTCGCCGTCCGAATCGGACGATGCGACGCCATTGCCGCCGGTCAGGAACATGGATTCATAATCATCCGGCAGCAGGTTTCCGTCGACATCGGAGCCGGAGGCCACGGGCAGCGCGGTAAGGCTCAACTCGATCACCTCCAGCGGATCGGTGCCGGGGCAGAGATCCCAGCTCATGTCGGTATAGGCGGTCACACTGACCTGTGCTCCCGGCTGCAGGGTGAACGTGACCGGGAAACGATAGGCGCTTCCGCCGGCCGAATAGAGGCTCATGGGAACGCCGCCGAGTGAATAGAGCACCGGGCATACGGCATCGAACGAGTTGGTTCGGACCGACAGGGTATAGGTGGCATACGGGCGCTGCGGAACAGAGGCCAGTATTTCCGTTGCTTCCTGGAAGGCGTCCGATATTTCGGATACGCTCTGGGATGAAACCGCCAGATAGTTGCTGTTCAGGGTGCCGGAATAGAGGAAGCTGCGCAGTTCATCCACGGGTAGCGGATACTTTCCGGCGTTGGACGCGTTGCGTCCATAGTCGCTGCAGCTGTCATACAGATCCCTCACCAGCGTCTGCAGCTCGGGCAGTGCCGCCGCCTGTGTTCTGAAATAGGCCACCATGCCGGGGAGATAATAGGCCGCTTCACCCGAAGGTCCTTCCGATTCGAGCGACTGCAGATCGGATGCGCGGAAGCCGTTCATGGCACCGTCCGAAGAGCGCCCTTTAAAGAGCGAGATCCAGTTATTGGTAATGGAGCCGCGTTCATAGAGCAGATCGGCCAGCTTGCGTTCGAGCAGCATGCCGGCCAGCACATCGTTCAGCCCGATATCCGCCACGAGCACATCGCGCAGCTGCGCGGCATAGGCGGATTGTGCCACTGCCAGCCAGTTGGCCGCTTCCGTGGCAAGTGCGCCGCCCTGATAGTCGTAGGCGACCTCAACCGAGGTGGAATCCGGTTGCAAATAAACACCGACCAGTTCGACTCCGCGCTGGTTGTCAGCAGATATACCATACACATCGAAACGTGAATCGGATACCGCAGTCAGGAACGGCGGTTCCTCGGCGCGGGGCAGGGCATCGAAATAGGTGGTCGGATTGGTGATGGTTACGCCGGACACCGAGACATTGGCGGCTTTGGCATATCCGCGCAGTCCGCCGGAGGCACTGTACAGATGAATCTGGGTGTTGAGAGCGGCTTTCCCGGTCGTATTGAGCACGCCGTCATACGGGCGGGGCGTCAGCGACAGGTCATATACGGAGGCCTGTTCCGTCCGGTTGGTGATGACCGAGGCGCTGTTGGTGGGCGAACTGCCGTTCAGCAGCTCATCGAGGTCGGAAACGCCGTCACCATCGGAATCGAGGCCGCTTTCGACCGGATCGAGGCCATAGGCGATTTCCACATAGTCCGGCACGCCGTCGCCGTCGGAATCAAGATTCGAGGGATTTTCGGAGAAGGTGTACAGAGCTTCACGGATGATGCTCTGGCCGGACGTGGTGGAGGCATAATATTGAACCGTGGTATCCTTGAAGAGCAGGAACGGCGCGGTGTACTTGGTCCATGCGCCGGTCGTTCCCGTGCGGTAATACACTGTGGCCGCGCTTTGCGGCGTAAGCGAGACGCTGATCGTTGTTCCATAGTTTCCGGGATCGGGATTGAGAATAATACCGACCACTTCGTCGCCGCGCGCCGGCTCAAAACAGTAGGTCGAGATGGCGGCATGGGGCTGATTGTCGAGCGTGTAGAGGGCCGATGCATCGGCCGTTCCCAGAGCGACGCCCTGCGGATTGGCCAATCCCGTCGGAAGGCCGGCGTCGGTTTCTGTAACGGCGATCACCGAGCCGCCTGAAAGCATGGAACTGCTCGACCAGTCGCCGCCGCGCAGCAGCTGCAGACGCTGCGGTGTGGTATCGACAAAGGGTTCGCCGGCAAACGTCATCACATTGGCCTGCGCCACGATGCGCTGGGCAGCCAGCAGTTCCGAGCCGGAGGAAACAAACGAGGATCCGGAATAGGAAAAGGCCTCGGCGGTCAGGGCGCCGGAGAGATCGCCGGTATCAGAAGAGATCAGGACAAAGTCATCGGAACCCAGCGCGACGGCCGCGATGGCCAGCTGTCCGAGCGGTGGTTCAAGATCCTGCATATACGTCGGTGCGCCGGAGCCGTCATAGTCATACAGCGCTACACTCTGACCGTCCTTGAAGATGATCGCCAGCCGCGTGGTGCCGTTGCCATCTACCATCTGGACGGAATCGATCGGCGAGCCGAGATCATACGAGATCGGCGACGCAAAAGCATAGCTTCCGGCCGAGGGCTCGGTAAGCACATAGACCTTGAGCTGTGACTGGCCCGGCAGGTAGACCAACACGTGAACAGAGGAGGCTCCATCGGGGATATAAGCGACATAGTCCGCCGCGCCGCCGAGTCCGGGATAGGCGGCGGCAAGATGCTGCAGGCTGCCGCTGGAAAAGCTGTAGATTCGCAGGGTGCCGTTACTGTCGAGTTCCGTCAGTCCCTCGAGACCGGCGGCATATTCAACGGCATTGAGATGTTTCCACGACGGACTGATCGTGCTGGTTCCCAGATAGGAAAGCGTGGTTCCGTTCGAGCGGATGCGCGTGGCCCGATAGGGCGAGCTGCCGTTCATGATGGAGACCGCCACAAGGTCATCGTTGGCCGTATTGCCGGTTCCGCCGATATCGATCGCCGCCACCGATTCGGGACCGATGCCGGTGGAATAGATGGCAGAAGGAACTGCCGGGGAGGTCGGCTTTGCCAACGTATAGAGCTGGCAGCGGTTGAGCATCGGCGCGGCGGCCACCAGCACATCATATCCGGTATTGAGTATGTTTCCGCAGGTGATGTCGGTGACGCTATCGAGTCCAAGGGTCCGCGGGGCCGCCCAGGTGGCCTGCCCGGCGGTCAGCTGATAGCCGACGCGTACGGTGGCGTTGCTGCCGTCCACCAGTACGAGATCGGAGCGGCCGTCGCCATCGAGATCGGCGGTCGTCAGAAAATCCGTGCCGGAGCGATAAACAAAGTCAGCGTGCGCGGACAGCAGCCCGCAGCATGCCAGGATCAAGGTTGTTTTTTTCATAGCCTTACCGCCTTGTAATTAGGGAATGGATACGGTGCCGACCGGAATGATTCGATCGATCTCCTTGGTTTCTTCATCGAGCCGGAGCAGCAGATACTGGTAGGTTGCTTCGCGAACGACCGGCTGGGTATCGATCAGGTAGAGGCCCCACGGTACGCCGGTATCCACCGGTCGAGTGACCGCGATGAAGGGATCATATATTACCGTCACAGAGTCGTTCTTGCCCCACGCGATCTCCTCCATGAGCGGAGAGACCTGCACCACATCGCCGCTGACGGTCAGATACAGATCGTTGGGCACCTGATAGCGATAGAGCACGCAGGGCATCGCGGTATCCGTATTGTTGTAGGCATTGATGTAGAGATAATTATTCGGATCGTAACCGCTGGTGCCGTAGATCTGCATCACGCGATCCTTGTCGTTGTAGCTGACATCGGTGCTGCTGGGGATCTCTCCGATCCGGATCCCGACGACATCCTGCCCGTTACGATACATGTAATCCGCCGCCGCCAGATATTCGGCCGCTAGGTTGGTGTTGAAGGTCGTCGTCTGCACCGGC
>JAFGVP010000128.1 GCA_016937945.1 Pontiellaceae bacterium | reverse complement strand
GCCACGCCTCATGAACCAGCGCGGTCGGTTGCAGGGTATGGCCCGGCAAGGCCCATGCCATCTGGGCGCAGGCCAGTCGACGAAGTTCCTCGTAAACCAAAGGAAGCAACGCATCGGCCGATGCATGTTCGTCAGCCGATACATGGTTTAGAATGTGTGAAATATCATTCATGAATCCGTTTAGGTGTAAACGGACGGCCAGACGGAAGCAAGCCCTCAACTACGGCTCTTCCGGCGGGCCGGAAACAGGCAGCTCATCTCCCGTACGCTTTCCCGGAATGCTGCCAAGGACAGAAGGGATTGCCCCTCCGGCGCGCGTAACCAGAATATGATCGCCGATTCTCAGATCCAGAGCCTGAAGATGACTCAGACTGTGCAGACTGGCCCGGAAGATCTCAGCGCCGGCCAGCGCAACCGGTTCAAAACAGGCCACCGGCGTCCATCGTCCCGACGCCCCCTGCGCCCATTCCACTCCGACCAGAATCGTCTCCACGGATTCCGTCTTATATTTACGGGCAATCGCACCATGCGGCCACCGTTCTGTCGCTCCAAGCTCCGCAAACCGGGCACAGTTATCGAGCCGAATCACGACCCCGTCCGTACCATAAGGGAGTCCGGCGCACTCCCGATTCAGGATCTCGACAGCAGGGATCACATCGGCCCCGCTCGCCGTCTGAACCGGCACCGTTTCCAAACCGCACTGCCGGCACATTTCCAGAGCTTCGCCATGCGTCGAGGGCGCCGGATCAGCATGCACAACATCGAATGCAAGAAACGACAGCCTGCGCTGAGCTACGACGGAAAGATCCTTGATCCGCACCGTTGCCGCCGCCGTATTGCGGGGGCTCTTGTACGGTTCAAGCCCCTCGGCTTCCCGCTGTGCATTCAGCGCATCGAATGCCTCGAATGTAAGGAACCCCTCACCCCGCACCTCAAATGATTCCGGCGCATGGATCAGCACCAACGGAACGCAACCGGACGCGATCACCTGCGGGGTCACATCCATGCCGGAAGTTCCGTCGCCGCGCGTCAACGCCTGCACCAACCGTCCGTCCTGATATCGCAATACGAGCGTAAAACCGTCAATTTTCGGCATAATGCTATACCGACGATCCCGGCCGCACGCCTCAACAAATGCCGCCACTTCATCATCGGAATAGGCCTTTTTCAGGCTCAATATGGGTTGCGTGTGCAGAACCGGTTCCTCGCCGGCGGGGACATCCGCTCCGACATCGCGATATTCCGGCAAGTCCGGATAATGGTCTCTCAGCTGGGCATACTGCGTGCGAAGCGCATCATATGCCGCATCCGGAAGAATCGGCTCGCCCCGATTATAATAGGCATTATCCGCCTCCCGCAGAACAGACCGCAGCCGGGCCGCACGGTTTTCTATTTCGTCCGGCGCAGCCTTGCATGCATGAACAGCCCCAAAAGCACAAAGAATCACCATAACCAGCAATCGAACAGACCAAACACCCATGGCGCCCCCTCTTGTTTTATTCAACTCGTTACATGCAAGTCTTACCTATCAAACATCCATTACAGACGCTACCGAAAACCCGGATTTCGGTAAAAAAATGATTTCGCCGCAAATAATTGGCGGATTGAGCCGGATAAAGGCGTAATTGCCTATAACGAGGACATTCAGATGATTCGAAGTATCCATAGGTTACAGACTGCAACGCTGCCGAAGCGAAAGACACTCAAGCAAAGCCCCTCCTTTTTCGGATGGACCGTCGTTGCGGTCGTTTTACTGAACCTCCATTCCCGCGCAGGCGAAACCTATGAGTGGCCGGAATATGCCCCGACCATCGCCTACGACTATCAGGATGAATTCGAAACGCTTACTCCGCCGACAAACGTGCTCGATGATGTTTCCGGTGTGGCGGGAACCTATGCCGACGGCCGGATTGAACCGAACGGAGCAACCTCGGTGAAAGACGGTAAAGAACAGGTTTTCACGTTTATTTCTGAAACGGGATACGTGGTTGATCAGGTGATCCTGAACGGATTCCCGATCGGAACCCTGCAGCAGTACACGTTCCGGGATGTGCATGGAGACCACTCCATTGCAGTAACATTCAAACAAGAGCCGTAAGGAAAAATGACATGCCAACTCAACATCACCTCAGAAAATCCGGATACATTTGCTTCCGGAGTTTTCCTCAGCGAACCGGTCTGCTATTGCTTGCCGCCACGATGAGCATCATGAACCCAGCCGCTCGAGCCGAAGGCGATCAGTTCCTGGACGGAATCGGTGAAACCGCCCTGATTGCCCGCTACGTTTTTGACGGCAACCTGGAGGATGCATCGCGCAACAGCCTGCACGCCTCGGTCGCCGATGGAACCGCGCAATATGCCGGCGATGAACTTTTCGGTAAGGTGCTGACTCTTTCCGACGGCGCATATATCACACTGCCGGGACAGGCGCTGAACGAAACAGAAAGCATCAGCGTGGCCGGATGGCTCCAGCTTTACTCCCTCGACATGGGACAAACCGTCTTTGATCTGGGATCAGACAAAGACCATCGATTTCTCTGTACATGCAACCTAAATAGTGACGGCTACGAAGTGAGGACCAGCATTAGCGCAAGGGAGAAAAAAGTTCAGCTGAGAGCAACGGCAATTAAAGGAAATGACGAGGGTTTTATTCATTTGGCAATCGTTCTAAATACGACCACAAAAGAACTATCCCTTTTTGCTAACGGAATCCGCGTTGCACAAAACAACAATGTAAATATTACAATGGACGATATACTCAACGCCTCCAGCCCCAAATCAAACCACATGCTGGTTGGCGGTTCCATGGATAAAAATCCAAGGCTAAAAGGAAAACTCCACGACATCCGGTTTTACCGCACTGCGCTGACAGAACGTCAGGTGGCGGTGATTCATCACAACGCCATCTCCGACGAACAATGGGGCGGCAACGACGACAGCGCGCCGGAAACCAGTTATCGCGAAGACCGCGCCCGTCAGCTGAACGCGGACCTTATCGGCGTAGAAAATGTAACCGTTAAAACCGCAAAGGGCATGCTTCCGGAACTGCCTTATTATGTGGAAGGCCAATACAAAGACG
>JAFGVP010000127.1 GCA_016937945.1 Pontiellaceae bacterium | reverse complement strand
GCGTTTTTTCAAGGTATCGTCTTCGGGCGGTCCGCAGGAGATTCGCTGGGGCTTTCCGGTGAAAAAGGTTGAGCTCGTTGATTTAAACGGGAAGCCGCTGGAGGAGATGCCGTTGCGTATCAGCTCCGATGGCGGGGCGGTTACGCGGCTGTCTATGCCGCAATTCGGATTTCGAACCCTGAAAGTTACCAAGGCAGGATCAGATGAACGTACCTTTCAATAAATACACGCTTTCGTTGCTGGCCGGTGTGGTCGGCTTGTGCTCGCAGCTTTCGGCGCAGGAATTCTGTCCAGCGTTCTATGTGAATCCGTTTATCGGAGCCAGCACCAGTGCGGATGCGGCCGGGGTGTATCATGGTTTGGGAAAAACCTTTCCCGGTGCGACCACGCCGTTCGGCATGGTGCAGGTCAGCCCGAATACGGTGACCGGCGGGGACAACGGATCGGGGTACAGCTATGAACATACCTCAATCGAAGGATTTGCGCTGACCCAGATGAGCGGCATCGGCTGGCATGGGGACCTGGGAAACTTCCTGGTGATGCCGACCACCGGCGACCTGAAAACGTCGGCCGGTCCCGCAGACGATCCGGACCGCGGTTATCGTTCCCGCTATGCCAAAGAGTCCGAACAGGCGACGGCGGGATACTATTCGGTCGTGCTGGATGATTATGCTGTGAAGGCCGAAATGACGGCTACCACGCATTGCGGGATTTACCGTTTCACCTTCCCGGCAACCGAAACAGCGCGTGTTCAGATTGATCTGGCGCGAAGGGTGGGCGGAACCTCGACTCTGCAGTCGGTGGAGGTGCTGGATGAGCATACCATTACCGGCCGGATGGTGTGTCCGCCCGAAGGCGGCGGATGGGGGAACGGGGACGGAAAATCCAGTTACACGGTCTATTTTTATGCCCAGTTCAGCCGTCCGCTGAAAGAATACGGGATCTGGACGGCGGAGATTCCGGACGACTGGGTTCGCAAGCTTGACGAAGTCACCGGTCCTGAATACCAGACGCGGGTGGCCGAAGCGACGGTGGAGCGGGGCGTTCGTGCCAGGGAAGGAAAGCACCTCGGTTTTTTTGCCGAGTTCGGACCGGAGGGTGACCCTGTGGTCCTGCTCAAGGTCGGTATTTCTTTTGTCAGTCAGGACGGGGCAAAGAAAAACCTGAAGGCTGAAATGGCCGGGTGGGATTTTGAGCAGATCCGTCTGGCTGCCGCGGATGCGTGGAACGAAGCCCTGCGCAGCATCTCGGTCGCGGGCGGAACGGACGATCAGAAAGCGGTTTTCTACACGGCGCTCTATCACACGCTGATTGATCCGCGAACCTTTGAAGATGTGGATGATCAGTATATCGGAGGCGATCAGGAGGCGCATGTTTCTGCAAACTTTACCAAGCGGACGATCTTCAGCGGCTGGGATGTGTTCCGCAGTCAGTTCCCGCTGCAGACGCTGATTAATCCTTCGGTGGTGAGTGATATGCTCAACTCACTGACCACGTTGGCCGATGAGAGCGGTCGCGGCTATTTTGAACGCTGGGAGCTGCTCAATGCCTATAGCGGCTGCATGATCGGCAATCCGGCGGTGTCGGTGCTGGCAGATGCCTATGCCAAGGGGATTCGGGATTATGATCTGGAACGGGCCTATCGGATCGCGCTGAACTCCTGCGAACGAAGCGGGAATGAAGCCCTCGGCTTCTGTATCCGGACCGATGCCGCTGATTCGGGCAGTGCCGGGTATGCGGTGGGAGAATTTCCGATCTCCAACACGCTGGAGCTGAGCTATACCGAATGGTGCATGGCTCAACTGGCCCAGGCGCGTGGTAACGAGGAGGACTACAAAAAATATATGCAGTTGTCCCGAAGCTACCGGAATGTATTTGATCCGCAGGTGGGCTGGTTCCGGGCTAAAAATGAGGACGGCACCTGGCAGGATTGGCCGGAGCGGGGACGTTTGGAGGAGTGGCATGGGTCGGTGGAATGCAATCCGTATCAGCAGGGCTGGTTTGTGCCGCACGATGTCGACGGCATGGTGGAGCTCATGGGCGGCCGGGAAAAGGTGCTGGCTGATCTGACGGCGTTTTTCGAGCAGGCCCCCGAAAACATGATGTGGAATGAATATTACAACCACGCCAACGAGCCGGTGCATCACGTTCCGTTCCTCTTTAATCGGCTGGGGGCCCCATGGCTGACACAGAAATGGACGCGTACGATTGCGCGTCGGGCGTATAAAAACAAGGTGGAGGGGCTGGTGGGAAATGAAGATGTGGGCCAGATGTCGGCCTGGTATGTTCTGGCGGCCATCGGGCTGCATCCGATCTGTCCCGGCGACCCGCGGTATGAAATCACCAGCCCGGTGTTCGATGAAGCGACGCTTCGGCTTGATCCCGCGTATACCTCCGGGAAAACCTTTGTTATCCGGGCGGTAAATAATTCGGAGGATAATCTGTATATCCAGAAGGCGTCGCTGAACGGCCGTTCATTGGGCCGATGCTGGTTGCGGCATGACGAGGTTGCCGCTGGAGGGGTTCTGGAACTCGAAATGGGGGAACAGCCCAATAAACAATGGGGGATTGAAGACGAATGAAAGCTGGACGGTATATCATGGCGGTCTGGCTCGGGGTGGGACTGCAATGCGTGGGTGGGCCTGAGCTGGTGAGTTATGTCAATACCCTGCAGGGTACGGAATCGAAGGGGGATTACAGCCATGGGAATACCTACCCGACGATTGCTGTGCCATATCCGATGCATTCTTATTCGGCCCAGACGGGTAAAAACGGGCATGGCTGGAAATATCAGTATCCCTCCAAAACGATTCGCGGATTCCAGCAGGTGCACCAGTGCAGTCCGTGGGTGAATGATTATAATGTGTTTTCGCTGTTCCCCGAAGTCGGCGAACTGGCCGTGGATGAAGAGACGCGGGCCAGTGCATTCAGTCACGATAACGAAACCGCAAAGCCGCACTATTACAGCGTCAAATTTGACAACGGGATCCAGACCGAGATTTCGCCGACAGAGCGCTGCGGACATATGCGTTTCACCTTTCCGGGCGGCGATCCTGCCTGGCTGGTACTGGACGGGTATACCGGAGACAGCCATATTCAGATCCACCCCGATCATCGGCGTATTACCGGCTGGGTGCATAACGGAGGCTGGCTTACGCCGGGGTCGTTGAAGAGCCACTTTATTCTCGAGTTTGATCAGCCGTTTACGGCGTATGGCACGTGGGAGAACCGGACCGGAACCGTTCAGGCTGGAAACAAAGAAGCAGAAGGGAAGGGGGCCGGCGCATTTCTTCAGTTTGAGCCCGGCTCGACGGTGCAGGTCAAGGTGTGCGCTTCCTACATCAGCCCAGAGCAGGCGGAGGTTACATTCCAGCGCGAGATCGCGGCCGATCAAACGCTGGATGAGACGAAAGCAAAGGCGGCCCGGTTATGGAACGAACTACTGGGTCGCGTCAGGGTGGAGGGAAAAAGCGAAGCGGATAAGGCGACGTTTTATTCCTGCCTCTTCCGGGCCAATCTCTTTTCGCATAAGTTTTATGAAATCAGGAGCGACGGCAGCCCATACTATTTCAGCCCGTTTGATGAAAAGATCCATAATGGCTATATGTATACGGATAACGGCTTCTGGGATACGTTCCGCAGTCAGTTTCCATTGACCAATATTCTGCATCCGACGATGCAGGGCCGCTATATGCAGGCGCTGCTGGATGCGCAGGAACAGTGCGGCTGGTATCCGTCGTGGTGCTGTCCGGGCAACTCCGGCATCATGATCGGCAACCATGCGATTTCGCTTTTGACCGATGCGTGGGCGAAGGGCATTCGGACTTTTGATCCGGAGCAGGCACTGGCGGCCTACAAGCATGAGATTACCAACAAGAGCCCGTGGGGCGGTTCCTGCGGACGCGAGGCGCATAAGGAATATTTTGAGCTCGGCTATATTCCGTTTGAGCGGGTGGGGGAAGCAACCGCCAAGACGCTGGAGTATGCGTATGACGATTGGTGCGCCTATCATCTGGCCTGCATGACCGCTAACAAGGAGTACGAAGAATTCTTCGGTAAGCTGATCTATCACTATAAAAATGTGTGGGATCCGGCGGTCGGTTTTATGCGCGGCCGGATGCCGGACGGCTGCTGGCGGCCGGACTTTGATCCGTATGAGTGGGGCGGTCCGTTTACGGAAGGCAATTCGTGGCAGTATACCTGGTCGGTCTTTCATGATATTCGCGGCCTTATTCATCTGGTCGGCAGTGAAGAGGCGTTTGTCGCGAAGCTGGATGAACTCTTTGCCGGCAGCAATGAATATCGGGTGGGTTCCTATGGTACCGTGATCCATGAAATCAGTGAAATGCTGGATGCGGGAATGGGACAGTATGCGCACGGCAACCAGCCGGTTCAGCATGTTGCCTATCTGTATAACTATGCCCGCCG
Organism: Pontiellaceae bacterium; assembly: GCA_016937945.1. Classification (GTDB taxonomy): domain Bacteria; phylum Verrucomicrobiota; class Kiritimatiellia; order Kiritimatiellales; family Pontiellaceae; genus Pontiella. The sequence goes on along the minus strand of JAFGVP010000127.1, from coordinate 9,964 downwards.
GCCCTGGAAGACCCAATATCAGGTGCGGGAAATCATGAGCCGGTTGTATAACGCCTCCGAAAAGGGATATCCCGGCGATGAGGATCAGGGCGGGCTCTCTTCGTGGTATGTGCTGAGTGCGCTGGGTATTTACAGTGTCTGTCCGGGGTCGGACCAGTATGTCATCGGCAGTCCGATGTTTGAGAAGGCTTCGATTACCCTGGAGAGCGGTAAGGTCTTTACGATCGAGGCCGTCGGAAACAGCCCGGAGAATGTTTATATCCAAACGGCGACGTTGAATGGGCATCCGTTGACCCGCAGCTGGATCAGCTATGACGAAATTATGCAGGGCGGGGTGCTGAAATTTACGATGGGCAGCATACCGAACAAGGCGCGCGGAACCGGCGATGCCGACCTGCCGTTTTCCGTGAGTGAGCCATGATGCATTGCGGTGGAAGAAAGTAGAACGAGGACTTAGATGATGAATTCGGTAAAACGGCTGTTGCTGCTCTGTGCTATTTTTTTAATCGGAGGCGTTGCCGTACAGGCGACTCCTTCGGGACGATCCTGGAGTGCGGCCTGGATCGCCGCGCCGGGCGATGAGGGGCTGCAATACGGCGTCTATTATTTCCGGAAAAACATTCGTCTGGATGCCGTGCCGGAGCGCTTTGAGGTGTGTGTTTCAGCGGATAACCAGTACAAACTGTTTGTCAATGGCACCATGGTGTCTACCGGTCCGGCGCGCGGCGATGTCTATTACTGGAATTATGAAACAGTGGACCTGGCGCCTTATCTGAAGGCGGGTGACAACTGCATTGCGGCCAAGGTCTGGAATGAAGCGCAATATCGTCCCGAGGCGCAGAACAGTATTCGGACGGCGTTTATCCTGCAGGGTAATTCTGTGCGCGAGGATGTGCTCAATTCAAATGCCGGCTGGAAGTGTATTCGGGACGAAGGCTATCAGCCGCTGCGCAGCATCTTTGCCGTGAGCGTCGGTGAGCGCGTGGATATGAATCTGAGCATCATGCGATGGAATGCGCCGGACTTTGATGACAGCGGCTGGCCCGATGCGGTGGAGATTGAGCGGGGCAACCTGAAGAGGGATGTCATGCTGTCCGGCCTGTGGATGCTGGTTCCATCGCCGCTGCCGCCCATGGAATTAAAACGCGAACGCATTCCCGCACTGCGCAAGGCGGAGGGGATGAGCGTTAAAGGCGCTTTTCCGGCAAAGCCGGATTCGATCACCATTCCCGCCAACAGCAAAGTCACGCTTCTGCTTGATCAGACGCGTTTGATCAATGCCCTGCTCACGCTGAAGTTCAGTCAGGGTAAAGATGCAGTAATTGATCTGAGTTTTGCAGAGTCACTGATTGTGGAGGAGAACCGGTACGGCGCGCGCAAGGGCAATCGCAATGATGTTGAAAACAGAATTTTTCTCGGCCGTTTGGATCGTGTGATTTCCAACGGGCAGCCGGATCAGTTGTTCACGACCCTGTATTGGCGGACGTTCCGGTATGTGCAGCTGGAGATTGAAACCCAGGACGAGCCGCTGACGATCAACGATATTTACGGCACCTTTATCGGTTATCCGTTTAAGCAGGAATCGGTCTTTGATTCCGCTAACCGTGAGATTTCGGACATGCTGGAGATCGGATGGCGGACCGCCCGGCTGTGCGCCATGGACACCTATTGGGACTGTCCCTTTTACGAGCAACTGCAGTACATCGGTGACACGCGTATTCAGGCGCTGATCTCCTATTACAATACGCAGGATGATCGGCTGGCTCGCCATGCCCTGGACCTGATCGATCATTCCCGCCTGCCGGAAGGCGTTACCCTGAGCCGCTATCCCACCAAGGGCGTACAGATTATCTCAACCTTCTCGCTGTGGTATATCGGCATGCTGCATGACTACTGGATGTATCGACCGGATGCGGACTTCGTTCAGGAAAAGCTGACGGGGGTCCGCTCCATTCTCAGCTTTTTCGAAAAATACCAGCAGCCCGATGGATCGCTGAAAAACCTGCCGTACTGGAACTTTGTCGATTGGGCCGGCGGCGACGGCTGGTTTATCGGGGCGCCGCCCCGGGGCAGTGACGGCTGCTCGGCCATGGTCGATATGCAGCTGCTGTGGGCGTATCAGTGGGCGGCGGAAATGGAGGCGGAACTGGGTATGCCGGCCTTTGCGGAACACTATGGCCGGAAGGCCGTCCAGCTGAAGGAGGCCGTGGTCCGGAAATATTGGGATGCATCCCGGAAGCTCTTTGCCGATACCGTGGATCATAAATCGTTCTCCCAGCACACCAGTGCGCTGGCGATACTCACCGGGCTTGTTGATGAAGAGAATCTGCCGTCCGTCTGCAACCGTCTGCTGACGGATCAGTCGTTAACCCCGTGCACGCTCTATTTTAAATATTACCTGAATCAGGCGCTGGTTAAAGGCGGGCTGGGTGACGAATACATGAGCTGGCTGGATGACTGGCGCAACAGCATGGCCATGGGACTGACCACCTGGCCGGAAACGACCAATCTGGAATACACGCGCTCCGACTGTCATGCGTGGGCGAGCAGTCCCAATATTGAATTCTTCAGGACGGTGTTGGGCATCGACAGCGATGCGCCCGGATTTTCAGTCATCCGGATCGAGCCGCACCTTGGATCGCTGACGACGGTAAGCGGCGAGGTCCCGCATCCCAACGGGGCGGTTACCGTCAGATATGTGTTATCCAACTTGAAGTGGGAAATAGAGATAAGCATTCCCGCTGAAACGACAGGAATACTCATCTGGAAGGGCGGGAGATACAGCCTGACGCCAGGGTTGAATACATTGGAAATATCGGATTAACCGGAGAATCGATGATGAAAAAGCAACTCAGACAACTGGCAACGATCGTTGCACTTTTCTCTGCGGTCGTGGTAGAGGCCGAGGTTCAACTGCCGAATATTTTTTCAAGCAACATGGTGCTGCAGCGGGATAAGGCGATCACCGTTTGGGGAACCGCGGACAGCGGCGAAAAGGTGGCGGTTAAATTTAACGGCAAACGCGTAACGGCCGTGGCGGATCAGAATGGTCAATGGAAAGTAACACTGCCGGCGATGCCGCATGGTGGTCCGTTTGCCCTGGAGGTGACGGGGAAAGACAATGCGGTCATTCTGGATAATGTACTTATTGGTGATGTATGGCTCTGCAGCGGACAGTCGAATATGGAGTTCGGTCTGAACAGTGCCTTGACGGGGGAGGAGGAGATCCCTCGTTCCGGGAACGAAATGATCCGGCTGTTTACCGTTCCTAAGGTGATCCATACGCAGGAACAGTACGATGCCGGAGAGGCGATGTGGTGGGTCTGCGGACCGGAATCATCCGCCGGATTTTCGGCGGTAGGCTATTTTTTCGGGAAACGCCTGCAGGAAAAACTGGATGTTCCGATCGGGCTGATTAATTCCTCCTGGGGCGGTACAGATATTGAGACCTGGACCAGCTGGGAAGCCTCCATGCAGAATTCAGAGTATGCGGGTTTTTCAGGGCGCTCGCTGGAAGAGGCGCTCGGCTATACCATGGAGGATGTTCGTCGGTTCAATGCTGATTTAAAGAACGATCCGGCTATTAAGGATAAGTGGTATGATCCTGCGTCATCCGTTGAGGGCTGGAAGCAGATGGAGGTGCCTAAAACATGGGATGGAGCATGGGGGCAGGAAGATGGAATCATCTGGTTCCGGAAGACGATCGAACTCCCTGCCGATGCGGCCGGTGCAGCGGGGGTTATTCATCTGGGGCCGATCGATGACGAGGACGTTACCTGGATCAACGGGGAACGGGTGGGTTCGATGGGGTTCTGGATGGCGGAGCGTACGTATGAAATTAAACCGGGCATTCTCAAGGCCGGTGAAAACCATATTGTGGTTCAGATTACCGATACGGCCGGTGCCGGCGGTATGTACGGGCAGGCCGATCAGCTTTTCCTGGAGGTGAAAGGCTCGATATATCCGTTGGCTGGAATGTGGGCGTGTAAACCTTCTGTGCTGAGTTCATCTTATGGTTTCCAGACCCGCGGGAACGGCCCCAACAGTTTCGCTTCGCTGCTGTACAATGGAATGATTCATCCGTTAGTCGGTTACGGAATCACGGGGGTCATCTGGTATCAGGGCGAAAATAATGCCGGCGATGCCTTCCGTTATCGCACGTTGTTCCCGAACATGATCAACGACTGGCGGAACCAGTGGGGGGATGAATTTCCGTTCCTGTGGGTGCAGCTGGCCAGCTTTATGGCGGAAGCCGAGCTCCCGAAAGAAAGCGAGTGGGCAGAGCTGCGGGAGGCGCAGAACATGACCCTTCACCTGCCGAAAACCGGTCAGGCCGTGATTACGGATATCGGAGAAGCGTTCGATATTCATCCCCGGAATAAAAGAGATGTCGGATTACGGTTGGCCCACGCAGCGCTGAAGGTGGCGTATGGGCAGGACGTGCTCCCTTCCGGCCCCGTGTTCGAGCACATGGAGTTGCAGGGTGAGAGAATCATACTCACGTTTTCGAGGATCGGAAACGGGCTTTCCACACTCGATGGAGGGCCGGAGGTAAAAGGATTTGCCATCGCCGGGGAAGATCAGCATTTTGTATGGGCTGATGCACAGATCCGGGACAATCAGGTGGAGGTGTTCTGTGATGCCATTAAAACGCCCGTGGCCGTGCGGTATGGCTGGGCCGATAATCCGATTCAAATCAACCTGATCAACAGCGACGGCCTGCTCGCCTCCCCGTTCCGGACGGATAGCTGGAAAGGGCTCACAGAAAAATGATCAGGGGAATCATCATGGGTAGAATAAATAAGCTGAAGTGCTGCATTCTTTTGTACGGCGTGGCATTGGGGTTATGCTCGGGGCATGCGCAGGACAATCGAATGTCTCTGGATAGTTCGAATCCGCAAATCAACTGGGAAATTAAACCGCAGGACGATGTGAAGCAATCGGGCGAACAGGTCTCGAAGCCGGGATATCGGCTGAAGGATGCGGTCAAAGGAGTTGTGCCCGGAATTGTTTTTACCGCTTACGTGGATGCCGGACTGGAGAAGGATCCGAATTATGCGGATAATATCCAAAAGGTGGATGAAGCGTTTTATAGCCGGCCGTTCTGGTATCGAACCGAGTTTGATATGCCGGCTTCCGTAAAGAAGGGGCAGCGGATCTGGCTCAATTTTGACAACGTCAATCGCTTTGCCGACTTCTATTTGAACGGGCAGAAGATTTCCGGCACCGCAACCTCAACCAAAGATGTCAGCGGGCATATGCTGCGCTCCCGATTTGATGTGACGGATCTGGTAAACCTGAAGGGGAAAAATGCCGTGGCGGTTTTGATCTATGATGCGAACCAGAAAAAGGACCGCGATGCAAAGGATCAGTTCGGCATCTCGGCCAGTCCGACCTATCTGGCTGCGGCCGGCTGGGACTGGATGCCGTATGTTCCCGGTCGCCTGGCCGGAATCACCGGCAATGCTTATATTGAAGTGACTGGCGACGTTGTCATGCGCGATCCGTGGATTCGGTCGGAGTTGGAAGATAATGCCACCGCCTACCTTGCATTCCAGACCGCCCTGAAGAACAGCTCGGGCCGGAAGCAAACCGCCAAGGTCCGCATCCGTATTCAGCCGGGCGATATCGAGGTTTCAAAGTCGATCACGCTTGAGCCCGGAGCGATCTCGAAAGTCTACATGAACCGCAAGGAGTTTGATGCACTGGTGGTTAAGAATCCGCGGCTGTGGTGGCCGAACGGATACGGCACTCCGGATCTGTATACCTGCGATGTCGCCTGCGAGATTGACGGGCAGGTTTCCGATCGCAAAGAGATTACCTTCGGCATCCGGAAGTATGAATACCGGTTTGATCGCAACGTTGCCGGTTGGCCGGTGATGTCATTCCTCATCAATGGTCAGAAGCTGTTCATCAAGGGCGGCAACTGGGGCATGAGCGAATATCTTTTGCGTTGTCACGGTGAGGAGTATGAGAAAAAAATCCGGCTCCACAAGGATATGAATTATAACATGATCCGCTTGTGGACCGGCTGTGTGACCGATGACGAGTTTTACGATTACTGCGATAAGTACGGCATCATGGTGTGGGATGATTTCTGGATTTATGTTGCCTACAACGAAGTGGAAAACCGTGAGGACTTTAAGAAGAACGCGCTGGATAAGGTGCGGCGCCTGAGAAACCATGCCAGCATTGCGCTGTGGTGCGGCGCCAACGAAACCCATCCTTCGCCCGAGCTGGATGATTACCTCCGGGGCATCGTCGGTGCGGAGGATCATAACGACCGAATGTATAAATCCTGCTCGAATCAGGATGGCCTGTCCGGCAGCGGATGGTGGGGGAACCGGCCGCCGAAGCATCATTTTGAATCGTCGGGCAGCAACCTGGCCTGGAATAAACCGCCGTATCCCTATGGTTCGGATCGCGGGTATGGAATGCGTTCTGAAATCGGAACAGCGACGTTTCCTGTATATGAGAGCGTTATTGAATTTATTCCCGAAGATCAACAGTGGCCGCTGCCGACCGATGAACAGCTGAAGAATGAAGATGACAATGTCTGGAATAAACATTACTTCGGGAAAGAGGCCTCCAATGCCAGTCCGATCAACTACAAGAACGCGGTTAACACGCAATACGGTGAATCGGATAATCTTGAGGCGTTCTGCGAAAAGGCCCAGTTGATCAACATTGAAGTCATGAAAGGCATGTATGAAGCCTGGAATGACAAGATGTGGAACGATGCCTCCGGCATGCTGATCTGGATGAGCCAGTCGGCCTATCCATCCTTTGTCTGGCAGACCTATGATTATTACTACGATGCTTCCGGCGCCTACTGGGGCGCAAAGAAAGCCTGTGAGCCGCAGCACATCCAGTGGAATTCGTCCGATAACAGCGTCAAGGTGATTAATTCATCTTCGGACGAGCTGAAGGGGGTGACCGCCTCGGCAGTTGTTTATGACCTGAACGGCAAAGCGATGGCACCGTACTGTGCACAGGCGGTCGTAGACGTTCCTTCCGCAGACCGAACCGAAGCCTTCAAGCTGAACTTTAATCCGGGAAATCTGGCAAATGGAAAGAAGGTCGTTGCTTCATCTGCGCAAGGTGACTCAGCGGCACTCGCTGTGGACGGTGGATCGGGAAGTCGCTGGGAAAGTGACTACAGTGATCCGCAGTGGATTTATGTCGATCTCGGACGACCGGAGACGATCGGCAGTGTGGTGCTGAAATGGGAGGCGGCCTCTGCCGCATCGTATGAAATACAGGTGTCGAACGATGCCGCATTATGGAGGTCCGTTTATTCGACGGAGAATGGCGATGGTCAAACCGATGAGATAACCTTCAATCCGGTCTCTGCGCGTTACGTAAGGATGAATGGACTGAAACGTGCCACGGCATATGGATATTCCATCTTTGAATTTGAAGTATATGGTGCTGATTCAAAGGCCGCGGAGTTGACGCCGCTCCACTTCATCAATCTTGAACTCAAGGATTCGGCTGGAAACCTGATCTCCGAAAACTTTTACTGGAGAAACGGCGTAAACGATCTGGACTATACGGAGCTGAATAAACTGCCGAAGGCAAATGTGGCGGTTAAGGTTGTCAAAAAAGAGCAGGTCGGCGACAAAGGCCGGATCGAGCTGGTCGTTGCCAACGCGTCTTCGACGGTTGCTTTTGCAAACCGCCTGCGCCTGATGAATAAAACAACGCAAGAACGCGTGCTTCCGGTGATCATGAATGATAACTATATCACGCTGATGCCCGGTCAGAAAAAGACCATCACGATGGAAGCCGATATGAGCATGCTTCAGGGCGATATCAGCCTGTTGTTGAAACAATATAAGCAGGATGAAGAGGCGGCGACCTCGTTCCGATTGAAATAGTCGGCTTTGATGAAATATGGAGAAGATCAATATGCACAATAAGAAACTGTTTTTCTGGGCGCTGACCTCGGCGTTAGCCGGCTTCCTTTTCGGGTTTGATACCATTGTTATTTCCGGTGCGGAACAGCGCATTCAGGAGCTCTGGAGTCTGGATTCCTTCATGCACGGGCTGACCATGAGCGCCGCGCTGTGGGGTACCGTGCTGGGGGCGTTGGTGGGCGGTTTTCCGACGGAGCGTTTCGGGCGGCGCAAGACGCAGCTGAGCATTGGTCTGCTCTATTTTATCTCTGCGCTGGGGTCGGGGCTTGCACCTAATTCCAGCTTTTTCATGATTTCCCGTTTTATCGGCGGCGTGGGCGTGGGGATTGCCACTGTGGCGTCGCCGCTCTATATCTCGGAAATCTCTCCGGCAGAGCGGCGGGGTCGGCTGGCCGGCCTGTTCCAGTTTAATATTGTGTTCGGGATTCTGGTGGCGTTTGTCTCCAACTTTTTCCTCGGCAAATACCTGAATCCGGAGATCGCCTGGCGCTGGATGATGGGCATCGAGGCGCTCCCTGCATTGATCTACTCAATGTGCTGCATGACCCTGCCGGAAAGTCCGCGCTGGCTGATTACGCATGCCGGCCGCCGCGAAGAGGGGCTGGCAGTTTTCCGTCGGATCAATCCCGGCATGTCGGATGCACAGCTGAATGAACTGGCTGACCGTGTGGAGCAGAGCCTCGGTGATCGGGCAACCGCGAAGAAGTTTTTCACGGCGCGACTGCGGATGCCGATTATGCTGGCGTTCCTGATTGCCTTCTTCAATCAGCTCTCCGGGATTAATGCGATTTTATATTTTGCGCCGCGCATTTTTGAATGGACGGGATTGGGCGAGCAGGCGGCGTTGCTGCAGTCCGTCGGGATCGGGATTACAAACCTGATTTTTACCTACGTAGGACTTTGGCTGATTGACCGGGTGGGGCGCCGCACACTGCTTTACATCGGCTCATTCGGTTACATCATTTCACTGGGCCTCTGCACCTGGGCATTCAAGGCGCAAAGCTTCAGTATCGTTCCGGTCTGTATCTTCGGCTTCATCGCGGCTCATGCCATTGGGCAGGGAGCGGTGATCTGGGTCTTCATTTCGGAAATCTTTCCCAATCGGAACCGGGCGGCCGGACAATCGTTGGGCAGCTTTACCCACTGGTTCTTTGCGGCTGCGCTTACCCTCGTTTTTCCAAAGATGGCTGAGTCACTTCCTCCGGCAATCATCTTCGGATTCTTCTGCTTCATGATGGTAATCCAGCTTATCTGGGTGAAGGCCATGGTTCCGGAAACCAAAGGCGTTGCCCTGGAGGAAATGGAAGAGGCTGTCAGTGGTTCGAATGGAAAAAGCTCCTTGCAATAATATTGCATAAGTCTCCGGCGGCAAACCGGGGGATATTTTGTGAAATTTCCCCTGAATTGCTGAAAAAACGCTTTGCCTTGTAAGCGCTTGCAACCTACCTTTCAGAGCTAGGCAACTGAGGGAGTTTTAATGAAAACAGAGTTCGATGAGATTCGTAAAAAGAAATCCGGTGGTCCACGGGTTGGTAAAGGTGGTCCGAGCGGTCTGGTGATCAGCCTTTTGATTCATGCCGGTGCATTTTTTCTTGCGGGTCTTTTTGTTGTATTCACTGTGGTTACCAAGCAGGAGCCGGAGTTTGTTGCTCCGGCGCCGGTAGAGCGTCCGAAGATGCAGTTAAAGAAGCCAAAGGTGAAGGTTCAGAAAAGCTCCCAGCCCAAACCTTCTTCGCGCATTGTGGCCAAAGTCAAAAGTCGGGAAATGCCTGAAATCATGTTGCCGGATCTGGAGGGCACAGGAGACGGCCTGCTCGGTGGTATCGGTGCAGGTCTTGGAGAGGTGATGGATCTGCCTGATTTTACAAAAACGACCATTTTCGGCGGCGGCGGATCCTCGGGTAACGACCTGAAGGTTTCATACTATAATCTTAATCTGAAGCGGGACGGCTCTCCGACAACGATGGATCCTGATGCGTATAAAATCGAGATCATGGATTTTCTTAAATCCGGTTGGAATAAGTCGATCCTTGATAAGTTTTATC
>JAFGVP010000126.1 GCA_016937945.1 Pontiellaceae bacterium | reverse complement strand
GGTCAGCGGACCGCCGGACAGCATTGAATCGGCCGGATCGTCGACGCCGGGAATTGGATAAATACGGCGCCCGGCGCCGTCCATACAGACCGCGCCCAGAAAACCGTCTTCCTGCGCAATCCGTTTCGGGAGTGCATTGGGAGTCAGCGGCCAGTTGGTCCGCCCGAAGGCGTCATACAGTTTTCCACTGGCATCACGCTTGGCCAGATCGCCGGCATGCTCGAGCCGTTGCTGGTAGATCGCGCCGAGCTTTTGCAGAATAACCAACCGCTCGTTGGCCACGGCCCGGCTCATGAACCAGAGCAGGCTGACCGTAGGCACCACCACGGCCATGGCCAGAAGCACCACCCACTGAAACTGACTGCGTCGATTCATGAAGCCGGCGGCCATGGTTTATTCTCCTGCTCCGACCAGCACGGCGCGGCCGAAATACTGTGGATTAAGCCAGGCTTGGTCGTAGGGATCGTGCCAGCTGATCTTGGCGTCGCGCCCGCCGCGGCCGCGATTATCGTTCACCTGCACTTCGACACCGATGTGTGCGCCGTCCGCGGGCGTGGCCCCCAGCTCGCTCCAGAGGAAGGCGACCTCAAAACAATAGCCCTTCTCCGTGTTTTTCAATCCCGTTTCGATGGCACGAACCGTACGGCCGTGCTCCTGGGCGCATATCGCAACGGCATCATCCGCATTCCACAGAAGCCCGAACTGGAACTGCGTATCGCCGTATCCGGCAGGTTTGCTGTCGGAGGCATCCAGATAGAGCTCAATGCCGTCATTAAACTGCCAGATCTGCTGCGGATTTTTAGCCGGCGTGCTGTCGGTTACATCGATGAAGACATACAGCTTTTGTGCATCCCACATCATTCGGTAGCGGGCGGACGGTTTGGCCTCCGGCCCCGGATTCACATAGATGGTTCTCGCGAGATCATAGTTCACCGCAGCATTCCAGACATCGTCCATTTCACCGTCAATGACCGGCGATGTAGTCGTTTCTACAATGCGTGCCGGCGGAAGGTTCATCAGTTCTTCAAGTTTAGCGGCCTGCTCCCGTGCCCGCGCTTCGGCCTGCTGCTGTTCGGCTTCGGCGGTCACCTGCTGGATTTCACCGATCGGCCCTATCAGTTTTTCCAGAGATGGGAATCCATCCAATCGGGCCTGCAGCGACAGCATGGACGGCTCTTCGTCGGTGCAGACGCTCAGGGTCATCGTTTCCATTGCATCCGCCAGCGCCGCAAATGCCGCCTTCAGCTTCTCAGCGGTTTCCGGTTCTGCTCCGGAATGGAACACGGACTGTATCCCGATGAGCCGGACCAACCCGCCGGCGTTCACCAGCACCATCTTCTTTGCCGAGTCCATCTTCTGCTGCACGACGTTATGCAATACCCCCTGCTTCAGCACCGAGCTTTCCGGCTTCATGGCAGCGAACGATGCCATTTCAACCGACTCCTCAAAGGAGAGCAGAATCGTATGCTTATCGGCTTCAACGATGATAAGGGACGGAAGATCCGGTGACTGAAGAACCCGCTCACGCAGCAACTCTTCAACCGGCGCCACATCCCGGCAGGTCAGCACGAATCCCGGCCGAAACGGCATTCCTTCGGGAATGCGTGCTTCACCGGGCAAGGCAAACAACGTCACCTGCTCAATATTTTCAAGATAGCCCACCGGCAACGGCTCGCCATTCCCGATCCGCAGCAGCTGCCGCAACTGCAGGAGCTGTCCCGGGTTATTGGTCGAAAGTGCCACACTGGCAAGGCAGAACGCCTCCGGCGGCACGCCCTTGAGTCCGTCACGCTGCAACGGCGCCGTTTTGAACATCTCATACACCATGTTGGACATATCGTCCTTGAGCCCGATACAGCCCGTCAGCGAAACCGCATTGGTCGCCAGCGATGCGGTGACCATGAGGGAGTCCAGACTATCTATTCCGATCATGTCGGCAGTAATGCCCATTCCATTTATATGGAACAGGGGCGCCGGACCGTTGCCGGGAAATTCCTGCCCCGCCTTGACCTGCTCAACAGCGGTATACAGCCGGTCGGCATCCACCCATACCGTAGCCAGATTCTGGCTCCGAACCGCTTTGTCGAGTTTCAGGAAGGAGGCGTCGCCCGCCAGCGATGCATCCAAAGAGAGATGCCTGTACTGACGGATCATCCACGGCAGGCGACTCTTCGGAAACGCGATAAGAAACACCTTGTTGTCACAGGCAATATCAACCTGCCCGCCAATGGAATAGGTCTGCATACCCTCAACCACCGGACCGGGCCGGGTTCCCATGCTCAGGCCGGTCATGGCCAGACCGTGCAGCATCGCGCTGTCGCCCAGATGGATCGCCGCCACAATAGCCGGGGCCTGCGAACTCAGTTCCACCAGCCCCACGGCCATTCCGCGAACCTTCTTGAACTCCTCCTGCGTCGCCGGATTCAGCAGGCCCGCCATCATGGCGCCCTGTCCGGAGCGGAATTCCGCCGGATCACTCTCTGCGAGCAGCGCCAGCGGATCTTCCAACGGGGTTCCCTTGAGCATTTCAAGGATGGTTTCGAGCTGCTTCCCGGTGCTTCCCAGCTCCAGATAGGCCAGCGTGTCCGGCGGCATCAGCATGGCCGGATCAAACACCTGAAGCGACTCCAGCATGCTTTCGGCCTTTTCAATCAGATCGGTCTGCCCAGAATATTGACTCACCAGCCGCGCAAGCAGAACCACCGCCTGATCATCCTGTTTGAGCCGCACATGACACATGCTCTTTCGATACAAAGACTGCGCAATCTGCTGCTCCGATGCAGAAGCATCGCTGATTACTTTTTCGTATCCGGCAATCGCCGCCGGAAGATCGCCCTCGATCTCCTCGGCATACAGCGCCTGCTGCAGCAGTTCGCCGGAAGTTGCGGCCCATGCGCCGCAGGCCATGGTGACCGCCGCCAGCAGATAAACGATTCGTTTCTTATTTGATCGGTTCATCGGATTACTCCCCTGTTTCAATGGTCAGTTCATCACAGATCGGTCCCGGCACACCGTAGGCATCTTTCAGGATCTGGTCGGCAGTACGGGCATAATTATAGACACTCACACCGGCGATCGCTCCGTGGAAATGGCGATCCGGAGCTTCCGCGTTGGCGCCGATCATGACCGGGCAGTCGTTCAGCGCGATTCCGCCGTCATACATCTCCTCGCCGGACAACACCCCATCGACATACAGCCGCATGGTCGTCCCATCATACGTTCCCGCCACATGGTGCCACTCGTTCAGGCCGACGGCGTTGTCCGAGTGTACGCGGGCGCCGTAAGGCTGGTCATTGAGCCCCAGGTGAAATTTGGATTCCCGACCCTCCGTAGAGAGCCGCCAGGAGGTATCTCCCTTGGTGATGATCGGAATCCAGTCCGCCGTGACCGAATACAGGTTTACCCAGCACTCGATCGTCATTTCTCCGGCGATATCAAAAGCGGGCTCATCGCCAACCATCGCATAGCTGTTGCCATCAAGCTCGATGGCCTGAAACTTACTGGCCACGATTGTTTTTTCCCCGTCCTGAATCTGCTTATGATTTGCTTCGATCTGCCTGACCGAGCCATTGATCACGCCGTTATGGCTGCCGGCGGAGATTTCCGGAATGCAAAGTACCCCGTTTGAATCTTCGTCAACCACAGGTCTCCGGCCGACGGGCCAGCCGCCCACCTGCGCCGCCAGCTCGCCGCGGCCGAACAGGATCGGGCGCTGCCAGGCACCGTTGGTATCATCTTTCCAGCCGAGCATATAATTGCGCTCAACACCGGCCTGATTATCGCTCAGCTGCACATCAATCCCTAACGCCGTGCCGGCCTGCGGGAATCCGCCTACCAGCGGCGTTCCCAGCGTTGTCCATGGAAGGGCCGCTTCCACGCAATAGCCCTTGTCCGTGGTTTTGATTGTATACTCCACGCCCGTCATCCCGCCGTTGCGGAACTCCTCCGCCACCGGCTGGGCTTCGTCCCAGCAAAAGGCATACTCAAAATCGCGGCGCCCGAAGCTCTGGTTGCGCGCCCCCAGCGCATCGATGTAAAGCACCACATTATCGCTGAACTGCCACGAAAGATCCGGATTATGGTTCGGCGTGCTGTCGGTCACATCGATGTAGACATACAGGTTTTCGCTGTCGTAGAGCATCCGGAAATCGGCCGCCAGCTCGCATCCCGCAATCGGGGATCCATGATAAGGCTGGCTGGGCGATACGGATACCGGGCGGTCCACCGTACAGCCCCGCGCCGTATTCCAGACTTCATCGAGCTCGCCGTCAATTGCAGGTCCGGCGCCGTTTTCCACATTCCGGATGGTCACCGTCCGCTGGTTTTTCTGCTCCTGAATGGCCCGCTCCGCCGCCTCCTGCTGCCGTAGCTCCATAAATTTGGTATTATACTCCCCTTCGACCACCATGATGCCCCGGAACGCATCAATAATCCCGGAAACTTCCGGAATTCCATCCAGCCGCGCCTCGATGCGCAGTTCCTGCTCGAGCTCCGCCGTATGCAGCGAAAAACTTGCGCCCTGCAGCACATCTGCAAGGATCTCATATTGATCCAACATGCGCTGGTTCATCTCCTCGGTCACCACCGGATTCGGAAGGACATAGAGATTATCCGAAGCGGCCCAGCGGATAAGACCTGCAACATCGATCAGCGCCAGCTTTTCTGCGGAATCGCTATACTTGTTCGCTTTGGCAGACAACGCGCCTGAATCCAGTACCGACGGCGCTCCGGCCATGGTCGCTTTGACGGCATCAAGCACCTCTTCATCCAAGGCAAACACGACACTCCCTTCATTCAGATGATGTTTTATATCAAGCTCATCGAGCATCGGTCTCAGGGTCTCCAACAGAAAAACGACTGGCGCTGAATCTGTAAATTGAATCATCACGCCGGGGCGGGCCGGCATATCCTGCTGTGTAATGTCATCATACGGCAGCCCGAAAACAGTGACCTGCTGAATGCTGTCGATCAATTCGGACGACAGATCCACCCCTATATTCGAAAGCACCAGCTGACGCAACTGCGCCGCCTGCATCGAATCCCCATCCTGCAGGTCAAAACTAAGCAGCCCGACGGCGTTCGCCGGAATACCCTTTAATCCGTCGCGATGAATGGTCGGCGTTTTGATCATTTCATAGATCATGTTCTGTGAACCGTCCTTAAGCCGGATACGCCCGTCAATACCGATCGCATCGGCGGCAAGCGAGGCCGTAAGCATCAGGTCATCGATCGTTGCGACATTAACAACGCCGCCAGCCATCAGGATTTCCATGTTATTCACCCGTTGCGAAAAGCGGGTAAACAGATCATCCGTGTTGGCCCAGAGCGTCGCGAGATTCTGCTGGCGGACCACCTTATCCATTTGTGAGAACGACGGATTTCCCGTCGCCAGCGTGGTGTCGGAGGAAAGATGCTTATACTGTCGAATCATCCACGGCAGCCGGCCGCTCGGGAATGAAACCAGAAGCACCTGTCCATCGCCGGCCACATCCAACTGACCCTGAATGGAATAGGTCGGCATTCCTTCAATGGCGGCACCCGGACGGGCGACCATGCTCAGGCCGGTCATCAACAGGCTGCGCAGCATGGTGCTGTCACCCAGATGCAGCACGGCCACCGCCTCCGGGTGATTCGGCTGGATATCGACCAGCCCGACCGCCAATCCGCGAATCTTCTTAAAATCCTCTTTCATCGCCGGATTCAGCAACCCGGCAATAATTGGTCCGGCTCCGGACCGCAGGGCCTCCGGATCGCTCTGCGAAATCGCCAGCAGCGGATCTTCGAGCGGCGTTCCCTTGAGCATTCCGAGAATGGTTTCGAGCTGGCGTCCGGTGCTGCCCAGCTCCAGATATGCCAGCGTTTCAGGCGGCATCAGTGATGCCGGATCAAAAATCTGAATGGAATCGAGCACCGATTTGGCCTTTTCCACCAGATTGCTTTGGCCGGCATAATCCGAAACCAGCCGACTCAGGGCGATTGCCGCTTTTTCATCCTGCTTCAGCTGCATGTAACACAGGCCCTGTCGATAGAGCGCCTGTGCCGTGTGTTCCTCCGGCGATGCAGCGTCATCAATGATGGCCTGATAGTTCGCGATCGCCGCCGGCAGGTCGCCTTCAATCTGCTCGGCATACAGCGCCTGCTGAAGGCATTCGCTGGATTTAAGTGCGTAGGTGCTGCCGCAGGCCAGCGTGACGGCCGCCAGCAGATAGATGATTCGTCGTTTGCTAAATCTGTTCATGACTTTTCCCCGTTAAGGTTTCCCATCGAAGCAAACAGGCACATTCCCGTTTGTTCGGTGATGAACCTAAAGGTGCATTGTTACCGTTTTGATACGGCTTGGTCCTAATGTGGACAAAATATTACGGATTAACGCGGAAAGCAACGCCCTCCGGAATTCAGCGCCGGACGGCATCCCATAACGGACAGCCGAGATATTCTGCGAGCGTATGGGCATCGGCGCGGGCGGCCTTCAGACTGCCGTGATCAAACACGTTTATGCGTTCGCCCGATTTCAGTATCAGGTTGAGTTCATAGCTGTAGAAAGAGCTCTTGTCTCCGCTGCACAGTTCCGAAATCAGCTGGAGCGCGTGGATATCGATCAGCCGGCAGTGGCACTTAACCTCATCCGGCTGCATGGCATCGCGTGGGCTCAGTGGCCCCTTCCAGAAAAATCCATGCGCCTGATCAAACGTGACCGGCAGCGTGAAGCGACGGAACAGCCATATGGCCACCGTGCAAAATATCATCCCCACGAACCCCGGAATCAGGCCCGCCGGTCGGGCCACCTCGCACTCCGGCCGGGGAAAAAGAATCGTAAACGCAAAGAACAGCGCAAGCAGACCGAACAGGCCAAAGATGATGCTTCCGAAGTATGCACCGGCCGTCGTCCGGAATTCAACACGTCCGGGTTCCGGCATCACGAGCCTGCGCGTCCGGAAGTTGGTTCCGCCGCCACAGAGCGGACTCCAGCGGGTTTGCATTGCCACGGGATCATTAAATTGCGACGAATCAAACGGTTCACGACCGGCACCGGTTCCCAGCCATTTACTCAGCTTCAGAGGCATCGAATTCTCCCGTTTCAGGACAGCGGTTTCATGGCGCCGTTTCGATAGCGCGCCTGCAGCGCGACATAACGTGCGGCAAAGCTGTGAATGTTCTGGAAATCCGCGTCAGAAAGGGAGCGGATCACCCGGGCCGGCGTTCCGACCGCCAGTGAACCGGCGGGAATTTTGCGCCCCTGACCGACCAGCGTGCCGGCACCGATAATGCAGTTTTCGCCGATCTCGCAGCCGTCGAGCAGAATGGCGCCCATGCCGATCAGGCAGTTGTTGCCGACTTTGCAGCCATGTAGGGTCACTTTATGGCCGACGGTTACGTCGTCGCCGAGAATCGTAGGCTGGTTCCGGCTGGTGTGCGCCACGGAGTTATCCTGAATGTTGGTCCGGGCCCCGAGAATGATCGGTTCAATATCGCCGCGCAGCACCGTGCCGAACCAGACACTGGACTGATTGCCCAGCCGGACGTCCCCGATAACCTCTGCCGACCCGGCCACATAATATTCCTCCGGCAGCGAAGGAATCCGCTCTTCGAATTGATAAATCATGGCCGATTGAATAGCACAGGCGAACACTCGAGAAAAGAGCAGGTTTGGCGCATGCGTTTTTTACACGGTCTTATACCCAATCGTTTATCATATATTAACGATATTATTACGCACGAATACCCATAGCATTATTCTTGATCTTTATGACTATGCCTGATTCTATTTCACTGCGCAGCAGGCGTTCCCAACCTACTGGGGGAAGGCGGCTTATGCATTCTGAAACAAAGCATAAAGAGGGGGTAGATGATGAAAACACGTTCTGTTTCCGCAACAGTTGCTGCCTTGATTTTGATGGGTGCAACGGCTATGGCTGGCGACACCAATCTGGTCATAACGTCCTTCGATGGCGGCACGTTGACCTGGACCAATATCGATCCGGAGCTCTACTACCATGTAGAGTGGTTACCTTCACTGACGGCAACCAATGCCTGGACAGGTTCCTTTCGAGGCATGCAGGACCTGCAATCGACCAACGGCTCCATTACGGTGTCCGTTCCGATGTTCTACCGCGTCGTCGGCACGAGCTCACCGACCTATACCTACACTCTATCCGCCGACTCGCTGCTGATCCCGGCAGGCTATTATGAAGGAGGAAGCCTTCTACAGATCGATCCTGATCTTGTTTCGGCGAACATTCGCGCCGGTACGGTTCTTTTCGGAGTGTCCGGTGATACCGCTGTAGTGGACACCTCCACCGGCAATGCCCAGCAAGGCGAGATTCTTTTCGGAAAGCGGGCGTGGGCAGACGGAGAGGAAGTCGCAGGCAGTATGCCGGATCGCGCGGCCATGGTGTTCACGCCGGGTACAACCCAACAGGTGATCCCCGCCGGCTACCACAACGGGGCGGGCAGTGTGCAGGGGGATGCGGATCTGATTCCTGAAAATATCGTTCTTGGGGTGGAACTGTTTGGCATCGCGGGGCTTTACGGACAGTACCATGCCGACGGATTTCCTACCCCGGTTGCCAAGTCACTTTGGGATACCTACGACTCTGGCGCAAACGGGATCGGAGTGTCGCCGAAAGGCTACATGGGAGCCGTGTTCGATGGCCGCTATGTCTATTTCGTCCCCCTGAACAACAGCGTCTATCACGGGGAGGTTCTCCGTCTGGACACCGAGGCCGACTTCAGTACCACGAATGCCTGGGCCTCATTCAATCCCGGAGCCGAGGGCGTCGGCTCCAACCCGGTTGGCTATACCGGCGGAGTATTTGATGGTCGTTATGTCTATTTCGCACCGTATAACACGGGAACTGCTTATCATGGCGAAGTGCTGCGGCTGGATACCCTGGCGGACTTTGGCACCACGAACGCATGGACCACCTATACACCGCATGACCATGGTGTGGGGGATCATGTCGGTTATCTGGGTGCGGTATTTGACGGACGCTATGTCTACTTCTCTCCGGAATACGACGGCGTACGCCACGGTGAAGTACTGCGATATGATACGCAGGGCACCTTCGATTCCACCAACTCGTGGGCCGCTTTCGATCCCGGAAGCCAAGGCGTCGGCACAGATCCGGACGGTTATAACGGCGGCATATTTGATGGCCGCTATATCTATTTCGTGCCCGGTCACAATGGAACGAGGTATCACAGCGAAGTCCTGCGATACGATACCCAGAGCACATTCAATACCACCAATGCCTGGAGCACGTTTGATCCGACCGCCAATGCCGTTGCAAGCGGTGCCGGCTATTACGGCGGCGTGTTCGACGGGCGCTATGTGTATATCATCCCCCACTACAACGGCAGTGCTCACTACGGTCAATTCGTGCGCTATGATACACAGGCTGATTTCAGCACCGCCGGCTCATGGACAGCCTATGATCCCGGAGTCGCCGGGGTAGGAAGCGATCCCGACGGATATTTCGGCGCCGTGTTCGACGGACAATACGTCTACTTTGTTCCATACCATAACGGCTCCGCATATAGCGGGGAAATCCTCCGGTTCAACTCGCAGGGCAATTTCCAAAACACAGCATCCTGGTCCAGCTATACTCCATATTTGAATGGCATCAGTACCACCGCCCGCGGATTCCGATGCGGCGCCTTCGACGGCCGCCATGTCTATTTTGTCCCGTACTACAACGGGACTGGATTCAGCGGCGAAGTCCTGCGGTTCGATGCCAAGGATCCGGCCGGAATACCCTCGACCATCGTCGGTGGATCGTTTTTCTAATTCGCATGGACAAGGGCGGCCGGAACCGGAGAAAGGCCGCCAAAACAGACGTTCCTCAAGTGGAACATTTGTTCAACCTGTTATTTTTAAACACCGTGCATGACGGATATCGGGGCCAAGATCAATAATGGTCTTGCTGAGTTCAAGTTGTTCGCGCTCTTCCATGACCATGAGGTTTTCAAAAACCTCGCGGACTTTGCGGGATGTGGAATAGCCGGCCATTTCCCGGTAGAAACGAATCAGGCAGGCATCAAAATGCATGGCGGCTGCAACGACGTCTTCAACATCCATGTCCGGCCGGATCCTGAATTCGGCAATCTCCGAAAAGCGAGTGGCTTCGGAACCGAACTGCACATAGGTATCAAGCACATTTCTCGACACTTCCTGCTGAAACTCGGCCAGACATTCGTCGAGATACTGTTCGTGCCGGCTCATGTAGCCGAGCAGCGCACGGGTCCGCTCCCTGCCGAACGATTCCTTCAGACCTTCGTAAAAGGCACTGAGCTTGCGGTGAAACGTGCGGGCGTGGTTAAGCACTTCTCTGGTTTGATTGAACGACATGGTCTGGCCTCCCTTCTTCTCTGGAAAGATTCTATTCCTGAAAGGAAAGGAGTCAAACTTCCGGCTGTCTCAATAAGAAGGTCCTATTGAAACCGGTCAGTTCTGTTCGCGAACCTCGACCCGGTAGAAGCGCGTATCAGTGGCCGCCGTATCATATGTTCCCACCTCGACCGTACCGTTGCTTCCGGGAAGGTCTGAAACAAGTACAAACCATGTGTTGTCGGCCAGGTTGGTGCAGTACTTGATCGTGTAGAGGCGGTCCGCAATAGCCATGAACGACGGTATGGCGCCGGCGCCGGGCTCCAGCTTCCAGATACTCTCCGCGTTAGTCGGGACCGTACCGCAGATATATTCGGCATAGTTGCTGTATCCATCGTTATCCGGATCCAGAGCGCCGTCATCACTCCCCGGATCCAGACCGTACAGCAGCTCCCACGCCTCCGGCATCCCGTCCCCGTCATCGGCTCCGGTAACCTCCGTCACCGTGACGGTGACGCTTGAAGAGATGCCCTGCTCCACGCCGTTGGTATCGACCAGCTGGGCGACCAGCGTGTATGTACCGACAGAAAGATTGGTGAGCACGGAATAATAAATCGGCTGTCCGTCCAGCAACGGATCCGTGATTTCCGCCGGATCGCGCACCAGCAGGTCGTTATCGACCGCAAAGGAACTCCAGCCGGACCACGATTCCGTGGTAATGGCAATATCATCCAGCCGAACTCCGGCCCAGGTGCTGTCGTAATATCCGCCGGAGGCAGACAGCACAAACCGGATCCGGATCTCCTGCCCCGCATAGTCGGCCAGCGAAAGGCTCTTCTGGATCCAGTTCCAGTTATAGGTGTCGGACGCCGTGATATAGATCTGCTCATAGGTTTCGCCGCCGTCGGTGGAAACCTCGACGGAAAACTGCGAGATATAGAGTTGCGCAAACTGCCGGAAGCTCAGCGTGGTCGCGCTGTTAGGAATAAACACTTCGCCCAGCACAAGGCTCGCATAGCTGTTCGGCCCGGTAAACCAGCAGTCACCGGTGTAGCCGGCATCGACCACTTCCCAGCCGTTATTATCGCCCGTGATCTGCGAGCAGTCGGAGGACCAGCTTCCGCTCTGCTGCTGGATCTGCTGGATTTCGAGCCGGCTGATCTCATTCGTGCGTCGAAGAGGCACCATCCATTCCAGTTCGACCGGCTCGCTTTCGGCAAAGGATACAGAGCTGGTCACCGGTAGCGCAATCAGGCGCGGACGCAGCGATGTTACGCCATACTGCAGGCCCCCGCCGGGAATCCCATCCACCGTAAACCAGCCGTTGTTGGTGCCGCCCCAGCCATAATTGATATGGTAGGTGGTGGAACCGTCTTCAATCAGCAGACCGTCAGCGACCACCGCATGACCGGGAATCGCCACCACACACGGAAATCCGGAGCGAAGATCGTCCTCCATCGGCGTAATCAGGTCGCTGGTGGAGTACTGGTAGACACACGGTTCATAATAGAAAAACTCGCTCAGCCTGCGACCGAGCGTGGCAATGCTTGAGCTGGTCCCGGAACTTTCATAATCGGCCTCGGCGGCCACGCCCAGCTCATACATCAGCTCCGATACAGCATCCTCGGAAGCCGCCGGGTTTCCTGCATAGGGCTCATAGCTGTTAAGCATTTCATTCCAGGCATAGGGATCAGAATAGACCGCTGAATGGGAACCGACAATGGAGCCGGCGGAATCGGTATAGCTCGAAGATGAGGTTCCGCGCAGCGGCCAACGGTGAAAATTCATCAGCTGGGCATAGGCCGTAGGCGTGCAGCCGGAGGCCGTACGGTATCCATAATAGGCCGATCCCGACGGATCATCCGGGCAGAGCAGGTTATAGGGATTGCACTGGTCCCAGATTGTCTCCAGATACGGTCCATATTGAACCGTCACTGTGGTTACCGGTTTTGCGGAGGTTTCCAGCAGGCTGCTTTCCGACAGGGCCGGCAGCTTTTCCTCCATACGCTTGGCATACTGAATCAGCATGGCCCGAAACGTATTCTGCGGATCGTCGGAAAGATCGATGGTTGAAGACGGGCTGAACGAAACCACCAGCGGCAGCCGGTCATCCGAGTTGAGCACCACATAACCGGCCGGAAAAAATTCGACCACATAAAGTGAATACCCGCCGTCTTCAGAAAAAACGGTCGTCTTGAGGACATCCCGGCCGGCAACGCTTCCCATAACCGAATGGTTCTGCATCCACCCATCGGCACGGCGGAGTGCGGTGTCCGGCGCGATCGTTGCCGCTTGAACCAGACATGTTGTCATTATGAAAAGGCCCGCAAGAACCGCCCCGTACTGTACTGATTTCATCCTGTTAACTCCTTATCGCGGGCCATGTTACCCGCGACAAAAATCAACAGTTTTCATGCCAGTCTACGGACTTTTTCAGGCGGATTTCATCCGGATGTACCAGCGCCTCCCATGCATAAATCTCCACGCCGGCGGCGGTCGCGACATTCAAGGCCTCAGCGTAGGCGGAATCGATCTCATACGCCGCACGGAAACCGGAGCCATCGGAGCGCGGAATCACATACAGCATGGCCGCACGGTGCCCGGCCCGAACCACTTCGATCAGCTCCAGCAGATGCTTGCGCCCCCGCTCGGTGACGGCATCCGGAAAGGCGTAAAATCCATCCTCCGCCAGCAGCGTGACATTCTTGACCTCGACGTAGCATTTTTGATCGCCGTCCTCCAGCAGCAGGTCAAAACGGCTGTTTCCGAACTGCTGCTCCCGCAGGAGCGTCGGATAGCCGCTGAGGCCGGAAATCAGGCCGCCGGACACCGCCTCATGCGCCATCCCGTTGGCTCGCCCGGTATTCACGCAGATCCAGCACTGCCCGTTGTGCACCAGCTCCCAGGTGTAACGATGTTTCCGTTTCGGGTTTTGACTATCGGAAAGCGCCACCCGCCAGCCCGGCTCGGCGCAGGTCGTCATGCGCCCGGTATTCGGGCAGTGCGCCGTAATCAGCGATCCATCCTCCAGCTCCACATCCACAAGGAAGCGTTTATAGCGCCGGATCAGCGTTCCGAAAATGACAGGTGGCAATTGCATGGTCTTTTGCCACAAAAAACACAAAAGAACTCAAAATAAACAGGTATGCACTACTTGTGTACCTTGTGCCCTTTATGGCGAATATTTATTCCGGCTTTTGGTTCCACGCGGCGATGCAATCCTCGATGGTCATTTCATACCGTTCTTTGCAGAACTGGCAGCTGATGCCGAGCGGCTCCTTGCGTTTTACGATCGTCATGCGGTCGGGAATCGGAATGCTGCGCAAAACCGCGCCCATTTTTTCCCGGCTGCAGGTGCATTGAAAACGCGGCGCCGGACACGTTTCCATATGAATGCCTTCAAACCCGGATTCATCCCCGATCAAGGTTTTTGCAATCTGCTCGAAATACCCCTCCGACTCGCTTTCATGACCGAGCAGCTCGCGGAATCCGTCCAGATCCATCCGCTGGCGGATGCGGTCAAACCGTTCAAGGTCGGTGTTCGGCAGCGCCTGAATCATCCATCCCTGACACAGATGTACCGGCCGCTCCGGATCGGGATTAAACCCGATCATGGCGCTCATCCCGGTTTCCACCTGGTCGGAGATACAATAGTGATAGGCCAGATCGTTCACCACATCGTGTAGCGAAATCGGCGTGGTCCCCGAATTCATGACCTGTCCGTTTTCGGTGGTGACCACCTGCAGTTCACCCATTTCTCCGTACAATGCCTCATGGGCATCGCCGAGCTCGCTCAGGTGCTGCGGGGAAATCAGGCTGCGGACGGAGCCGTCCTGCCCGGCATCCACGACCACGGCTTTGAGTCCTCCGCGGTATTTCCAGCTCACATTGAGCCGGCGGCCTTCCGGCAGCAATGCTGCCGCGAGCAGTGCACCCGCCGTGGCACGGCCGAGAATATGCGCCGCTGCCGGATCGCAATCGTGCCGGATCACGGATTCATTGACCGCCGCCGTGCAGACCGTGTACGTGAAGGCAATGTCGAGCCCCTTGAAATGTCCTTTGTAGAGTAAATCGTTCATGGGCGTGGAAATTACCCTCTACTGATCGATCTTGCCGAGAACTAGTTTCTCCTAAGTGGCAACACCGAATCCAAGGTAGATTGCAAATGGCTCTCATGTTTTTGAATTTTCATGACGGAAAACGAGCGGCATTTAGCGCGTACATTATAAAACCATGGAAAAATAGAGCCGTGTTCTGTTCGCTCACGGCTTGATGACATATCACACAGGGAGAGACCAGAACATGAAAAAATCGATCGTTACCATGCTGCCGACGCTGGGGCTCTTTGCGCTTGGTATGACCCCTTTACAGGGCTGCGCCATGCTGTCCGACGCCTCCGAAGCACGCACCATTGAACCGCTTTCCCAGTGGGAATTTGTACAGGACTCCTCGGCTGAAAACACCGGCATCCGTCTGCCGGACAGCGGCGCAGATTGGACCGACCTGAGCATTCCCCACTGTTTCCGGCTCTCCGGCCTGCCCGAAAAATCCGCCGGATTCTATCGGCACACGCTGAACGTTCCGGCGGAAGATCGGGGCAAAACCTTCTATCTCTTGCTTGAAGGCGCCGGATCCGTGGTCGATGTTTTCGTAAACGGCAAACCCGTGGGCCAGCACAAAGGCGCCTATACCGCCGCATGGATCGACCTGACACCCGGCATCCGGTACGGCGCAGACAACGAGCTGATCGTACGCGTCAGCAACCGCGATCTCGAAGCCGCCAACTGCCTCTCGCAGTCCAATCTGTTCTACACTAACGGCGGTCTCTATCGCCCGGTCTGGCTCGTCAAAACCCTCGGCATTCATATCTTCCCCGACATGGGATCAACCGGGATCTATCTCACCCCGAAAAACATCTCCGAATCCGGTGCTGATCTGGAAATCACCGTCCATGTACGGAACTCCCTGAAAAAGTATTATCAGGTTCTCGTCCGCAGCACCATCACGGCACCCGATGGCAGTAAGATCGGCGTTGTGGAAGAAAAAGTGCCCTTGCCGTCCGGCACGACCAAGGCCGTGACGCTACGTAAACACATCGACAAACCGGTGCTTTGGAACCTGCATGACGGAGAGCTGTACTCCGTATATACCGAAGTGCGCGTAGACGGAAAACTGGCTGACGCCATGACCGAACGTACCGGCATCCGCACCATCGGAATGGATGGCGAGGATTTTGTGCTCAACGGCGAAAAGGTGCTCATCCGCGGCGTCTGCAAACACCATCAGGATGAACACGTATGGAATGCCATGACTTCCGACCAGCTCAAGTGGGAAATGGACGGCATGATGGATCTCGGCGTCAACACCATCCGTCTGGCGCACTATCCGCACCGGCGCTTTGAATATAATCTGGCCGATGAACACGGCGTACTCGTCTGGGCCGAAAACGGACTGGCCGGCCACCGCTGGGATAAAGGCGAACGCGCAAAACGTGAAAGCGAACCGACACCGGTCGGCGAACAGATTACCCGGGAAATGGTCCGCCAGAACTGGAATCATCCCTCCATTGTTTTCTGGAGCAGCGGCAATGAGACGCACGACAAGACGGCATCCCGCTATGCCGATGTCATCCGCGAAGAGGACAGCTCCCGGCTGCTCACCTATGCCTCCGCCGGCGAAAAGCCCGACAACGTCGACTTTGTGGCAGGCAACACCTATCAGGGATGGTACTGGGGCAACTATACCGATTTTGATCAGCTCCCGATGAACGAATATGTCTCCGAAACCGGCGCCGGCTGCTGGGTTTCCCACCATCTGCCCACCGGGGAAGAGCGCTGGAAGGTCGATCATTTTGAGTCGGAGGAATATGCCCAGATGTTTGCGGAGTTCCGGTTCCAGACGATCTTCCGCAATAATCCCGATGGCCATAAATTTTTCCTCTGGTGGAACTATCGCGAATTCTACGACCACAAATTCAAGAACAACCGCAACACGAAAGGCATCCTGACGCTGGCCGGCATGCCGAAGGATTATTACTATCACTTCCAGTCCTTCCTGCGGCCGGACCATCCGGTACTGCATCTCTGTGGGCGGCACTGGTTCTACCGGCAGCTCGATCCGGCCAACGGCATCAAAGCCTATTCCAACGCCGATACCGTCGAACTTTTCCTGAACGGGAAATCGCAGGGCATCATGAAGAATGGCGACTATGTCCTCCCCGGCACGGAAACCGCCGTGGAGCAGTCCGATGAAATTGTCTCGGTCGGCAACATGGACAAGGAAATGGACGCAGGGGAAACCAAAAAGGTGGACGGCATTGTGGTGGAGAACGTCTTTTTCTGGAAGGCGCCGCTCTCCCCCGGAAAGAATCTGGTTGAAGTCCGCGATAACCGGGGGAATTCACGGTCGATGGCTATTTACCAGAAAGCCGATACCATACCGGTTCCCGCCGACAGCCTTGTTGTCGATCTGAAGAGCTCCGGTGAAAACAGCCCTGCCATTTTCATTGATCGCCCGATTGAAGCGCAGGGACCGTTTTATACCGAAGTTGACGGATCATCCGACAACACCTTTGATGCGCTTCCGGAGATGGTTGAAGGCGCCTGCTGGATCGCGACCAAACGGCTCAGCGACGCGAAGAATAAGACCGATCTGAGCTTTACGCTGACCAGGCCGGCCACGGTATATGTCATGCATGGCACCGGCACCTATCCGGCGCATACGCTCGACGAACCGAACGAGACCGAAATGGCCGCAGCCGCGGCACTCAAAGCGGATCTTGCTGCCGCCGGCTTCGTAGACTCCGGCATTCAGGGGATCTGGCGCCGCCACAGCCTGTGGCTGGCGGATACCGGCCTGATGATGCGCGATGCCGATGCCGGCGACATCATTACGATTCCCGGGCAGACGCTCGACTATGTCGTGCTGGTCAAAGAACAGTAGGCGCAAATCAGAATGAAAAGGCCGGGATCTCCTCCCGGCCTTTTCCTGCTTAAAACTTCGTGTTGTCCGCCTGGTCTATTCTACTGCTTTCTTTTTCCATATGACGGAAGAGCCTTCGCTGCCGACAATGGTACTGGTCATGGTTTGGTCATCCACCAACCGGTTTTCATGAACCACCTTATGATCGCTCGCCGGCATATAGCTGGTAAAACGCAGAACGGTCCCATCCCACTGAACATCGCCGATTACCATCTCTTTCCCGCTGTAGGAACTGTATCCACGGACCTGCAGCATGCCGTCCGCTATTTTATACTCATAGACCGCCACCGACTGGTCCGAAGTCCAGGTTCCCTGAATGGCGGCGTCGCCGCGCTTCAGTTCAGCCGGCACGGCGGCATCCGTTGACTGCTCCGGCGGATTCAGTATGCGCTGCGCAATGGCATGTCCATTCTCAGCAGCCCGGTTCAGCCATTCCTTCGCCTTCGCAGCATCCGGCTCTATACCGATTCCGTTTTTATAAATCATGCTCAGGCTATACTGAGCCTCGGCATCGCCGTTCTCCGCCATTTCTATCAGATTTTTGAGCAGGACGTCGCTGCGCGCCGGCGCCAGCGGATTGTCGCTGCCGTCCGCCATGGCCACGCGATCGCGCAGAACATCAATCGCCGGACGTCCCTGATTGGCGGATGCCTTCAGTGCCGCTTCAAAATTACAGGCGGTTCCATATCCATACAGCGCTCCATGCGCCACATAGGCCGCAACCTGCTGATCCAGCGGACGAAGCTTTACTGCGGCCAGATATTTCTTAAAACCCTCTTCCGGATGTCCCAGTTTTTCCAGGCAGCGCCCCCAGCAAACCAGACTGATTACTTCCGACTCATCCAGCGCCGCCGCCGTTTCAAACTTTTCCGCCGCCGCCTTGAAGTCGCCCATGTAGGCGAGGCAGTTGCCCCACTGGAACCAGCGGATCGCCTGATCCGGCGCAATCTCGGTCATCTTTGCATAGACCCCTTCCGCATCCGCATACCGCCCCAGCATTTCGTAGGTGCGCGCCACGCCTTCATAGTTTTTGTCGGTCGGCTCCAGTTCAGCCGCACGCATGCGGTATTCCAGCGCCTTTTCCGGCTGATTCTCTCCGGCAGCCAGCAGATTCGCATATCCCTTGTAGAGCGTGACCGGCGCAACCTTCCACTCCTTCAGGAGGATTTCGCACTGACTGATTGCCTCGGCTGCGTGAGCTTTCCGGCTGACGGCTTCGATTACATAAAGCCAGCGCAGCAACGATTCCTCGGGATAGCGTTCGATCAGTTCTTCGAGCTTGTCGAAGCCGGTCTGAATGCCGGTGCCGAGATCCATGCTCACGACAATATTTGACGCACGCCCCGGCAGGTTTTCCGGGCTGATCCGATAGGCTTCGGCAAATGAGCTGCAGGCCCCATTCATTTCAAAACGACTGCGCAGCAGGATGCCGCGAAGAAACAGCAACCGCTGGGCATCGGGATAAGCTTCACAGCCTTCATAAATCACCCGTTCTGCATCCGCCTGGCGGCCGCCGGTCAGATAAGCCATTGCATTCTGATAGATTTTTTCCGCCTGATCCTGCTGCTCGCCCCATGCCTCGACCGGTGATATCACCATCGGTTCCGGCGTCGTTGAACAGCCGCCGATCAGCATCCCCGCAATTCCCAGCACAATGGAAACAACCCGTACACATTCCTGTCTCTTCATATCCCACCGATCCTTCCACTGCTATGTATAAAGCACACCGCAAGGAAAGGTCTATCTTTAACAGGCTTTCATGCTGATCTTTTACCAGTGCCGAATGCGGAAGAAGGCATTACTGGCGGAGATCGAATCCGCGGAGACACTGACGCGGTTGCTTCCGCCCTCGGGAAGCGGCGCCGGCAGACCGCTCCAAACCGTGTTGGATTGCAGCTTCGTGGTGAATTCCAGCTCATAACCGGCCGGATAGGTCGGCCACTCAAAGCTTATGTTGCCGGCATTATTCGTCCAGGCATAGGTGCCGGCCGGATAATCCGCATCCGGGCCGGCGGCAAAATGATCAATCACCTCCTGCTGGCTGAGGCGGCCGTCATAAATCCGGAATTCATCAATGTCGGCATTCAGGTATGGATCGGCCACAAAGAGCGAGCGCCCGAGGAAAGCGTATGCCGGACTGACCGTGCTGAGCAGCGGCAACGAGCCGGACTGCTCAATCCGAAGCACAGCATCCACGTAGACGGCGCCATAGCCGGCCGCCGGATCCAGAATGCAGACGACATGCTCTGATCTGCTGTTCAGCGTACCGCCGGTCTTGCTGAGAACCGAATCATTCAGCACGAGCCGGTAGTCCGAAAAGCCGGTGCGCGGCGAAAAGAAGAGAAAGCTGTTGCCGTAGGTGCCATCGTGATTGCCGAAATCGAAGATTCGCGCCCAGTTGCCGTTGGCCCTGACATCCGCCCAGAATTCGATGGAGACGGCATGGCATCCGGAAACCAGGCCACCGGGCAGATCGGCATAGCTCCCGGTCGTTCCGGGAAGATGCAGCTTTTCATCGGAAATGGCGGCTGAACCCTTGAGCTTTCCGTGCGCCATTCCGATGGAGTCCGAGCCGTCGGCCACGAAGCGGTAGCGATGCGCCAGCGCCGGATGCGCCGCGGCAATCTCTTTCACCTCATCCGCATTCAGGGCATGGGCAAAAACGCGGAACGAAGCAATCCGGCCATCGAATCCGGGATCAGGCCACTGGCTGCGGCCGACATAGTTGCTGGTCGCCATCAGTTCCCACGGACGGACGGAAACGGAATTGGAAGCGACCGCATGGCCGTTCAGGTAGAGCACGCCCTGAACACCATCAAGCGTTACGGCGAGATGGCACCACGTATCGGCCGGCAGTGCCTCCGGGATTGCCACCACCTGCTCCGCTTCGTTATCCTTCCGGATCGCAAAACGCAGCCCGGCATTCCAGGCCATGGGCGTCAGGAACATATAGTCCGAGGTGCCGTTCCCGAAATCAAAGATCCGCTGCCAGGCGGCCCCGCCGTCCCACTTGACCCATGCAGCGATCGAGCTGCAGTTGGCGACGGAATTGGAAAGCCGGACATAACCGGATCCATCCAGTTCCAAAGCGTCACCAAGCAGGTCATCATTCACCATGCCGGCGCCATCCATCAGTTCACCATCATAGCGGTCCATATGCTCGGATGCATCGACACTGAACGGATAGAACGCACTCCAGTTATCCGACAGCACCGGCCATTCATCCGCATCCCATCCGACCTGCAGCAGGCTGAACTTGGACGCACCGTTTTCATTGCCGTCATAGTAATGATAGCTGAACCACTCGGTGCCGTTGTCGTTCAGGATGCCGGAGTGGCCCGGACCGATAAAGCGCCCGCTGCTTTCGAGCAGCATGGTTCCGCCGGCATCGCGCATATCCACGCCATCCTTGTCGTAGTAAGGTCCGGTCACCGAGGTGCTTCGGCCGACGCGAATATTATACGTGCTGTCAACACCCGAGCAGCAACCGCCATAATTCACAAAAAGATAGTAGTAGCCGGCATGCTTATAGGTGAAAGCCGCCTCGATGGAGCTGCCCCATCCGCGATATCCGCTGTTGTTTGCCACCAGCTCGGCTTCCAGCGTGGTTGTGTTCATGCGCAGCCCGGTTACCGGATTGATTTCCGTCACCAGAATGCCTGAAGAGTAGGAACCGAACGTCATCCAGACCGATCCGTTGTCATCCACAAGAATCGAGGGATCAATGCAGTTAAACGCCGTTGTGTCGGTTTCCGACACGGCCTCGTTGGCGGCATCGGACTGAACCACCTTGCCCTGATCCGTCCAGGAGGGCGAAGTCAACGACGGCGTTGTTACCAGTCCGATGGCGGAATCGATCGTGCCCCACTCGGAGATGGAATAATAAACGTGGTATTTCCCATTGAAGAAGGCGACGTCCGGCGCCCAGAAGTGACCGGTAAATGTGGGAACCGCTTCCGTGGTCCACGCCGGAATACCCGATGCAAAGACATAGCCATGATTGTTCCAGTTACGCAGGTCGGTGGACCAGTGATAGACCAGATTCTGGCTGGTACCGAAATAATAGTAGCGGCCGGACGTCTTGATCAGTGTAGACGGATCATGCGTATAGATCGCATACCCGTTGATCGGCTCCTGGGCCTGGCCCGGCAGGGCGCATGAAAAACACGCTGCCACGAACATGGCGACCGACAGACTGCAACGCTGAACTTGTATCATAATAGCTTCCGCTTAACTGACTTCTACACGAAAAATACTTATGAAACAACATTTCACATATCGCGCCCGATGTCCAGTCCCTCTTTCATTTATGCAGATAAATAAAAACGGCATCAGGGATCTCCTCCTGATGCCGCTTTGCCTGTGTCTTTTTGCGATGCTTACAGCGCCGGTACGCCGGACACCTTGTAAAATGACTGGCGGTTCTGCAGACCATCGACGGAAGGAAAGACGAGCAGGCTGTTCATGCCGCTGATCGATGCGCCGACTTCGCTCCATCCATTGGTATCAGCGAGGTCTTCAATGGTCTGCAGCTGATAGTTTGTTCCGGTCTGACCGTATGCGCTGATCAGGACATCATCCCCCATGAAGGAACAGGCGATACGCCCGGCCGAGGCCGGCTCCGGAACATCAACCGCGAATTCATAGACATGCAACGGCGTCGGGATGCCGTCGCCGGAGGTATAGGTATCGTGCTCCTGAATGTAGATGGCGAGAATATTGTCGTTCAGGAGGCGTGCCTGATCGAGCAGCGGCTCGCCGTCAAAGTCCTGATCGATCACCTGCAGGATTTCCCAATCCGTATAGGCCGACGCCTTCGAGGCACTGGCAATCACCAGTACGCTGTAATCATCGTTCTCGCGATAGCCCGGAAAGACCACGGTTCCGGCGGGATAGGAAAGATACGCGGCATAGACATTGCCCTCGGCGTCGTAGCCGATGCGCGGGCGGGAGCCGACCGGATAGGCATCCGGGGGAATGCGGCGCTGCGTCCATTCGCCGGAGGCGGGATCGCGGAAATAGTGGTAGTACGCCGCAAACTTGGTCGAAAAAATGGCCGTAAAGTAAGCCGGTTCATATCCCGGATCCTGCCGCCGATGCAGCATGAGAGCATGCACACGCCCTTCATTATCCACGCACTGCGCCTGCTGGTTGATGAGCAGCTGCTGCATATCGAGCGGCACCACGGTCATACCCGCCGAGTTCATGGTCATGTACTGCCCGAGGCCGGTATCGGCCACCTTGCTTCCGGCATTGTTATACCAGCTGACGCCCTGATCCGGACTGTACGCATAGCAGATATCGCGATTACCGTATTGCGACTGCGACTCACGCCACGTCCAGGTCACATGCATCGTGCCGTTCGTATCGATGTCAAAGCCGTTGATGTAAGCACAGCGCTCGGTGGCCGTAACGATTGAACCGTACGGGTTCACGCCCGTATACGTGCCGTCGCGGCTGATAAACTCCACATGGCTCCGCCAGCCGCCGGAGGCGGGATCGTAGATCTGAAAGAGCTGGTCGCCGCGGCCGGAAATCCCGATCCGGCGGTTCAGCACCAGCTTTCCGTCCGGCGTGGCGACAAACTGAGGATAGGTGACGTCGTATTCCGGCGTCGACGAATCCACCAGCCAGTTTTGCTCGGCCAGCAGCATCCCTGCGCCCCAGGCCGCCGTATTCGTGGTGCACAATCCCGGCACAGAGCGACGGTAACGCAACGTGTTATTATGATGGTCCCACGCCATGTGCAGCGTTCCATCCGCCGGGCAGATTCCGAACGAAATCACATTGTGCGCATCCCAGCTGCTTTCATCGCCGTTGAGAAACTCGGAATCCGTCCGGATGATTTCCCAGGGGCCGACGGCCGCTTCATCCACGGTCCGGCGTGCCAGGCAAATGGTCTGCACCGACCCGACCGTATCGTAATACGCCGTATACTGATAATCACCGAAGGTCTGGAGAATCTGCTCCTGATAGGAAATCCCGTTAATGGCGCGGCCATAGCTTCCGCCGGCCATCAGCAGGGCATTGTTGGTGATGACCGAATCACGGATATAGGCCACGGACGGCGCATGAAAGTCCGGATATTCGCCGGCCTGCAGCGGATCAGTTTCCCCGATTCGTTCTGCCTGATTGTTATATCCATCGCTGTCGGGATCGTCATAGGCGTTGTAATCGAGATTCCCGAAACGGCTGAATTCCCAGACATCAGGCAGATAGTCGCCGTCGCTGTCGGTCCCGGAATCGAGCGGCTCGACCGGATCCAGCCCAAGCAGGTATTCCTGCCCGTTTGAAATTCCGTCGCCGTCAAAATCATCCTCCGGATTCACATCCAGAATATCCTCGATGGCGTCGCCGGCGTCGGCATCGATAATCAACTGTTCCCAGCTGTCCGGCAGCCCATCGTCGTCATTATCCCCAAACGAGGTAATGAATTCATCCGGCGACCTTGCAATGCTGCTGATGCGCGCTTCATCGATCAGCCCGGAAAAAGCCTCATTCATTCCGCCGATGGAGCGGGCCTCATTCCCAAGCACCAGCGGCGCGGTCAAATCGGTCACCGTTAGCGCACTGTACCAGGTATGGAGCACCTGCGCTTCGGAATAGGCGCCGGTCAGCGGAGTCCAATACATAACATAGGTGCCGCTGGCATAGGTCAGCGCCACGTGGTACCAGGTGTCGGCATCAATCGCACCGACCGATGCCACGACCGGGCCGATTCCGCCCAGTCCGATCGGATGCCACTCCAGCTGCTCGCTGCTGTTGAGCCGGAACTGGAAGCCGCGCGTGCTGTCGCTGTCGTCCATGCACCAGATTTCACCGTTATCCGCAAGATCCGAGGTTCCGGGTTTAATCAGCGCCTCAAGCGTGAACTGCCCGTTTTTGATAATGGTGTTAAAATTGATCCGGTCATCGTAGTCAAAGCCATCGGCCGGAGAATCGGCATCGATGCCGATTCCTCGCTCGGTACTGGCGCCCATCATGTTTGCGGCACCGCCGAAGAAACCGGTTGCACCCAGCACATCCGTCACTTCGTTTGCACTGTTACCCACGCAGTAGGCCGCGCTTCCGCCGCCGGCCCCCTCCCACACCGCCGTGCCGGAACCTGCGGGTTCATCGAGATGAAACAGGTATACGGTGTCTGCATCGTTTACATAGGGCTCGGAAACCGCCGCATAAGGCGTTTGCCCGGAAAACAGGCCGGCTGCAACTAGCAGTACTCCCGTGTAACGTGCTTTTTTCCCGAAATGAATGGTGGTCTGTTCTGTTGTTGTCATTGCTGTCTGTTTCCTGTCTCCGAGGAGGAGTCGGCCCTGATAAAATTCATCAGGGCCGTTTAATCAATTCATGTGCGCCCCGCTGCGCGTGCGCACGCGGTAGGTCTTATTCGCCCGTAACCTGATAAAACTCGGCATCGGCGCCGCTGAGCGGGACCGTACCGGACGTGGAGCCATCGCCGGCGGAACCGATTCCGGAAGTCACAGTGCTCCAGCTGCCCGCGCTCAGGTCGGTCTTGCGCAGGATGCTGTAGGTAACTCCGCTCTGCGAATCCCAGGTCAGCGTGGCCTGATCGCCGGAAATCACGATGGCCGAGATTCCGAACGGATCAATCGTGATGCCGCCGTCAGCAAATACAAACTGGGTTGCTGAACGCGCCACCTTGCTGATCCGGACTTCATCGATCTGGCCGATGAACTCTTCATCATCATAGTCATCCGTCGAATTCGTAAAGTCGCGCAGCTCGTTACCCACGCAAAGCTCTCCGTTGTGCGCCGGATTCACCAGATCGACTGCCACGGTAAAGTTGGTCAGGACATTCGCCTGCGTGGCACCGCTGTCGAGGCGGGTCCAGTATACCGTAACATTGTTGGTCTGGCCTTCATTCCCGTTATAGGCAAGCGCCACATGGTACCACGCACCCTGCGCAATGGCGTGCGTTCCGGATGTCGGAACCTCGGCATCCAGCGGCGTATCGACCAGCGTCGCAATCGCATGGAATCGCAGGATGTTGCCGCCGGACTGGAAGCGCCACTGGAACGGCCGCGTTCCTTCATCATCCGTACAGACGATCTGCATGTTCTGCGGAGCCGCATCAGACCAGCCGGGCTGAATGAGCGCTTCAATGGTGAACGCGCCGGTTACCGAATCCGCAATGTTGGTCATGGAAATTGCAGTATCTTCATAAGCCGCCAGCCGGTTGCCCGGATTGATCGAATCGTCGAATCCGACAGAAGAACCAAAACCGGCGTAGGCATCCGCCCCGAATGCCGGCGTCTTGAACGCGGTCAGGTCGAGTCCGCCCGGCGATACTTCATCGCGGGCCACGCTGGTCACACTGTCCGGAATCGGCTCGTGTGTATCGTCGAAATGGAACAGCAACAAGGTGTTTCCATCGGCGGAATAAGGCGTTCCCGTCAGGTTGAAGGCCGTCGCCGCGCGGGCGATTCCGCTCACGCGCACTTCGTCAATCAGGCCGACAAAGTTTTCGCCGGAAACACCGCGACATTCGTTCCCCACGGAAAATTCGCCGCTCAGGTCCTGCGCCGCATTCGCAACATCGTTGGTCATCCGGAACGAGCCGATCAGGTTGGCTGCAGAGGCCGCGGCATCGAGCCGGGTCCAGTACATCTTCAGATTGTCGGCCGTGTTTTCAATTCCGGTATACGTTACCGCCACATGATACCAATTGCTGGCAGCGGCGGCATGGTCGCCGCTGACCGGCAGCGGAGCCTGGAACGATTCCGTATAGACCGCAGGAATCCCGATGGTGACCTGCTCCCAGATTTCGAGATTATCCACATTCCCCAGATCGCCGGTAGCCCGGACATCGGCATAGATTCCGACGCATGAGCCATCGTTGCCGGTCATGCCGGTGCGGGTTACCATGACGTTACGGCTGTTGTCGGACAGGTAGTAACCCATTTCAAAATCATTTTCCCCGGTACGGGCAATAAAAAGCTTGGTGTAGGAGGGCGAAATCCAGCCGACCTGTCCAAGCTCCGCCGTTCCGTTGAAACCGCGGCAGAACAGTTCGCCCGAGCTGCGTGCATACACGTTCACATAGGTACTGCGGACACCGGCCGTCGGAGCGGTTCCGCCGACATACAGACCGATATCCTGCGATGCGCCGGAATGGCTGAGATCAATCCGAACCTCCTGACCGATGGCCAGTGAGAGCCCGTTGCGAATAAAGGCATACTGTTCGATGCCGTCGTACCCGGTGGTGTTCAGCTGCAGCTCGTCCGCGACAATACTCCACGAGCTCGTGTTGGCCGATCCGCCGTTGGCATCGAGAATCACCGTGCTGGTCCAACTGCTGAGATCGCCGCCGAAATCGTCAATCGTTTCCACGAGGGAGTAGGAATTGCTTCCGTCCGGAGGGACATAAGAGCCGATATTTGCAAATTCAACCGACCAGGGATCATTCGAACCAGACGGCTGTACCATCCGGAACTGGAAGAAACGGTTGGTGGAATCGCCGCTCTCGTTGTCGAAGCAGATCATTTCCATGGGGCTGGTACGACCGTCCAGGGCGGCCGAAGGATCGAACGAAGGAAAGACCAGTGCTTCATAGGTAAAGGCGCCGCCGGACCCCGTCAGGTTCATGTCCAGCTGATAGTTTGCGGAATCATTGAGCGCAACAGCCTCCGCTCCGGCCGATGTATCGAGCGCGCCATCCAGGGCGACATTGTATGCCGGCGCCATGAGCGATGCACTGTTGGTTACGTTTAAATCATAGTTGCCGTCAATATTCACCTCTTCGACCGCATTGATCGGCGGCAGCGAACCGGCCGGTGATTCATCAAAATGCCACAGGTGCAGCGTGTTGGCATCCACGGTGTACGGCGAAAGTGCCCGGGCGGTCATCGCACTGCACAGCAGGACCGCTGAACCCGCCATGTATAAATAACTGAAGTGTTTCCTGCTGATCATCTTTTCCTCCTTCGATTCAAAAACAGGACCGCCGGAGCGGTCCTGTTATTCATGCCGGTATCGCTTATTTTCTGAAGCGGCGGCGGGCAACCAGCAGGGCTGTTCCAAATACTCCGAGCAGGCCGAATGTAGCCGGTTCCGGAATGACCGACAGGTTGTCAACGCTGCCGAGCGTTCCGGCGGCGCGTACGTCCGTGTAAAAGCCGACATAGCTGCCGTCGTTACCGGTCATGCCTTCACGGGTAACCATGATGTTGCGGCTGTCGTCGGCCAGGTAATATCCCAGCTCATAGTCATTCTCCGCCGTGCGGGCAATGAACAGCGTGGTGTAAGCCGGAGAAATCCAACCCACCTGTCCGAGCTCGCTGGTTCCGTTGAAACCGCGCGAAAACAGCTCTCCGCCGGCGCGTGCATAGACGCTGACATAGGTGGACCGAAGACCTGCCGTCGGTTCCAGACCGCCGACATAGAGGCCGATGTCCTGCGAGGCACCGGTATGAACCACGTCCACCTGCACTTCTTCGCCGATGGACAGGCTCAGGCCGTTACGGATAATCGCCATCTGTTCGATTCCATCGTACACCGTCGTCGAAAGCTCCAGGCTGCCGCTCGGGGATTGCACGGCAAAGGTATTGGCCGAGCCACCGTTTGCATCAAGAATTACCGTTGCCGTATATTCGCTGACATCAGCATCACTGAAATCATCGATCAATGCGGCGTTCGAAGCGACTGCGAGGCCCAAAGCCATGGACCCGATTAGTAGTTTTTTCATTCTGTTCTCCTTTTCTCACCGTGCCTTCAACGGCACATCTCCATGTTTACATGCGATGAACCGGAGACGGATCCCGACAGCTTTTTTAAAAAAGTTTCAGAAAAATTTCGGGCCGCAAAAAAAGGATCCGGCGCATAAATCCAAATCACGTTGGTTTTCGGCATGGAGTCGAATGGCACTGATTTTGCGTCAAATACGCTCTCCGCTTAGGCTCCGAGCGCACAACAAAGAACGCTCCTCCAATCCTTTGTAGCGGCATCGGAGCGAAGCGGAGATGGTATTCACCACAACACACTCCGTTGGAGAAACGCCTTGGAAAAACATGAAGGTCATTGTCCGGCGGCAGGTTCAATTCATTCGATTTATTGAATCAGCGCATCAGCTTCGTTCAGGTAAATGCGGACGCAGGCGCGGTCGAACCAGAAACCAAGCCATTCGCGGGATTTATCCGGATCGGTCGAAAATTTCTGATCGATGGTTTTGCGGGTTTTTTCGAGTAGATCCTTCGCCTCTTCCGCTTGTCCGGAGCGATAGAGCGCACAGGCGGTAATGAGCTGTACGCTGAGATTGCGGGTAATCAGCCCTTTGCTATCCTCGGCGGCCTCGCCGCACCAATACAGCGCCTGTCCGTCATTTCCATTCCGATAATTAAACATGGCCATCCCGAAGGCCTGCCACCGCTGAAAGGTATCTTTTTTCGACGGATCGCTTTCGCGGTAGGATTGCTCGTTTACCCTTACAAACTGCCCAAGTGCCCGCATGAGTTCTGCATTCGCCGGAGCCAGCAACCCATGCTGAAGGACACGCTGTGCCACCTTCGGGCTGTCCGATCCGGCGTAGCGTATGATCATCGACTCACGGAAGCTGTCATATTCCTCCAGATCGCCCTGCTCGACCAGCACCGCCGCATAACGAATGTCATCGCGCGTGCTTTCAGCGCCTTCAAACTCATTGATATGGGTCAGCACCTCAAACCGTTCCCGAGCTTTGTCCCACCGGCCGTTCAGCGCGTGCCAGTCGCCCAGCTCACGATAGATGGCCGCATTTTCCGGCGAAGCCTGCGGACGCTCGATGCCGTCCAGGATTGTATCCGCCTGCTCCATATCCCCCTGCTTGAAAAGCGCGGACGCCGTCGCCAGCTGTTCGACACTGCTGCGCAGCAGGTCCGCCTCTTTCTGCACGACACCCTTCTCCTGCTCAGCCCGCACGGCCCGCTGCTGGGCCAGCCGCTCCTTAACCAGAAGCCACGTGGACACCGTGGTACCGAGCAGCAGCACAATCGCCGTCAGACCGCCGGCCAGAAAAACACTCTTATTCCGTCGCACCAGCTTTCGGAAACGGTACAGCCGGCTGGGCGATCGGGCGATGACCGGCTCATGATTCAGAACCCGCTGAATATCGTCGGCCAGACCGTCGGCCGAGCGATACCGGCGCTCGCGATCCTTTTCCAGCGCCTTCATGGCAACCCAGTCCAGATCACAATTCAACAGGGCCTGCAGACGCTGCGGCGTCAGGCTTCGATTTTCGGCGATCGCTGCCAGATCATCCGGCACCAGCCCCGAAAGCCGGACAGAGGGCCTCGGCGGCTCTTCTTCGCGGATGGTCCGTCGCATTTGATCCAGACCGGACCGGATCAGCTCTTTCTGACTGAACGGCGTTTTTCCCGATAGGAGTTCGTAAAGCAAGACACCGAGACTGTAGATATCGCTGCGCACATCAATATCCATTTCCGCCAGGTCCGCCTGCTCCGGACTCATGTAGGCCGGCGTTCCGACAAACTGTTCAAAAGCGGTCAGCGCGGTGTTTTCACTCAGCAGATCGCCGCCCACGGCCTTGGCAATTCCGAAATCAATCACCTTCGGCACCGCGGCGCCGTCCACCTCCGTAATAATCACATTGGAAGGCTTGATATCGCGATGGATGATGCCCTTCTGGTGTGCGTGCTGGATCGCATGGCAGATCTGGATAAACAACTCCAGTCGCTGGAATATATTCAGCCGGAGCCGATCGCAATACGCCGTCACCCGCATGCCCTGCACCAGCTCCATCACGAAAAACGGCCGCCCTTCCCGCGTCGATCCGGCATCAAAAACCTGCGCAATATTCGGGTGCTCCATCATGGCCAGCGCCTGCCGCTCGGCCTCAAACCGTGCCACAACGCTTTTCGTATCCATCCCGAGCTTGATGATTTTCAGTGCGACGCGCCGGCGTACCGGAACCTGCTGCTCCGCCAGATACACATTCCCGCCGCCGCCTTCGCCAATCTTCTGCAGCAGATGATAAGGCCCGATCTGCTTGCCCACTTCATCATCCGGAAGCACGGAATTGATATCGGTTTCCGAAGCCATCTCATCCATCAGGGTATCCGCCATCTCAACCACGGAAACCGTGACGGGATTGGCCGAGGAAAAGAGCGCATCCGCGGCGGAGTGCGCCGCCAGCAGATCATTCACTTCGGCCAGCAGCACCTGATTTTCCGCGCAGGCTTTCTGAATAAAGGCGGCACGCGCCGGCGCCGACTCTATTTCAAGGGCATCGCAGAAGATTTCTTCCGCCTGTTCCGATGGAATATCATTCTCCAGCATAGCAGCACTCAATGCCTTTAAATCCGCGCCCGGATCGCTTTCAACAGCCAGACTTTGGCACAGACCCAGTGCCGCTCAACAGAGCGTTCGCTGATTCCCAGCGCGTCGGCGGCCTCGCGGTTTGTCAT
>JAFGVP010000004.1 GCA_016937945.1 Pontiellaceae bacterium | reverse complement strand
CACCCTTGTCCGCCTCCGGCTCCAGTCCCCCTGCAGTATTTCCTAAGAAAGAGGGACTGCATGGTTCTATTTCGTAAGGCTACGGAAGAACTGCCAATCCACAACTGTGGGAGACCTGCTAAAATTTCCAAATATGTTGTGTCTGATCTGAAAGAACTGCCAATCCACAACACGACGGCTGGTGGAACGATTAACCCCGTAGTTGTGTCTGATCTGAAAGAACTGCCAATCCACAACTAGCGTTTCCACCAGTCTATTGAGGTGTAGGTTGTGTCTGATCTGAAAGAACTGCCAATCCACAACCTTATGGCGGTTATGGATTTATCAGTTTTCGTTGTGTCTGATCTGAAAGAACTGCCAATCCACAACTCAGGAGTCGGCTGGATTGGAATGGACGAAGTTGTGTCTGATCTGAAAGAACTGCCAATCCACAACATATAGCGCACATTAGTGCCTTTCCCGGCGTTGTGTCTGATCTGAAAGAACTGCCAATCCACAACCATGTCCGCAGGTGAACGTCAGGCGCTTGAGTTGTGTCTGATCTGAAAGAACTGCCAATCCACAACCCTTGCTTGTGGGCAGAGGTAGACAGTTCTGTTGTGTCTGATCTGAAAGAACTGCCAATCCACAACCGGTTCCGCTCAATGGAATTGCAGAGGCGGTTGTGTCTGATCTGAAAGAACTGCCAATCCACAACCATCTAGGCTCAGACCCATTTTCCCGACAGTTGTGTCTGATCTGAAAGAACTGCCAATCCACAACTTTGGGGAAACGAGGTTGAATGCTCGATTGGTTGTGTCTGATCTGAAAGAACTGCCAATCCACAACCAATGCGCACCAGTGTCTTTCGTTTTTGTTGTTGTGTCTGATCTGAAAGAACTGCCAATCCACAACCCCTTCCCATGGCTCCAGGAGAATGGTATCGTTGTGTCTGATCTGAAAGAACTGCCAATCCACAACCTCTTTGAGAGCTTTTTGACACAATTTTTGTTGTGTCTGATCTGAAAGAACTGCCAATCCACAACTCCTGCTCACCC
Source organism: Pontiellaceae bacterium (assembly GCA_016937945.1). Taxonomy (GTDB): domain Bacteria; phylum Verrucomicrobiota; class Kiritimatiellia; order Kiritimatiellales; family Pontiellaceae; genus Pontiella. The sequence continues at coordinate 22,238 of JAFGVP010000004.1, read as the reverse complement.
ATGAAACGCTGGAAATTGGTTGTGTCTGATCTGAAAGAACTGCCAATCCACAACTGTCATCCTCGGTGATGTTGAAGCGCTGAGTTGTGTCTGATCTGAAAGAACTGCCAATCCACAACCAACGAATAATGCGATCGCAAATACATGCGGTTGTGTCTGATCTGAAAGAACTGCCAATCCACAACTCTGCTTCGTTACCTGCCGCAACCCGCAGGGTTGTGTCTGATCTGAAAGAACTGCCAATCCACAACCCTACAAATAAAACCCACAACCGGGCCGCCGTTGTGTCTGATCTGAAAGAACTGCCAATCCACAACACGGGCCTTGGTTGTTTTAAACGAATTCACGTTGTGTCTGATCTGAAAGAACTGCCAATCCACAACTTTAAACAGGGTGGAATTGCCGGAAAGAAAGTTGTGTCTGATCTGAAAGAACTGCCAATCCACAACTGTACACGTGGCCGGTGCCGGTGTTCAACCGTTGTGTCTGATCTGAAAACCCACCATCAAGGGCCGCAGGGTGTTCGTCATGTGAACATCCACGGCAAGCAGTTTCAGCAACTGCTGTTTTTGCTCTTTCGAAAGTTCTTCATCCTCCGGATCGGATTCCTTCCATAATGCGTAGACGACTTCATCCGCATAAGGTCGGTATGGCTCCATCACATCGTCCGCCAAGGCAAAAGCGTTGTATTTGTTGTGATGGTGAATCCCGATGGCGGGATAAAGCCCCGATCCCACCAACGAACGGGCCACCGCCGCGCGCAGGATCGCATAGGCATAGTTCAGCAGATGATTGGGTGCGCCACCGAAACGCTCTCGGCGGAAATCATCGCCAAACAGGTTCTGCCAATAGATCCGCGCCGCCGCCCCTTCGCGATTGTCCGTATCGCCGCTTTTCACGCTGGCCGCATGACGTTGCAACGCTTCCACCCCGCTGGAATCCGTCCGCTCCAGCATCGCCGCCTGGTTCTTGATCTTCATTTCGACCGTCTGCTTCCAAAGCTGCTTTTTCAACGGCTCAGACATATTCAGCTGCGCCGCCAACGTTTCGGCATGGGTGATGTTGCCATCGAAAGGAACCGACATCGCCGTCGGATGGTGCAGCTTGTCGCAAAAAACAATCGCCGCATTGTTTGCAGTCAGCTCCTCGATCAACCTCATCGACAAGGTAATGCTGTGATTGTCCAGCACCACAAAACCGATGTCCTCCACCGGCACCGTCCGCACCTCGCCTTCAGGTCGCGGCGTATAAACCAATTGCCCATTCTTGAAGGAAAGGTGCGCCGCCGACTCGAAATAGACCGTTCGCTTTAGCATCACGACTTCTCCATGAACTCGATTTCTCCAAGAACGTTCAATCGGAAATCAACTGCTTCAACAGCGACGTTCATGTTTTTGTAGGAAATACGCTGCAAAGGATTTGGCGATTCAAAATCTACCGATGATGGATACTTGGCTCCTCGCTTCTCTACGTTTTCTTCAATTGCCTTTCCTTTCTCCCGGGCTTCCATGTGATGCCGAAATACCATTCGCGTCTCCGACATCGAAAGGTCATTGATTCTAAACATTCGCTTGGCTAGCTCCTCATATGGCAACATTTCCAACTCTGCGGAACTTTTCTTAACGAAAAGCACCAACTGATCCGCATGAAGAACATACTTCAATTCAAGCTCCCTGCCCTTGCGTTGCAATGTCTGCGCAACATCTGTTCCGTGTGAAACAGCATCCAAAGCACTGAACCCAATATGCTGAACACTTTCATCATCAGCATAGATTGCAACCATGTGAACGCTGTCATTCTGAACGTAATAATGCTGTTTATGCTTTTGCTTTGATGGTGCCCCGTGTTTCTTCAGAGCCATAGGATTTTTTACTGCACCGACCACACACCGAACTCGCTTGATTAGCACTCCCTTTTCCTCGTTCATCCACACGGGGTCCTTAAAAGCATCGATAAGCTTTGTGCCTTTATCACACCTTTTTCGGAATTCGGCCTGCACCTTCATGAGGACGGTCTGATCCACAATGCGATCGAAATCCTCAATGCTTTTAAAACCAAACAACCCGCCTGAAGGGCTATAGGCAAGAGGCACACGTACAACCGTTTTTTGATCTTCGCCAACAAGAATCCGGCCATAGAAGGTGTCTTTATGTAGTGAACCGCGAGCTGTCTTCCCCTGTTGCACGACTATCTTCCCATGCACCTTTGCTTTCTTCTTACTCTGCTTCAGCAGGTTGTTCGGGGCGTAGTGCGATACGAGGATTTGATGTTTCAGTTCCTTCATATCTTCTGTGAACGACGCCCACGGCTTGGGGAAGCGAGGCTTCTTCGGAACCGATGGATCGTTCAACTCATAATTTTCGTACTCATGATAGAAACGCGCCAGCTTGTCGTACTGCTCCCGTGTCACGCAGGCGGCAACGATGGCATCCACCGTATGATGCGCGTGATTGTCGCGGCTTTTCTCAATTCCCCAGCAACGGCGGAAATCATCCGTGGTTTTACCACTCACCGTGTGCACCGTGGCAAAAACGGTTTTGAGATAGAGCCGGGTATATTTGGTAATGATGCGGGTGTCGACAAGCTGACTGTTTTTAAAGCCACGCGTTACCTCTTTCATGGTGAAACGGCGATGCTTTCCACGCAAATATTCCCGATCCATCTCCAACAACAAACGAGCCTGAATCGCATTATCCTTTTGTTCTTTCGTGGTTGCTTGACGGCTTGCCGCTCTCTTCTTTTCAATAAGGTCGCGTAGCCGATCAGACTCATCCAGCCAGTGGTCAATGCGCTGAAGAATCTGTTCATGGCCGGGACATTCGATTGGAATGCGCTTCTTTTTAATCGTCCGGTTATACTCTCGATCACACAGCGTTTTATTTTCCTGCGAATTGTCGCAACACAAACTGCGGGGAACCGTGTGCTCAATGTCGAAAGAAGGGTTTTCTCCGATAAAGTCCCGCAACCCAATCGTCTTCCCCGTATACGGACAGATATGTCTTTGCTCTTCCCAAAGCTGGTATTTGAGAATTTCATCATCCGCAGCTTCCCGCTCAATTCCCTGAGCCTTCAAATCTTCTTCAATGGCTTCCCTGTATTTTTTTCGAGCAGTTTCATTGTTCCGTTGCCAACGGCGCAACGCCGCTCGCTTATTGGCATCATTCAACTCGCGCGCCATTTCCACGTGAATCAGCGTTTGATCATTGATCACGCCCTGCTTCAGTAGTTCGTTCACTACGGCCTTAACGCGATGCATTGCCCGCATGAATACAGGATTCCGAATGGAAGAAATCCGCGGATCACCAAGATAGAGCTTCCCGTCATCAGCCCGCTCTGAGGCCTTATAGGTTTCTTCCCTTGATGGATGATAGAGTCGTTTTACTGCTGTGGAACTGACGCCGAATTCATTAATCAGACAATCGCCAACCCGTTCTTCGAGTCGCTTCACCGAAAGGAACTCGCCGTTATCGTTATTCTGGCGGATTTGGGCTTTCACCATCGCGCAGATGTCTTGCGCTGAATCACGCAAATCCAAAGGCAATTCCATCTCCAAGGGTTTGCGAAGGTCGTACTTTCCTTCAAACGCTTGAGGGTTGTCCTTGTACTCTCGAACCAATTCATTAGCGCAACGGGTTTCGGCGATGTATTGCTTGTGGTCGTCAATTAGTCTTTCGATATCGGTCTTACGATGCTCGTCTACACCGACGGTTACACCAATTACCTGATCGAGATTGGCAAAGAACACCGCATGGGAATAAATCAGCCCTTGCCGCAATAACGGCAAGATTTTTCGAATGGCTTTCAGGCTAAGCGCGCCATAGCCTTGCGCAGGGTTGATTTTTGCAAATTTGCCCGCCCTTTCATCATCCAAGCCCAACTTCCCTTTCGCATATTCCGCAACCTTCTCCGCATCGTCGAATGAGAAAAGCACGTGCCAGACTTCATGCAAAACATCTTCGGGCGTCTTGCCCTCTTTCTTGTCGCCGCAATATGAATCATAGATTTCTTGTTCGACAGCATCGCCAAATAGATTCATTAGCTTGGCCGTAAGCGGACATCCAGCAAGCAACTGATTATCCCTGTAGTTGAATTTCACATGGGCTTCTGCGGCATCCCGACCTTTCACATAGGCATACTTCTGGTTCTTAGGCGTCAGCTTTTTAGCAATGTCCTTAAAATCGAAATGCGCCTTGCTCACACGGAAGAACAAAGGCTTAACGATCTCTTTTTCACCGTCTGTCAGCAGACGCAACCGCTTATCATCCAGAGTTTGAATCTTGATGTTGTTCAGAATCTGCAACATCCGAAACTCTTCAAATAACGGATGCGATATAGGCGCGCGTTTTTTCTTTGGCTCAAATGGACAGTTTGCAACCAACCCTTTTTGCGATTTAAGAGGACGCTGGAAAAAGATGGCGCGGTGTAGCTTGGCTCTTAGCTGAGCCGGGATATTTTGTTTGTCGCATATAATATTGAATTCGCTGAGATAGTGTTCATCGCGCGAAGTGTGAACTTTGCGGATTGGCTTGCCATCGCGATAGCAGTCTTCCCAGAAATACTGTCCCAACGTCCGATCACCCATTTTTTCAGACAGTTCCGAAATATCTTTCTTGACCACCCCTTCCGACTCCTTGGTGGATTCCAATCGATTGCTTTTGAATCCTCGACGCTGTGCCATGTGGTAAAATGCCCGCCCCAATTTGAAGCGGTCCGCTTCATCGTCAAGATTCAGCGTCGTGCTTGCCGCAAGCCAACGATAGTAATACGGATTTTCGTAATCGCCCGATTCCATGTCCTTGGGATCAGCAGTACCACACCAATCACGAAAGGTTTGGTTAGCTGGATAAACCTTTTTCGACTGCCATGCTTTCAATTCATCCTCACTCAAAGCCGGACAATAACCGTATTTCGACAAAACCTTCAGTGTTTCAATTTTCCGGAGCTTGCGGCGAAACTTTAAACGACGTGCAGAGCGGTATCCTGTCCGCTCCGCGGCTTTGGAAGATTCGTTGCCCTTCTCGATTTTCACGCCCTCTTGGAAAATATGTACGCCCCGTTTAACCAAATCAAATTGCCCATTCCCCAAATCATCGACAACGCCCCAGCCGATACTGTTTGTGCCTAAATCCAATCCAAGAATGCGCTTACCCATCTGATTTTCCTTTCAGCTTCGTATTGACTCAATACTTCAAAACACCTAGATATGTTTTTCGAAAAGCAACTAAGAACTGCCTTTTCACAATAAGGCTATATGCCGAAGGTCCTAGACCTATTACCCCACTTCGGTGGGGTTTCTTTTTATCCAGCCCCTAAACCCGGACAGATCATAAGCGTATTCTGTCGAGAGGCGAGTCTTTCGCCTGTTTTTTTATTCTCAACAAGCGTTGTTTGAATACTAAGAGATCACTTCAACATTATTCATTCTAATTGGGATCATGAGTGCGAATTCTTTCCTTCGACCGGGAAATGATTTGAAAAGCCGGAAAAGCATGGGTATTTTGGATGCTTCCCGCCACTATGCCGCAACGGTGGCAGACGGGATGGATAGACAACCGAACAGCAAGGAGAGGAAAATGAAAAACATCCCCATTGATAATGTCCGCAACTTCGCTCTAATGGGCCACACTGGTAGCGGGAAGACTTCGCTGATCGACAGTATCCTGTTTAAGCTGGGTCAGGTTGATCGGGTGGGCTCTCCGGAAAACGGTACCAGTGTGGCCGATTGGACCGACGAAGAAAAAGCGCATAAAATCTCCATCTGGGCCAAGCCGTTCGACGGCGTCTATACCGCAGCCAGCCGCAAAATCCGCCGTCTGGTTATGATCGACACTCCCGGCTTCGCCGACTTTATCGGAGCCATGATCTCTGCGGCCGAAGTGACCGATGCGGCCCTTATTACCGTTGATGCCTCCGCCGGCATTCAGGTGGGCACCCAGCGCGCATGGAAGGCCGCCGAAAAACGGAATCTCCCGCGCGGCATTGCCATCACCTGCCTGGATAAAGACGACACCAGCTTTGACGATACCCTGCTCGAAATCAAGGAGCGCTGGGGCGACGATCGTTGCGTCCCGATGGTGCTCCCCACCTCCGACGGCAAAGCCATCGACATCCTCAACTGCCCGACCGACCAGGTTCCGGATGAACTGAAGGATCGCATTAAATCCATCAAGGATCACCTGATCGAGCTCGCCGCCGAAACCGACGATTCACTGATGGAAAAGTATTTTGAAGGCGAAGAACTGACGGCCGACGAATTCTCGGAAGGCCTGCGTAAATCCGTTCACGATGCCCACCTGATTCCGGTATTCGCAACATCGGTCAAGGCGGACATGGGTGTAAAGGAAACGATGGACTCCATCAGCCGGCTCTTTCCGTCGCCGCACGACTATCCGGTCAACTGTGCGGAAGGCAACCATATTTCGGCCGAAGAAGACCAGCCCTTTTCCGGACAGGTCTGGCGCTGTTTCAGCGACCCGTTTGTCGGACAGATGACATTTGTCCGCATCTACAGCGGCGTTCTGAAACCGGGCATGGAAATCTACAATTCCACCAAGGGAGAAAAAGAAAAGGTCAGTGCAATTCTCTACGTCGACGGAAAGAAAACCACGGAAGCACAGGAAGCCAAAGCCGGCGATATTGTTGCGCTGACCAAACTGAAGAACACCTTTCTGAATGACTCGCTCTGCGCTGTTGGAAGCGACATTAAGTTTGAGCCGATCGCCTTCCCAGCTCCGGTGACCGCGTATGCTGTCGAGCCGAAAAACAAGACTGACGCCGACAAGATCGGACAGGCCCTGCATCGCGCCACCGACGAAGACCCATCCATCCGTCTCGACCACAACACCGAGACGCACGAGCTGGTTCTTTGGGGCATGGGCGACATGCATCTGGAAGTCACCCTTGAGCATATCAAGAACCGCAGCAACGTGGAGATGAACCATCATACGCCGCATGTGGCCTATAAGGAAACCATCACCGGAAGCGGTGAAGGCCACTACAAACACAAGAAGCAGTCCGGCGGTCGCGGTCAGTATGGTGAATGCTATGTCCGCATTCGCCCGAAAGCCACCGAAGAGGATGAATGGTTCCTCAACAAGCTGGTCGGCGGCGCCATTCCGGGCAACTTTGTTCCGGCCTGTGAAAAGGGATTCCTTGAAGGCCTCGGCAAGGGCCCGCTGGTCGGTGCTCCGGTCATTAACGTTCAGGTGGAGCTGTATGACGGTTCCTACCATGACGTCGACTCGTCCGAAGTCGCCTTCAAGATTGCCGGCGCACGCGCCTTGCATGATGCGATCGAAAAATCAAACCCGGTTCTGCTGGAACCGATCATGACCGTTAAGGTGATTGTGCCGGAACAGTTCATGGGCGATATTTCCGGACTGCTGAATACGAAGCGCGGACGCATCCTCGGCATGGGACCGGAAGACGGACTGCAGTCGATCACGGCCGATGTACCGCAGTCGGAAATGTTCAAGTTCTGCTCCGAGCTGCGTTCCATCACCAGCGGACAGGGCTCGTTTGAAATGGACTTTTCACGTTACGAACAGGTGCCGGCACACATGGCTGCCAAGGTTATTGAAACCGCCAGGGTTGAACACGAAGAATAACAGACCTTACAGGACACCAAGATCGGGGCAGGCTTCGGGCCTGCCCCTTTTTATTAAGCTCACAAGGACGCTTCCTTCATTCTTCAGGTTATGGGTGTGCTTATGGTGTGACTATACGCATTTTAAACAGTTACCCCAATAGGCGACAGATACAGACAGTTAAGACACCATAACCAAAGACAAACCCCGCCAATCATTGAAGATAACGGGGTTTTAGAGTGGTGGGCTCGGAGGGACCTGAACCCCCGACCAAGAGATTATGAGACTATTTTTTATAGTCACTTTACCCTTTGTTTACGGTACTATTCTAATTTTCTCCGTGGCTTAAGGTGGCTTTATCTTGCTTATACTCTCCCCCAGTGGCACGCTTCGGCACAGATCAAAACACGGGGGTACGCAATGACTACCAAAGCCACAAAGAAGAAGAAAGCCACAAGAGCCGCAAGAGGTACAGGACGGCTTTACAAACGCACCAAGGACGGCAAGGAACACGCAGCGGATTCAAAGGTCGAAGGCGTGTTCTGGATACAATACACGCTCAACGGCAAGCGGAAACGCCACGCCCTGACCGGAAAGGACGGCAAGCCGATCACCGACCTGCGCAAGGCCGAAGCCGAACGCAAGCGATTGACCGCCCCGCTACGGGCGGGAAAGCGGGAAGAACAACTCGAAGCCCTGACCGCCGCCCTCTCCCAAGCCGAAGCGGATACGGAACGAGCCACCGAAGAAGCCGCCCCACTCATTCCAATATCAAAGGCATGGGAAGCGTTTACCGAAAGCCCAGACCGCCCCGACACCGGCGAAGATACCTTGCGCTATTACTTTGCCTACTGGGACGCATTCTCGAAGTGGCTAAAGAAGAACGCCCCCCACATCCAAGACCTGCGGGATGTTACCACGAAAACGGCCTCAGAATACGCCGCTAGTCTGAACGGGGGCAAGACAAGCCCGAACACCTACAACAAACACACGGGCTTTCTACGCCTCTTCTTCCGCGTACTAGGGCATGAAGCCGGATTGAAGGAAATCCGAACGAGGCTGGCGGTTTGTCATTCCCTGCCATGATTCCGTTTATGTGCTGGCAACCCCAAAGCAAGCAACGGAACTTGAGCAAATTGTTTTGGATGAGGTGGCGAAATCGGGCTTCGATATGAAAATAAAACGAAGAAAGCACAAAGCACCAAAACAGTAACCCAAGGGAGGCCCAAAAAAACGGTACATAGCCTCTTCAACCCCTCTTCCAATAGTCCCAAAAAAAACGGTACATGGACCAAAAATTGGGACTATGCAACGGCCTCTTTCACTCGCGCGCGTAGAATATTATAATTTTCTTATGCCTTAGAGTCCGAACTCCGACCCTTTCCCCCGTATCCCCTGCACGGCTTTTTGTGCCTGCTTAACCGATGCCCGCCCGCTCTTGTCCCGTAGGTCTAATCTTTGGCGTTCGTCGATTCTGGGGCGAATTCTCCCGCCTGAGAGGGGGGTTTGAAACTGAATTTTAATCCCCGTGCCCTTGGTGGTTTGGAAAAGTCCAAATTTTCAAAAAGTTTGTGGAGGTCCAAAGACGCGCCCGCCCAGCAAATCCCGTTCGCCGGGGTACCCCATCGACACCCCCCGGGGTCTTTTTTCTGTGGCCTACCGTGGCTTATCCGAAACCTTCGTGGCTTAATGTGGTATTAACTTGATTAGGTTAGGACGGAACGAAACAGAACAGAACGGAACACGCAACGGGCTAATATATTCGAGATAACCCTGCATTTATTGGATTAAATGCGTGTTTTGCAGGGAAAAAGGTGGTGGGCTCGGAGGGACTTGAACCCCCGACCAAGAGATTATGAGTCTCCTGCTCTGACCGACTGAGCTACGAGCCCTTTTTGTAAAAATTGGTCGGTAGCATTACAGGAAACGGACGGCTTAAGGCAAGGGGATTTGTTCGTCAGTCTCTGAAAGGGTCGACCGGTTAGTGGTCGATTCCGGAGAATCCGGCGCTTCGATGCTAACCGCCGATCCGGATTCCGGCTCATCGTCGCCATCGAAAGTATCAACAGGCAGCATGTTTCCGAGTAATGACGGCCCATCCACGGTCGGAGTGAATGACCAGGTCTTGCCTTTTTTGGGAGGCAGCCACACCTTGACGTTTTTGGTTCGCACCCCCCATTGCCGCGCATACCAGTGGTTGGGCCGATATAGATCGATATGCTTCCCCTTGATGGCACCGCCGGTATCTTCCACCCGGCCATATCCATAACCGGGAATGTACATGATGGTGCCGTAGGGATAGATGGAGGTATCGGCCGCAATGGTCCCGGGGCGCACGGTGGCGCCGGACGAAGTGACCCCGATGTGTTTCAGCCGATAGTCCATGGCCCCGTGTTTCTGATAGGGAACGAAGAAAAACCATTTATAGCTGCAGCATCGTCCGCAATGGCAATACGAGGTGGTTTCCATTTTCACCTCGATGGGCTGAACGCCGGACGGCGGCTCGATATGCCGAGGAACACAGAAACGTCCCTGCTGGACCAGCCAGACCAACAACACCACAAGGGTGAGGTTCTGCAAAACCTGCCGGATTTTCCTTTTCCGTTTACGCCCCATATTTTCCTGTCTGCCGGTCACCGAAGCAGTCATCTCCCAACATAAAGAGCCCATGATAAAGCGTGTTTCGTGGATGTAAAGACCCCGTAAAGGTTTACGACACGCCGGCCCCGCCAGCCAAAAAGCCCGGCGAACCACTTGATGCCGCCCCCCTGAATTGCTATATTTTGTGGGTTTGAAGCTTAATTACATCCACATCTTGTGGTCTCAGAGGACGTTAGCCATATGGCCGAAAAGAAGAAGCACGAATATACCGAAGACAAAATCAAAACGCTCTCCTCGCTGGAGCATATCCGCCTGCGTACCGGCATGTACATCGGTCGCACGGGCAACGGGGCGCACTATGATGACGGGATCTATATTCTCGTCAAGGAGGTCATTGATAACGGCATCGATGAATTCATCATGGGGCATGGCGATCGCATCAACGTTTCGATCGAGGACGACCTTGTAACGATTCGCGACTTCGGCCGGGGCATTCCGCTGGGCAAAGTGATTGACTGTGTTTCGAAGATCAACACCGGCGCCAAGTATAATGACGACGTTTTCCAGTTCAGCGTGGGCCTCAACGGAGTTGGAACCAAAGCCGTTAATGCTCTTTCGACCTATTTCCTCGTGCGCAGCCATCGCGACGGCGAATTTGCGGAGGCGGAGTTTGAGCTGGGCAACCTGATCCGGGAGGAGTCGGGAAAGACCGATGAGCCGAACGGTACGCTGGTTTCATTTTCTCCCGACGGCGATATCTTCAAGAACTTTAAGTTTAACGAGGACCACCTCGCACGCCGGCTGCGTTTTTATGCCTACCTGAATGCAAAACTGAAGATCTATTTCAACGGCGAGCTCTTCCACTGCAAAGGCGGCCTGCTGGATCTGATCCGCGATGAGAGCCAGTACGAAAAAATCTATGTGCCGTTCCTGTATTCGGATGCCACGCTTGAATTTGCCTTCACGCATACCAACCGTTTTTCCGAAGAGTACTATTCGTTCGTGAACGGCCAGTATACTTCCGACGGCGGCACCCATCTTTCAGCGTTCCGTGAAGGCCTGCTGCGCGGCGTGAATGATTATGCCGGCAAGAAATTTGATGGGGATGATGTCCGTGAAGGCGTCCTCGGTGCCGTAGCGATCCGGCTGAAAGAACCGATTTTCGAGAGCCAGACCAAGAACAAGCTCGGCAACTCGGAGATCCGGTCCGATCTGGTTGCCAAGGTTTCTCAAGCGGTTATGGAGCTGTTGCACCGCGACCCGACCGAAGCGAAGAAGCTGATCACCAAGATCGAGGAAACGCAGAAGATGCGCAAGGAGCTCAATACGGTCAAGAAGCTGGCCCGCGAGCGCTCCAAGTCGGTATCCATCCGGATTCCCCAGCTCAAGGACTGCAAAAACCACTACAGCTTCGAGAAGGACAAGGGACTGGAATCGCAGATTTTCATTACCGAAGGTCAGTCGGCGGCCGGCTCGTTGGTGAGCTGCCGCGACGCCAACAACCAGGCCATCTTTACGCTGAAGGGCAAGCCGCTCAATGTGTGCGACCTGAAACGCGATGCGCTTTATAAAAATGTTGAGATCTACAACCTCATGCGGGCGCTCGACATCGAGGAGAGTACGGATAACCTTCGCTACAATCAGGTGATCCTCGCCACCGACGCGGATGTTGACGGCCTGCACATCCGGAACCTGATGATTACCTTTTTCCTGCGGTTCTTCGATTCGCTGGTCCGGCGCGGCCACCTGAAGATCCTGGAAACGCCGCTCTTCCGCGTGCGGAACAAGAAAGAGACGATTTACTGCTACTCCGAAGCCGAACGGGTGAAGGCACTGGACAAGCTGGGCCGCAGCGCCGAGATCACCCGATTCAAAGGACTCGGGGAAATCTCGCCGAAGGAATTCAAGGACTTTATCAGCGACGACGGCATGCGCCTTACGGACGTGACGGTTGAAGGCGACCACTCGGTATCCGAAGTCCTCTCCTTCTACATGGGAAAAAACACGCCCGAACGCCGGGAATATATCATGGAAAACCTGGTGATTGACGCGGAATCGATGTGAGAAGGCGCGAATTAATGGCTAGCCACGAAAAATACAAAAAAACACAAAAAGCCGCGCCGGTGGAGATCAATAAGCTGTGTGATATTATTCGCGAAACCAGCTTTGCAATTCATACCTATCATCGGAATGGACATCTCGAAAAAATATATGAAAATGCTTTAGCTCACAGACTGAAAAAAATGGGCCTGAGGATAGAGCAACAGCACCCACTGAATGTTTATGATGAAGACGGAACATTGCTTGGAGAATATTTTACAGACCTGTTTGTTGAAGATTGTCTTATTGTTGAACTCGAGGCATGCCGCAACATTAGCGATGAACACATAGCCCAACGTCTCGGCTATCTTAAATCTGCACGAATCCGATCTGGTCTATTGGTCAACTTCGGAGCCCCGAAACTCTATATCAAAAAATTTGTCATGGACTAAATATCGTGCATTTTTGTGTTTTTTGTGGCGATAACCTACCCATAAGAAGTGAAGTGAAATAATGGCTAAGAATAACAACGACGACGAACTGGACCTTTTCGAAGAGGAAGCCCCCGAGGAAGAGACGGCTGAAGAAACCGTAGACATCGAGGAAGTTCCCGAAACAGAAGAAGAGGAAACTGAGTCCGAAGAAGAACTGCCGGCGCGGGACAAAGATAAAAGGTTTGATCCGCTCAAGGGCGACCACGGTCCGCTCAAGCATCTGGTGGACGACAACTTCCTGCAGTATGCCTCCTACGTCATCTGCGACCGCGCCATTCCTGCACTGGAAGACGGGCTCAAGCCCGTACAGCGCCGCATCCTGCACTCGCTGAAGGAGAAGGATGACGGCCGCTTCATCAAAGTGGCCAACATTGTCGGACACACGATGCAGTACCATCCGCACGGCGATGCCTCGATTGCCGATGCCCTGGTGACGCTGACCAACAAGCGATACCTGATTGAAGGACAGGGAAACTTCGGGAACATTTATACCGGCGACCGGGCGGCGGCCTCACGTTATATCGAATGCCGACTGACCAACCTTGCGCGGAATGAAATCTTCAACAAGGAGCTCACGGAGTGGATCCCGAGCTATGACGGACGGAATAAGGAACCGGTCACCCTCCCCTCCAAACTGCCGCTGATGCTGATGCTGGGGGCCGAAGGAATTGCCGTAGGCCTGTCGACCAGTATCCTGCCGCACAACTTTATTGAGTTGCTGGAAGCCGAGATCGAAATCCTGCGCGAAAAGAAGCGGACGCCGGTCGAGCTCAATCTGCTGCCGGACTTCCAGACAGGCGGCCTGATGGATGTGTCCGAATACAACAAGGGCAACGGCAAGGTGAAGCTGCGTGCAAGAATCGAGGAACGGAAAAACAACCGGCTCGTCATCACGGAACTGCCGCACGGCGTGACCACCGATACGCTGATGTCGTCCATTGAGGATGCCGTTAAAAAGAAAAAAGTTCCGGTCCGCTCCATCGACGACTTTACCGCCGGAAAGGTGGAGATCGAACTGACCCTTTCGCAGGGCGCCTCTCAGGACAAAGCGATTCAGGCACTTTATGCCTTCACGAAATGCGAGACGTCGGTATCGAGCCGGCTGATCTGCCTGCGGGCCGGACGCCCGGTCGAAATGACCGTCGACGACGTCCTGCGCGAGAACGCCGCCCAACTGCTGGAAATTCTTGAAGGCGAGCTGACCCTGCGCAAAAACAAGCTGCTTGATGAATTTCACAACAAGACCCTCGTGCAGATCTTCGTGGAAAACCGGGTCTATAAACGGATCGAAGAGTGCGAAACCCTGGAAGCCGTATTCCAGGCCGTTTATGACGGACTCAAACCCTTCAAAAACCAGCTCAAACGCGAAATTGTCGATGAAGACATTGAAATGCTGCTGGGTGTACGCATCAAGCGCATCTCCCTGTTTGACATCAACAAAAACCGCAAAGATATCGAAGACATCCTTGCCGAACTGGAACAGGTTGAAAAGGATCTCGGCGCACTCACCGGCTATGCGATCCGCTACATCAAACGACTCATCAAAGAGTACCGCGATGAGTATCCGCGCATGACCCAGAGCACCAGCTTCAAGGAAGTGGAAGTGCGTGAACTGACAGCCACGGAACTGCAGATCAAGCAGGATGAAAACGGATTCATCGGAACCAACGTCAAGGGCGAGACCATTCTCGAATGCTCCTCCCTGGACAAACTGTTGGTGGTATGGAACGACGGAAAATACATGGTGATTCCGCCGCCGGACAAGTTTTTCGTCGACGGCAACATGGAGCGGTGCGAAATCTTTGACCGCGACAAACTGTTTACCGTCGTATACACCGATGCACGCATCAGCTATCTCAAGCGGTTCAAGATCGGCGGCGCCATCATGAACAAGGAGTATTACATGTCGCAGGGAGAAAAATCCAAGCTCCAGCTGCTGACAGAAGGTACGCCGGAAAGCATTTACCTGAAGTACCAACCGGCCAAGAACCAGCGGATCAACCAGCAGAAATTTGATCCGTCGGCCATTGCCGTCAAGGGCGTCAAATCGCGCGGAAACCGGATGACGACCAAGATCATTAAATATATCGGTACCGAGCCCGGCCGCTGGTGGGATAAGAGCGCCGAGGACGATTCCCCGAACGGAGTTCTGTTTTAAACAGGCGGAACGGTTTTGCGCGGTCCGGCGCCGCGCCGGCCGTTTTACGGCGGAAAACCAGTGAACAGGAATACGGGCATTTTCAAGAAAAATACCTGCAACACGTAACGAAGGCGTCCCGCCTGCTTTTTGAAACGGCTACGGCATTTCGAAAAATGCGATATCGATCGTCCGGCTATTCTTCCTCGCTCTTGTTGCGGGGCGTGAAGGATCCGGTCATCGTGATTGAGCCGCCGGACTCCGGATCGTACAGCTGAAGAATAACATCCCACGTATTATCCAGATTTGCATCGCTCGCCAGAAAGTTCAGGACGCCGTCCCGCACCAAAGGCAGTCCGGATGGATTGTAGATCAATTGCGCCCCCAGCCAGCTGACATTCGTGGTTCCGGTGGACTCAAAATAAAGTGTCCGGCCATCCTCTGAACGATGAACCTGATCCTCGCCCATCCTGGCCTGACGGATCAAACGGCCAATGGTATCCATCGCCAGTGAGGCATCGCGATGCTGCTCCACCTTCCGGTTATTATCAGACCACCCCTGATAACTGAAAATAAGCATGCTGCCAACCAGCAATGCAAAGACCGCCCCGGCCAGAACCGCAACCATGAGCTCTATAAGAGTGAACGCTGATCGATTCGTCGTCATATTATTTTCTGCGGCATGTCCTGACCATCCGATTGCTCTTCCTCCGGCATTCGGAACACCGGCAACGGTTCCAGCTCCGGGCCGGAATCCTCAAGCTCCTCCCGATAGATCGGCGGCGGATGGTTTTCCCGTCGCTTCCTTGCTCGGGATGATTCATGAACCGCCATCCAGACCAACAGGACACATACGAATGCAATCCCTCCAAGGATCCATAGAACAGCCTTTCCGTCCTTGCTGATTTCCGGCTTCATGGTCATAGATCCGCCATCTTCCATCCGAAAAATTCCGGCGGCGCATAGGGAGAACCCGGAGGCGGAGCCAGGCGGAACCGTTCGTCATGACAATAACGCTTCACATATCCATAACCGCCCAGATAGCCGACGCCGCCCCGCTGATACTGCATGATGCTTCCGTATAGATTGATAGTCGGTTCTCCCAACCGGGTCGAGGCGTCCGTCCCGTTCACACAGAAGCCACGACTGAATGAGTCCCCGACATCCTGTTCTGTCACAAATATCGACGCATGGACATTAATATCATCCCAGGGGTTAATCTGATCAATCTGCACCATCTCCTTGGCATAAAGGCCTAACGTCTCATCGCTGTCCGGCTCATAATCGTCCGCCCATTCGGTATGGTCCGGATTGCTGATCGTAGACGAATAGATAATATCGTCGATAATCGTAATCTTCCCTTCAGAAACGACGGAAACTCGCCCGCCGACCTCGCCATGAACCGTTACATCGCCGGTAACATAAATAATGTTATCATCAATATCCGGCGTCCCGATTGAATCGATATAATTTGTGGAGGAAACCGTAGTCCACACAGTGTACGCTTCTTCGCGCGTGTCATAGATCGGTACCAATACCCAGCGGGTTCGGGGACGGCCTCGACGATCATAATACGTTTCTTCCTGAAACTCATAATCAACGATCACCGTCACGTCTCGGTATGCGGTCGTTGCCACTTGTTCGGAGACGACATAGCGACTGTCGCTGATAAAGCTGATATCGCAATCCGATTCGATCGGTGCCATACCCGACTTCTCTTCCATTTCATCAATCAGGTCCGGATTAAAGTCTGATTCCGGCGCACCGAATTCCAGTCCGGCCGTAAATACCCGAGGATCGATGTATGTTCCCAACCGGCCTGAGTCGCTGTCATAATTCACCGTACTGGCCGATGTCCTGACATAGCCGTAAAACGTCGGCGTTCCATCAATGTTCAATCGGCCGTTCGTACGCATCGGCCCGTAGATCTTATCGGAATTCGAAAACCAGATACTGCCTTCATCGTTACTGGTGTACACGTCCTCTGAAATGGTTGGAAGACGCAGGGCGGAAGTCAACCGAACCGGATCCGCGCCCGACTTGGAGCGTCCGATGACCTCGACCGCGTAGTGCATTCCCTCATCACCCTGCTCCGCAGTGGCTTCGCGAACATAGACCTCATAAGACCCGACCCCTTCAAAGGTTCTGGACAGCACCGGAGCATCCTCGTTTACCAGGTCATAACGATCCAGCGGCCGCCGGTTCTCTTCCAGGGTGATGATCGCCTTGAGCTCATTCAGTCCCGCTTCGGCCATCCAGAAGGCTTCGGCCCGGCTGAGATCCCGAACCGTCTCAACCGCATCGGAACTGCCCTGCGCCATGAGGCCCAGACCGAGAATGCTCATGACCATCAAAACCATCAACACCATCAGCAAGGCACCGCCATCGCGGTTTCTTCTGCATTTATTTCGGAGTGCCCGTAACGTTTTCATGGAACACCTCCTGCCTAATTTGAATAATAGCTTTTCAAAACAATATTTTCCGGCCCGCCTATACGAGCCGCCATCCGGACTTCGATTTCCAGACACTTTGCCGTTGTAAAATTTCCGGATGATGTATCCACCAGCCGGACCAGGGTAATGATCCGATGATTGCGTCCATTGATCTCGATCTCCTCCTCCGGATCCGAGTTGGAGCGGAAGAAGGAATCCGTATCACGATCATACTCCAGATATACCGGATCCGAACCGATCCCCCACTCCTCGACATAGGTGACATAGGGCACACTGCGTACCAGCTCCATACGCCGGTTGGCGGCGGCAATCGTTGCGCGCTTATCGCGCTGTTCGGAAATGATCTGGCCGGAGCGGGACACAAACATCATGCCACCGATCACCAGAATGGAAAACAGCACCATGGCCAGCATGACTTCCACAAGGGTGAAGCCATTATGACCACCCATGCTAGTTCCCTTTGACAAACAGATCTTCATACATGTCCCTGACCACCGCTTTGTTGTCTGGACCGATAAAATGGACTGAGGTCTCGCTGATCTTCGTAATCCGATATCCCTGCACGGAATCGCCGACGCGATAGGTCTGGCCATCAAGATCCACCAACGGCATGTTCCGGCTGAAATAAATTCCATGGATTTCCACGTCCAGCGGCTTCGGTCCCTTAACCTCGGTCTTTTCCGCTTCCACAATGACCACCTCAGGAACGACCAACGTCACCACATCCTTGACCTGCTGACTCTCCTCCTTGCGGCCCTGCAGGGCATTTTTCACCAAAGCAATGTTTTTTGCGGCGCCGTCGGCAAGCGTTAGATATTTTGAAACCCCGATGGAGGCTTCCCCGTCCTCATTAACTTTTACAAGGCCCCACGCCAGCGGACCGCCGGTCAGAACCAGCGACAGAACCAGAATAATCAGCGGAAGCTTAAGCGACACTTCCTCGTAACGCAGATCTGCGGGCGCATCCTTCGCCTTTTGCCCTTTTGCGACACTCATTTTGCACCTCCTGCCGCATTAAAAAGCAGCAGTTCAAATGACAGCTCCGCCCGGTATTCTCCGGATTCATCAACATGGGCCTGCGTAAGCTTGATGGCGTCGTCGGAGAGCAAATCCTGCGACGCGCCGACATCCCGCATAAACTGCTGAATAACGGCCAACGTCCCGGTCCCTTTAACCGAGGCCGCCAGCGTATCCGTATTGCGGCCCTTACCGGCCACTTCACGATCGACCTTCAGCGTATCCACCGAAAACCCGGCGTGAACGGCGGTTTCCCGAAGGAAGGCAATCAGCTGCTCCTCCGACTGGATGCTTCCTCCGGTTTCCTTGAAATGCTCCAGCAGCAGCTGTGCATTCATCCTGGCATCCACCAGTTGCGGAAGGGCCTCGGACAGTGCCTCGATCCGGGCGGTTTCCCAATGGGCCCGGCGCTCCAGCAACGCCCCTCCGACACCACATACGACAATGAGTACCGGCGGAATTACCAGCCATGCCGTCAGGCGTGCGCCACTCGCTTTGAAAGTCCCTACATCCATATCCAAATCCTGCCTAATTCAGGGTACACTCAAACTGTACAAAGAAAACGGAATTTGACCCCGACGTGCGCCGCTCGCCCGTAACCGGTCGAATGGTTTTTACCCGCCGCATCAGTTCGTCGTTTTTTTCCCACACAGTACTGAGGCTGCGCACGGGATCGCCGCTTTCCGAGGCCGTAGATTGCGGAAGCACCAGCCCGAATGCCATTTTTTCCTTGTTGGCCACCAGACTCTGAAGAACAACCCCCTCCGGCATTTCAGCAAAGAGATTGTAGACCACCGGTACCAGCTGAACGCGTTTTTTCAATAACTGCTCCAGCGACTCCACCTGGGAGGAGGGCTTTTTCAGCATGAGATACTGATCTTCCGGCTGATCAAAATCCATCCGGCTCAATCCGGAAACGGCCACCGCGGTGGAAAGCATCCGCTCGCGATCCTGTCGGGCATTCCACCAGACACTCAGATTCACCGCTAAAAAGTAAGCCGCGATGGTCAGGCCCAGTCCGCAGACGGACAGATATACCATCATACCCCGATAAAACCGGCGACGCTCTTCCGGCGAAGCGGTCAGTGATCGCGCCAAATTAATCGTATAATCGGTCATCTCAGGCATTCCTCAATCCCAGCGCCAGGCTGGCAGTCATAAACGGGCTGAATGCATTGTCGAGCGCCGTGGTTTTCACCCGGCCCGACACCACAAAATTCTCATCACGCAGCGGGCTCCATACCTCTGTCGGCAGACCGATCGTGTCATGAATCTGAGCCACGAACCCCTTTGTTTCCGGCAGGGCCCCGGTAAGGATCAGCTGTGTTACCGGTGCCTTATCAACCTTTACATGATAGTAGAGCAAGGCATCGGAAATATTTTCGATCAGGTACTGGACCTTAACCGACCATTCCGCCGAACGGGAAATGACTGTACGCGGATAGATAAAATGATCGTTGTACAAAATGGATATGTCCGCGTTATACCGCGTCAGGTTTACAACACAGACTGCATTGTTGGCATTCACCTTTTCCCCGCGCAGGGCCAGATACAGGTTACATAAAGAGGTGCAGCCGACATCCGTCATTACGGGATAGAGCCCGGCCTTCTTGAGCAGGTTCAGCTGACGAACCACTTCGTGCTTCGCTACCGCAATCAAAACCCCGTTAAGCGGCTCCTTGGCAGAAGGATCAGCCCCGTTACGAGGGCGGTTCAGATGCCAGTCATAGGCGATCTGATGCGGGGGCAGCTGAAGCGATTCTTCCGCCTCGTAGCGAAGTGCGGAAGCCAGTTCACGCTCAAGCAACTCAGGAAAACGAAAATATTTAACGCACAGGGAACGCGACTGCAGCCCATTGCAGACGGACCGCGTCGGCATTTTGGTCTTTTTCCATAGCCGGCGGATTACCTTTGCTATGTCAGCATCGGATGCGTCCGGTGCATATTCTGCCCAACCGGCGTGCGTCAGCCCGATTTTACGAGGCCCCCTGCGCACGATGCGAGCACAGCTCACCACTCCATCCGCAATACTGATTCCTGCAACATTTTCGTTCATCATCTACCTGTCCGTTTAACAGGACCCCGGCAGGAAGCATCCTGACGACGCCCCCTGCCGTAACAGTCAATTACTAGTAATTACGGCTCCAGGTACCTTCACCAACGTCAAAAGACGTGGTCAGACCATTTGCCTTACCTTCACCATCCCCCTTACCACTGGTTGCGTTACCGGCACAGGTGATGACTTCATCGGCAATACTGTAGTTGGCACCATCAAAAAACTGACCATCGAGATCGGCCGCCGAAACGGTGTTTGTGATGGCCGATATAGCAGACGGATACGATCCGTTTTCAGCCTTGTACATACGCATGGCGGAGGCGATCGTTCCGATACCGGCGTCTGCTTCCGTTGCCATTGCACGCTTGGTGTTACCGGTCATCAGCGGAATGGCCACTGCTGCCAGAATCGCAACGATAATTGCGACAACCATCAATTCCACCAATGTGAAACCTGACTTTTTCTGCTTCTTATTCTTCATCATTTTTCTCCTTGGTTGTTATTAACTTTCATACCTTCACTGCCGGAGCTTTTGTGCCCCGCGCCCCGGCATTCCGGGGCATTCATCCAAAATCTCAAACCATCCATACACGGCTCCTTTTCCTTGCGCGATTATTACCTGGTTGCAAAACCAGACAGCCGGGACGGCCGCGGTACATTCCGCCAACTCTTCCCGAATCCGTACCGCAGGCGTCCCGCCTGCAAAAACCAAACCAGAACCGGCCAAATCCCTTCCCTTCAAAATCCATCTTCATTCCTTCTGCTCCGCCTCCAATCAATGCATGCCCGACGACATCGAAAACATCGGCATATAAATCGCCAGCACGATCACCAGAATAAAGGCACCGAAAATACAGATCACCAACGGCTCGAACAGCGCCATGGAAGTTACAATGGAAACCTCCACCTGATCGTCATACAGGTCCGCGACATTTTCCAGCACCTCCGGAAGCTGGCCCGATTCCTCCCCTACCGAAAGCATGCGGATAATTAAAGCAGGAAAGATGCCGGATTTTTCAAAACTTGACGCAATCAGGCCGCCGGTCATGATCATGTTCCGTGCATCCATCACCGCTTTTTTCATATGATGATTCCCGGTGGCCTGAGCACAGATTTCAAGGGCCGTCGAAATCGGCACGCCGCTCTGCACCATGATGGCCAGACTGCGGCAGAAACGGGCCAGGATATATTTCTTGATCGATTTTCCGAAAAGCGGCAGGGCAATCACCAGCCGATCCTTTCGCCGAATCCCATCCGAGGTTCGGGCATAGAGAATAAGCGCCGAAAAAATTCCGGCAGTCATTCCCAGAATGACCCAGAAGTGATCGAGAATATACTGATTGGCCGAAAAAACGGTTTTTGAAATCAAAGGAAGTTCACCTCCCAGTCCAGAAAACACCGCGGTAAACTTCGGAAGGATAAAGCGGGTCATGGCAATGCAGACCAGGACAAAGAAGATCCCGATAAACATGGGATAGGTCGACATCGCCCGGACCCGCCGCTGCAGTTTGTCCGCACGCTCCATGTATGAGGCGAGCTGCTTCAGGGTCTGCGGAAGCTTGCCCGACTCTTCCGCCACCTTGATCAGGCCGCAGAACATGGAGTCAAAGATCCGCGAATATTTCGCCGCTGACTCGGAAAAACTTTTGCCATTGCCGATTTGCTCGACAATCCCCATCACAGCATGCTTAAGCGTCAGATTTTCCTGCTCGGCACCTAGACTTTCCAGCGAATCACGCAGCGTGACGCCGGCATTGACGGAAATCGCCAGCTGGCGGCAGAAGATGGCCAAATCGGTCATCTTGACGCGGCGCGCCATGTGACCGCCGGAAGAGAGGCCCGCCCCCTCGACCT
>JAFGVP010000125.1 GCA_016937945.1 Pontiellaceae bacterium | reverse complement strand
GTGCAGCGCGATACCGTCGCCGCGGGTCGTAATCATGGTGAAAAGGTTTGCCATGAGAGTTTCCTTCTTTCCGGTGTTGTCCGGGATGATTATTGTTGCCCGTCCTGCGGCTCAGCTGGTTGGGTGCGGTGCGCTTCAGCCCGCATTGCGGCTAAAAGCTTCCCGGCGAGCGGGACGGAGAAAACGGCCTTGTTCAAGCCCCGCCAGAGCGGGTTTGGGCGGCCACAACCGGGCAATGTCTTGATCATATCCGCCGCCGGTGATATTGGAAACGACAATAGAACGAGCCGGAATTTTTCGTCAACATATAACCGGGATAAACTCGTAAACGGTGCCACAATATGGCAAAACGGGATGGCGCCGTAACAGCTCCGGATTCGCGGTACGCCTGCTGTACGAGCAGAAGCGCCACGACAGCTTGACGAACACCTGCAAGAGGCGTTCATAAAGGCAGGGTTCGGCGTTAATCCGTCGTGCTTCCGATCGGTTGACACGCCGTAGCCGGCAAAACCGACGGGCGGAAAATTCTGGCCCGAAGCGGAGCACGGCACACCATGCCCCGGTTTACGGTACGTGGTGCCCAAACAAATTGACCAAAGGAAAAATCATGAACGATTTTCAACTTCTCATCGACCTCCACCGGCCCGCAAAACGGCAGGGACCAGGCGGTGACGCCGAAACCAGGCGGGCGCTGGAGCTGGCCGGGCTCGACCACTCGCGCCGGCTGAAAATCGCCGATATCGGCTGCGGCACGGGGGCTTCGACCATTCTGCTCGCCCGGGAACTGGACGCGGACATCACTGCGGTGGATTTTCTGCCGGAATTTCTCGATGAACTTCAATCCAGAGCGCACGCGCAGGGCGTGGCGGACCGGATCACGACGCTGAACCGTTCCATGGATGACCTGCCGTTCGCGGCGGCGGAATTCGACCTGATCTGGTCCGAAGGAGCGATATACAACATGGGCTTCACGGCCGGGGTGGCGGCCTGGAAACGATTTCTGCAACCGGGGGGAACGCTCGTCGTTTCCGAAATAACCTGGTTTACCGCCGAACGACCGCCGGAAATCCAGTCCCACTGGGAGCAGGAATACCCCGAAATCGATGTCGCCTCGGCAAAGATCGGCATTCTCGAGCGGCACGGCTATCGTCCCGAGGCATACTTCGTTCTGCCGGCTCATTGCTGGTTGGAACACTACTACCGGCCCATGGAACAGCGTTTCGCCGAGTTCCTTCAGCGGCATGGCCGTAGCGACCAGGCCCGGGCCGTGGTCGCTGCGGAAAAACACGAGATCGCCCTCTATGAAAAATACCGCGATTTCTACGGCTACGGCGTCTACGTGGCAAAAAAGATGTGAAATGAAAATCCTCCGCACTTCCGACTGGCACCTGGGGACGGCAGCCTCTACGGCCAGAAGCACTGCGATGAGTTCGCGACGTTTCCGGGGTGGCCGGCTGAAACCATCCGCGAACACCATGTCGCGGAAAAAGAGCATGAGGCCGCCCGGTAACAAACCGAAGCGACGGGCCGGAATGCAGGTCAGCCGCCTGACCGAATTCCGAATTTTGGATGCGGAGGAAAATGTTGGTGACCATGTCACGCATTATGTGGCATGGTTTGATAATATGTCCTCTACACGGCGGCACCACCAATAATTTTATGCCTCTGCGTGGCAAGCTGCGGGAGTCGATTCGATGCGCACTTACACATTTGCCCCTTTCCACCTTGCGCACCCCTCCGCAGATGTTATATGGTCGGAAGTCACGTTAACGGATCATGCCCCCGACAACTGCCAGCCAACAACAGTTATAGAGGATCCCGTGGCGGTGGCGAACGGCGCATACCAGCCAGACAGAAAGGCTTAGCTAGAGATGCTCATAAGAGACTTGATAGATATTGATCTGGATACCCTGCCGATCATCTTTCCTGACCATTCCGTGGAGAAAGCACGGGAATTGTGCGCCCAATTCCCATACAATGTCATTCCCGTCGTCGACCATACGTTCAAACTCACCGATATACACACCAAAGATCTGCTGGCCGACGCAACCGGGCACATGCTCGATGTGGAAGCGATAGACATCGACCCCCTGCAGGGCAACGACAACGCCATCAAAGCTAAGGAACTTTTTCAGTGCAACGACATTGAACTCATGTTCGTCGTTGACCGCAACGGACTGCTGCTTGGCGCCGTATCCACTCGTAATCCCGCCATTAAACACCTTAATTCAATGTCCAAGCTTGCCCCGGTACCGGAAATATTCGATGCCATGCATGATGCAATCATCATCATCAATTCCGAGACCACCATCATCTACACCAACCATGCCTACAGTGAGCTGATCGGGGTTCCGGTATGGAAAATCATCGGCAAAAGCATGACGATGGTCGAGCCTACGTCGAAGTGCCTGGGGGTATTACGCGGCGACAAACCTTACGTAAATGAACGCATCCGTATAGAAACGGTCAACATAGAAGTCATCGCGACCATTACACCGATATACGAAGGAAGTGAAAAGATCGGCGTTATCTCCGTTTTTCGCAGTATCGATGAGACCATAGAGCTCAGCCGCAAGGTCGAGCGGATGGAATACATCAATCGTTATCTGAAGGATGAGCTGAAACTGAAAGCCAAACTGCCATGTGAATTCAATTCCATCATCGGCAAGAACGGGCTTCTGGTCGAGGTCCTCGCCAAAGCCTCCAAGGTCGCCAAAACAAATGTCAATGTTCTCATTCTGGGTGAAAGCGGCACTGGCAAGGAAGGGCTCGCCAACGCCATTCACTATGCCAGCAGCAGGAGAAACAAACCCATCATCAGAGTCAATTGCGCGGCGATTCCCGAGGCCCTCCTGGAGAGCGAACTGTTCGGCTACAGCTCCGGCGCATTTACCGGAGCCCATAAATCGGGGAAAATAGGTAAGTTCGAACTGGCGGACAACGGCACAATTTTTCTTGATGAAATCGGCGACATGAATCTTTCCATGCAATCAAAACTGCTGCGGGTGATCCAGGAAAAGGAAATAGAAAGGATCGGCGACAACAAAACCATCAGGGTTGATGTCAGGATAGTCTCCGCAACCAACAAAAACCTGGATAAAATGGTCCAGGAAGGATCATTCCGTGAAGATCTTTATTACCGGCTTAATGTCTTCTCCATCATTCTCCCTCCCCTACGGGAAAGAAAGGACGACATCTACCTGCTCGTCGATCACTTCGCCCAATCCATCGCCTCGGATAAAGGCATAGACCACCTGTATTTCTCGAAGGAGGTGATGGATTTCTTTATGGAATATGACTGGAAGGGAAATATCAGGGAACTGCAGAACGTAGTGGAATACGCCTCCGTTGTCTGCCAGCGCGACAAGGTTTACCTGGAAGACCTGCCGAGCTATCTGCTGAACTATCGCACCGGCATCAGCAACGATACCACTTCCTCCGGCGGCAACATCAACAGTCAGATACGCGAGTTGGAACGCAACGCCATAATCAAGGCAATGAAAGAGCACAACAACAACAAATCCGCCGCCATGCGCACCCTCGGCATAAGCCGGCGGACGTTCTACAAAAAACTGAAGGAATACGATATCGAGTGAAAACCCCGACCAGCACCGCAACCCCGCCGACGCGAGCCCGGATCCTCGGCCACTGGACACATTATAATGAAGCTAATAAACAGGTGACATGGTTTGTCGTTCGGCAATTTTTCCAACCGGAACGGCCACAGGAACGCTGCGGTCAGAGGGCCGGAGTGAGCATTACCCGTTTACCAAAACCTTACCACCCCTGAATTCCGGCTTCCGATTCCCGAACACCGGATACAGGGAAAAAATTCAGCTACGGCACTTGTATGTGGGCTGACTAATACGCCGTCTAATTAACATCAGATGTCCGGTTTACATGCCTTTCAATTCTCTGAAAACATCCCGGATAAAGACCTCCCCCTTTTCGGTTTTACACGCATAACGAATTCCGGACGTAGTGCGGGAGTGCGTTGAATCGTCTTTTATTTCGATTACCCGTGCTTCCACGGCGCACATCGCCCGGTTAGAGTTCAGCCGTTCAGCAACTACTTTTGCCTGGCATTTCATCGATATATTGAGGTCATTCTTTTCACACAGGCAAATCATGACGTAGGGATTTGCGCGGATATTCTCCGTCCCCCGGTGATGAACACTCAACCCCAGGAGCAGGGTCCGGGGATCCTTGGCGACAGCGAGATGGACCGGCGTCGTATTGGGATACCCGTCCGGAGAAACCGTGGCCAGTATAACGGTCGACTCTTCAGCATTGAGCTGATCCATCGCTCTTTCATCGAGAACGCATCCAAGACTTCTGGACATGGTCGATTACACCTTTCATTGGTTATATTGGACGTTTTGCCGTTGATAGTGCCGACAAACAGATGACATTGGTTATTGCCCATCGATCCTTTCCAACCGAAGTGACCGGGGGATCCCGGAGCCGGAAGTCAGGGGCGGTCGTTTCCATGCCACCATTTTTCGGCGGCTTCCGGCGCCTGACTTTTAGCTCCGGAATACGTGTCCCACATCGATGTGGAGGAAAATGGCGGCTACCCAAGTCACGTCCAGTGGCCACTGCAACCCCTGCCGCCAACTGACATCAACGGCAAATCCACCAGGAGACTAGCACTTGTCAAGCGGTCGGATCAATCATTTTTCTCCTGTATCCTCTTTTTCTCCTCGTTCAACCGCCTTCTGAACAGCGGCTGGTACACAAACCAGAACAGGGCCAGCCATGCAAAAATCATCGTACCTACATAGTCACTCTCCGCCATGATTTTCTTCAGGAGGAAGATACCACCGTAAACGACACCGATACCAATCATTGTATAGGGCAGACCGACTCTCACAAAAAGATTCATCCGCACCCAGCCTCCCGACCCGGGGAATTGTTAAAAATTCACTTTCGGCGATACGCCATGTTGCCGCCGGTAGCTCCGTTCTGGTCGTGCAAGCACCAGATAAACCGAAAAAACACCGGCCAATTGCTTTCACATGTGGAAGCAATTGGCCGGGCCCCTCATTCTGAGATCAAACCGTCACTTACCGTTCGCTGTCGTATTCTTCGATTTCATGCTCAATTTCCTCGTCGATATTGCCAACTGGCTCCTCTTCGACCTTTTCCGCCGAATATTCAAGCGAAAAATAGAGCACCGCCCCGATGATGAGCGCCAGGGTCGGCCCGGACCAGAACGGGCTACCCCACAGCTTGACGTAATTGGCGGTCACCAGCACGGCACCCATAACCCCGGCGATGCCGCGTTGGACGTTGGTATGGCACATGGCGAAGGCCAGATAGATACACAGGTATCCCTGGATCAGCAACGTCAGGCCGAACCCGATCATCTTGGCCGGCAACACGATCTGGACCAGGGGATGGAACACCATCGCGATACTCATGCCCCAGAATATTGATGTCGCCCCGCCCCAGTAAGACGGCTCTTCCTCAGGAGTTGAATGGTTGTATCGGTTGACCACCAGGGCCTGCCCGCCGGTCCACTGGGGGCCGCAGAGGGAAATGAAGGGCATGAACAGGCCTTCGACAATATTCCTGATTGACGTGATGATGTGATTCCGGGGCACACTGAAGATGATCTTTTCATCCGGACGGGACTTGTTTGCATCCTCGATCAGGGCTTCGAGCACCAGGATGTCGCCGAAGGCCAGCACGTAGGCGACGATGGCCAGAGAAATCGCCGCGGCCCACATCGACATGGACGGCATGCCCAGCCCGACGCTCGAAAAAGATCCAAGCATATCACCAAAGGGCATCGCGATAATGATGCGATCGAAGACACCCGCCGGCGGCTGGATCTCACCGGTTAGCAACCCGGACAGGT
>JAFGVP010000124.1 GCA_016937945.1 Pontiellaceae bacterium | reverse complement strand
GAGCGGCCGTGGCCGGTGCGGCGCGGCAGTTGTCGCCCCGCATGGTGTGGCAGATTGATCCGGAAAAATGTACCCGTTGCGGCCGGTGTGCGACGCACTGTGTGCTGGCTCCGTCGGCGGTGAAGTGCTTTCACTCCTATTCCATCTGCGGCTACTGCGATCTGTGCGGCGGCTATCTTCGTCCCGACGCACCGGCGCGCGATACCGGCGCGGAAAACCAGCTATGCCCGACCGCGGCCATCCAGCGAACCTTCATCGAGAATCCGTACTATCAGTATAAGATCAATGAGGATCTTTGTATCGGATGCGGCATATGCGTCGAGGGCTGCAGCGTCTTCGGCAACGGCTCGCTCTACCTGCAGGTAAAGCATGATCTCTGCGTTAACTGCAATGAGTGCGCCATTGCAAAGGCCTGTCCCTCCGACGCCTTCCGGCGCGTACCCGCTTCCGATCCCTACCTGCTCAAATCGGATCAGGAACGGAGAATTAGCTAATGACCGCGAAGCCGCAAAAAAACAAAGCATATGTGTTCCCGGATCTTCGCGTCTTCGCGTGTTTCCGGTGGATTATCCTTTTGCTGTTTTCACTCCCGGCGGCCCATGCTGAATTCCGATTCCCCATGCCGGAGTTTTCGGGCGGATATGAACATCCGCCGGTCCATGTGCCGGCGCCGTCGAACGCCATGGCTGGATGGGACGTCGCGGTACTGATCGGTTGTCTCTCGCTCGCGTCATTTCTCGTGCTGAAGCGCCGCCGGCGCCGGGAGATTTTCTGGCTGACCCTTTTTTCGGTAATCTATTTCGGTTTCTGGCGCAAGGGATGTGTCTGCTCGGTCGGATCGATCCAGAATATTCTCGCCGGCATCTTTGATTCATCGTACGGCGTGCCGTTTACCGTCCTTGTCTTTTTTGCCGCGCCGCTGGTTTTCGCACTCTTTTTCGGACGGGTATTCTGTTCTTCGGTCTGTCCGCTGGGAGCGGTACAGGAGCTGGTGGCCATTCGACCGGTGAAAGTGCCGCCGGCCGTCGAGAAGGTGCTCTCGGTCTTTCCGTTTATCTATCTCGGGCTGACCGTGGTTTCGGTCGCGTTGGGATCGGGATTCATCATCTGCCGCTACGACCCGTTCGTCGGCTTTTTCCGAATGGGCGCCGGATTCAATATGCTGGTGTTCGGCGGAATCCTGTTGCTGGTCGGGATCTTTGTGGCGCGGCCGTACTGCCGTTTTCTCTGCCCGTATGGCGTGCTGCTGAACGGCTGCTCGCGTTTGTCGCGCCGGCATGCGGTCATCACGCCGTCCGACTGCATCCGCTGCGACCTCTGTGCCGATTCCTGTCCCTATAACGCCATTCGCGAACCGGAGCCGCCGGAGCCGGCGAAAGATCGTATGCAGGGCACAAGACGGCTGGGCCGGCTGCTCCTGCTGCTTCCGTTGCTGATCGGCATCGGTGTCGGCATCGGAAGCCTGCTGAAGGAGCCGCTTTCCAGAATGCATCCGACGGTCCGGCTCGCTGAACGGATGGCGGGTGAAGAGCTGGGTCGTTTTGAGCATCCGACCATCGATTCCGAAACCTTCCGGGCTTCAGACCGTCCCGCCGATGACCTGTACGCCGAGGCGCTGCAGATCAAACAGGGATATGGAGCCGGCGGCCGCTGGTTGGGCGGGTTCGTCGGACTGGTGATTGCCTTTAAACTGATTGCCGTGTCGGTCTATCGCTCCCGGACGGGTTATGAGCCGGACCGGGGTACCTGTTTCAGCTGCGGCCGTTGTTTTAAGTATTGTCCGGTGGGACTTCCGGAAAAAGGGGATGATGTATAATGGCTGTTAAGAGTGATTTTAAGCAACGTTCCCTTCCGGCCGCCATCATGCAGAGCCTGGCATGGGTGTCAGCCCTGTTTTCTCTGATCATCTGCATCCTGCTGATATCGGACCACGTCCGCCTGCTGCAGATGGATCCATTGAATGATCCCGTGCTGCTGGAACTGCGGAGCCGGCTGGCCGACCATCCGGAAAACCGCGAGGCACTGATTGAACAGATCCGGACCTACGACCTGTATGCGCGCCGGGCATTTTTCAGCTCGGCGGAACAGCGCCGGACCGGAGGGCTTCTGCTGTGCGGCGGTGCGCTGGTCTGCTTCCTGTGTTTTAAGCTGTCTCGTTATTTCATGCCCCGCAAACCGACGGCTGGAATCCATGAACCGACCGATCACCATGAGATGAATGCCCTGTTTCGGCAGCTGATGGCCGGGACCGGCGTTTTTCTGGTTGTGGTTTCGCTGTTTCTGTCATTTTCGGTTCGCAGCGATCTGTCGGCGGTACTTGCCCGCTTTGATCCGGTGGCCGCCGATCTGGATGTGAAGGAAGATCACTCGTCCGTGGGATCTCTTTCCGGCCTTCCTGAATCTTTTTTCGGGAACTGGCCTTCGCTGCGCGGTCCGGGAAATATCGGGCATGCCGGAACGGAAGAATTTCCCTTGAGCTGGGATATGGCGTCCGGCGCCGGAGTGCTATGGACGGCGGCGGTGCCGGTTCATGGATTCAACTCGCCGGTGGCATGGAATGATCGGATCTTCATGACCGGCGCGGACGAAGAGGGGCAGGAGGTTTTCTGTTTTGATGCCGGTAACGGCGAGCTGCTCTGGACGCGATCCGTCAAAACCGGGGGTGAGCTGCCGGAGGTTTCCCCGGATACCGGGTTTGCCGCTCCCACCATGGCGACCGATGGTGTGCGGGTCTATGCCATCTTTGCCACCGGCGAGCTGGCGGCGTTCGACATGGACGGCAACGCGGCGTGGCAGTTGAACATCGGATGTCCGGAAAATCCTTACGGCATGGGCTCTTCCCTGATTACAGATGCTACCCGGCTTTATGTGCAGTACGACCATGCAGACCGGCAGTGCGTCATGGCATTCGATGGGGCGAGCGGAGAACTGATTTGGGAAACCCCGCGCGAGCATATCTCCTGGTCCAGCCCGGCCCTGATCGAGATCGGAACGAAAACGCTTCTCATCCTGAACGATGAACAAAACGTGACTGCGTATGATCCTGCAACGGGAGCCGCTTTGTGGCAGGTGGAATGCCTCGGCGGGGAAGTCGCGCCGTCGCCGGCGTTTAACGGCGCGGATATCCTGTTTGTCGGTAATGAATATGCCCAGGCCACGGCCCTGCGCCTCAGCGACGATGGAGCAGCAATTCTCTGGCAGTACGATGAATACCTGCCGGAAATTTCCAGTCCGCTGGCCACCCCGGAACGAATTTATATTGCCACATCCGCCGGCGACATCGTCTGTCTTGATGCCGGGAGCGGCGAAGTCCGCTGGGAGCAGGAGTTTGATGAAGGATTCAACGCCTCGCCCGTGCTGGCCGGCGGCCGGATCTATGCCGTTGATTTGTCCGGCATCATGCATGTCTTTGACGATGCCGATGTCTATCACTCCATTGCGGATATCGAAATGGGCGAAGCGGTGTATGCCACGCCGGCCTTCATCAACGGACGCATTATCGTGCGCGGTGAAAATAACCTGTTCTGCATCGGGCAAAAATAAACTCTGCCGGCATGGAAAAAATGACCGCAAAGAAACAAAGACGCAAAGAGTGAGAGAATAATTTGGAAAAAATGAGTCGGAATTCTGTTGCGACGGATGAAATCAGATGGATCGTGAATTTGATATTTTAGAAGTGGACCGGATCGTGGCGCGGGTCGGGGGCGGCGCGGCTGATGTCATTCCGCTTTTGCAGGCGGTGCAGAAGGCATTTGGCTATCTTCCTGAAGAGGCTCTGCGGCGTATCTGCGAAACCACGGCGATTACACCGGCGCAGGTGGAAGGCGTTTCCTCTTTCTTTTCCCAGTTCCGGCGCACACCGGTGGGCCGGCATATGATCAGCGTCTGCGACGGGACGGCCTGTCACGTCAAAGGCTCCGAAGCGGTTTACACCAGCGTCTGCCGTGAGCTTGGTATTGAAAAGGGCGATACCGATCCGGAAGGGATATTCACCGTACAGAAGGTCGCTTGTCTCGGATGCTGCACTCTGGCGCCGGCGGTACAGATTGACGAAACCACCTACGGCCATGTACGAACCGATACGGTCTCCGACATGATCCGCGATTTCCTGGCCAACGAGGCAAACCGAACTCCCCGGGCAAAGCATGACACTGCGCAAGGCGAGCCAATGGGAGAGATCCGGGTCGGACTGGGTTCCTGCTGCGTGGCCGGCGGCAGTGCTAAAATCCGTGACGCGGTCGAGGAATCCCTGGAATCGCTGAAGTGCCGCGTCGATGTCAAACCCGTGGGATGTGTCGGCATGTGCCACCGGACCCCGTTGCTTGAGGTGGTGATTCCCGGCGAGCGGCCGGTACTCTATGCCCGCGTGAATCCGGATGATGTCGAGGAGATCGTAGAGCGCCACTTCCGGCCGGAACATCCGTTTGTCAAGGTGCGGACCGCCGCGGAACGCTGGCTTCGCAAGCTCTATTCCGACACCGTGCGGAATGTGCCGGAACGACACGAACTCGATGTACGTGACCCGCAGGTCGATGATTTCCTCGGTCGCCAGACGCATATCGCGACGGAGCACGGTGGCCGGCTTAATCCTTCGGATATGGAGGAATACCGACGCCTCGGTGGATTCGAGGCGCTTAAGCAGGTGCTGATGTGGGATGATCCGGAGCGGATCGTGAATGAGATCCTGAAGAGCGGCCTGCGCGGTCGGGGCGGCGGCGGTTTTCCGACCGGCCGGAAATGGAATCTGGTGCGACAGGCGTCCGGCGCCACGAAATATATCATCATGAACGGGGATGAAGGCGATCCCGGCGCATTCATGGACCGCATGATCCTTGAGTCCTATCCATATCGGGTGATTGAAGGAATTATTATGGCGGCCATCGCAGTCGGTGCGACAGAGGGTATTCTATACATTCGCGCGGAGTATCCGCTGGCGGTTAAACGCGTTCGGCAGGCGCTGGCCGACATGGAAACGGCGGGGCTGCTTGGACACAATATCCTCGGAAGCGGGCATTCGCTTTCGCTTCGGGTTTTCGAGGGCGCCGGCGCATTTGTCTGCGGCGAGGAATCGGCCCTGATTGCCTCACTGGAGGGGCGCCGCGGAATGCCTGGATACCGCCCTCCGTTTCCGGCAGAAAAGGGGCTGCATGGATGCCCGACTCTCGTAAACAATGCCGAAACCTATTCCCTGCTGCCCTGGATTATTCGAAACGGCGCGGAGGCGTTCGCCGCAATGGGAACTGGACACAGCAAGGGAACCAAGGTGTTTTCGCTGGCTGGAAAGGTGTTTCGGGGCGGATTGATTGAGGTGCCGATGGGGATCACCATCCGCGAGATCGTGGAGGAGATCGGGGGCGGCGTGGCCGAGGGTCGTGTCTTCAAAGCCGT
>JAFGVP010000123.1 GCA_016937945.1 Pontiellaceae bacterium | reverse complement strand
TTCCTTTCTTGTTTTCCCAAACCTGATCGTAGTCGATCAGAAGGAACTCATGGCTTTTTCTTTTTGCAGAACATTCAATACACAATCTTTTTCGGTGTGTTTCACTTTTAAGTATTTTGGGTTCGATAATGCCTATTGCTTCAAAAATTGATCCGCCCTAAACATAAACTGGTAATTATGAGCTTTCCGAATGCTCCTTTGACGCGAGGGATACAGCTCCTGCGAGACTGTAGTCAATGGACAGATTTTAAGAATGAGATACAAAAAAATGAGCCAGACATCGAAGAGATCTAAAGTGAGCAAAGGGGCCCCAAGTGGGTTTATTATCAGCCTGGCTTTTCATGTTGCTGCTTTTTTTGTGGCAGGTCTATTTGTCGTTTTCACCGTGGTGGGAAAAAAAGAACCGGAGTTCAAAGCGCCGCCCCCGGTTGAACGACCTAAAATGAACATTAAGAAGCCGAAGGTGAAGGTTCAGAAGAATTCTCAACCCAAGCCGTCGTCACGAATTGTGGCCAAAGTTAAAAGCCGGGATATGCCTGAAATTCAACTGCCTGATTTAATGGGCACAGGAGAGGGGTTGCTCGGTGGTTCCGGGCTTGGGGGAGAGTTTCTAGATCTTCCCGACGTAGGTGAAATGACCTTGTTCGGCGGGGGGGTAACAAGCGGCGCCGATCTTGAAGTGACCTTTTACAGCATGATGAAAAATGCGAACGGAACCGATAATTCCAATATGGATCATCAGATGTTTACACGCATCATTAAGGATTTCGTGGAAAGAGGATGGAATAAGAGCAGACTGCAGAATTACTACCACTCGCCACGCAAACTGTATGCAACGACTATTTTCATTCCTCCTGTCACCTCACTTGCTGGCCCGATGTCATTTGGAGAGGCGATCGACATGCAGATGGGTTCATGTTGGGCTGCCCATTATGAAGGTACAATTGCCCATCAGGAAGGGCTAACATTCCGATTCTGGGGCCATGCAGACGATATCCTTACGGTAGCGATTAACAAAGAAGTAGTACTGGCCGCTAATCTGCCATGGACGGGGATTGATGCCTGGATGATTGCGAGTGAATGGGATGATCGCGCTCCTGGAAGTCGCGGGCAAACGGAGGGAGAGGGGCAACATCCATGTGCGAATGGCACACTGGTTGGCAGCGACTGGATTACCCTCGAGCCCGGTGTTAAATATGATTTTGATGCGGTGGTTGGTGAGGCACCCGGCGGGCAGTTCTGCGCGGTATTGTTGGTTGAGGTCAAGGGCGAAGAATATGAACTTAATCATTTTGGCGGACGGACCTTCTCCCTTTTTGCCATGGCCCCGCTTTCTCGTGCGCTTCAGGACACGATTCTTGCGGGTATGTACCAGGGGGATGCCATGGTGACGAACGTTACAACCCATTTTAGTGATTTATAATTGGATGAGGTATTCAAAATGTACAGCAATTCCCATATGCCGAAGCGTTTCATGAAGCCATTGTTTTTTATCACATTGTCGGGTTTGTTCCTGAGCTCCGGTGTGCTCCATGCCAAAGAGGATCTGCGAACCTGGACGAGCATTGACGGTGAGACGGTTGAGGCATGTTATGTTTCCTTGGTCATGGATTCAGTCAATGTCGAAGATGAACAGGGAAGGACGATCAAACTTCCGCTAGGGCAACTATCCGAGAAAGATATCGAGTATGTCGAATTACGCAATCCACCCGAACTGAAGGTGGAGTACAATGAATCCGCCCCTACACGGGAGTATACCGCAGACGCATGGACCACCAGCGATGGTGGGTATACAGCGATGAATAATCCGATACATATTATCGAAGGCTCTTTTGGTGCGAAGGTCAGAAAGACCTCGTCAGCACCTTATCGCCATGAGCTTACCATTGAAATGATGGTGTTTACTGTACAGAATCTGGATCGCGATAAGTATCACCTTATAGCCCACACAAAAAGCACACCTTTTAAGTTGGAAAAGGACGGTGGGAACGCTTTTACGTATCAGGATGATAAGGTTCACAATATTCTTTATTATGATCTGAGCGGGAAGTGGCCGAGAGGAGAGAAGCTCGGGGAGTATCTGATTCTGGTGTTCGACCGGCGGGGCGAAATTATTGCGCATCGATCAAGCGGGAACTGGTTGTACGATAATCATGAAAAGCTGATGTCTTTACCTATAGGGGCATGGGTGAAAGAAGATGCGGAACGCGTGTATCCTACTACTCCCATACGGAGCTCGATGGATTAGCGTTTGTAATCGATCTGTGAAATGTCGTTTTTACAGACTAAGAGGATTGGACGATTTGGGTGGAAATAAGATGACGAGATCGGCATCAGGTGATTGCTTTGGCTCGCTTTTTCTTACGGTAGTTTCCCGGCGTGGTTTTGAATTCAGAGCGGAAGCTTCTGATCAAGGTGTCTACCGAGTTAAATCCACAGTTTAAAGCAATCTCATCCAATTTCGCGTCTGTACTACTGAGCAGGTGAGCAACTGCATGGATGCGTTGAAGCCGAATCTCCTGACCTGGAGATCGGCAATAATTTGATACAAATGCTTTTTGCAAGCCTTGTTGTGTCACTCCCATGGCTTCCGCAACATCAACTGCCTGAATGCCTGTATGAAAATTCAACTGGATCCAGTGTAGCGCTTCAGAGACCAGGGGGCTTCGAACTGCGTAGCAATCAGTGCTCCGCCGCACTACGACCTCTTTGGGAGGATGGCGAACGATTTTCGACATAGATGATGTTTCTACAGGATCGAACATTTCGCCCAAAAGAAGTGCTGCTCGGCGCCCCAGTCCTTCCTGATCACTGTCAATGCTGCTAAGTTTCACCGTAAGACCGGTATTGATGAGATCGTCGTTATCAACACCTAGGACGGCAATGTTTTCCGGAACCCGAAGTCCATGCTGAAGGCATAATGAGATCATCTCTGCTGCTATATTGTCCTGGTAGGCAAAAAAACCGATCGATAGTTCTTCTAAGCGCCTCTTTCGCTTTTGTGCAATCCAGTATAGTTCCTGGATGACTTCCGGTTGCATGGATTCTGCGGTTTGGAGTGCCGTTACGTGCCCTCCATCCATCTCCATGAACTCTCTCAAGGCATCAAAGCGTTCGCGATACATCGGGATGCCTCCCGGTTCAAGGGCAAAAACCTCCCGGTAACCGTGGTCCCTGAAATGTTCTGCGGCGATACGACCAATTTCGCGATTGTCGGTAACGACTCTTGGAATCGGCAATTCATGCTCGCCCAAGCCAAGATCTACCAGCGGGATGTTATGCGTCCTGAAATACTCAAGTGTTTCTCTGCACTGCAGGAGTGCTATGCATCCGTCACCCTTCCAGTCTTTTAGATAGCCCTCATTTGTTACAGGATCTTTAGGGCAGTTAAGCTGCCAGCCAGCCTCCCAGGCGATTTGAGCAACCCCGCGGTGGATGCGGTAATCGTACCACTCGAGTAAAAGCATAATATGTTTACGTTTAATCATGGCGATACCTTTGGCTTTAAAAAATACCTGCATAAATCAGCGCCATCCGGCTGAATTTCCGGCCAACTTTTTTTCATTTCGACTTTTAGTCCGTGTTTCATTTATCGCGAAACGGCGTTCAATGGTGACGATTGATGCGCTGGATGATGTGAGGCATGTTTTTGGCCTTGGATTCGATGGAGTCTTAGCCAGAGTCAATGCTTGGTCTTTTTTTGGTTTTTCTGGGCTGGATATTCAAGAATTCTGCGATTTGTCCGAGTTCGACCGATGGTTGAGTAAGAAATGTTAATGATTAAAGAGAGCCTAACGATGAACAATGCACGATACCTAGTTCCCGGAATGTTCACTGCTGATCCTTCGGCACATGTGTTCAACGATAAACTGTATATATATCCTTCTCACGACATCGACACGGGAAGTCCCGCAAACGACGACGGCGATCACTTTGATATGCGAGATTACCACGTATTTTCAATGGATGATATCGATGGCGAGGTTACGGACCATGGAATTGCTTTGGAAGTGAATGATGTCCCCTGGGCGGACCGGCAGATGTGGGATTGTGATTGTGCCCACAAGGAGGGGAAGTACTACCTATACTTCCCGGCGAAAGATCCGGAAGGGGTATTCCGTATTGGTGTTGCCGTCAGCAACACGCCTGAGGGCCCCTTTATTCCGCAGGATATGCCGATCCCCGGCAGTTATTCGATTGATCCATGTGTATTTCTCGATACGGATGGAGCCCACTACATGTACTTTGGTGGATTGTGGGGAGGTCAACTGCAAAACTATCGTGACAACAAAGCCATCGAGCAAGGTTCAGAACCAGCGGATAGCGAACCGGCATTAACTCCGCGCGCGGTAAAGCTAAGTGAAAACATGCTGGAATTCGACGAAACACCCCGTGAAGTCCTCATTTTAGATGAAGATGGTGAGTTGTTGAAGGCCGGCGATCATGACCGTCGCTTTTTCGAAGCCGCCTGGGTGCACACCTATCAGGGAAAATACTATTTCTCTTACTCCACCGGAAATACTCAAAAGCTCTGCTACGCAACCGGCGACAATCCGTATGGGCCGTTCACATATCAAGGAGTCATTCTAACTCCCGTAGTCGGCTGGACTACGCACCACTCGATTGTTGAATATAAGGACAAATGGTATCTGTTCCATCATGACTGTGTGCCGTCTGGGGATGTCACCTGGCTGCGCAGTACGAAAGTATGCGAGCTGAATTATAATGAGGACGGGACCATCCGCACCATTGATGGCGGCGGCTCTCGGGAGCCCCTCAAGCCACGTGATACAGTTGCTACAGATCAACCAACCGTCTCTTCAAGTTTGTGACTCCAGGTGATTCGATCCGTCGTACCGGTTTAGATTAGCCATTTCTGTAAGAAAAAAGCTCTGTTCAGTTGTAAGGAAAGAGGACGCATGCAGCATTTTCATCAAAAACTATCGTTTCGTGAAAAAGTGGGATATAGCCTGGGCGACGGCGCCGCCAATCTGGTTTTCCAGGTGCTTATGGCCTATCAGTTTCTGTTTTTCACCAAGATTCTGGGGCTCAGTAATGTCGCGGCCGGATGGTTATTCTTCATCGGCCGCTTTTTTGATGCATTTACCGATCCGGCGATGGGCTTTATTGCCGACCGTACCAAGACCCGGTGGGGCCGTTTCCGCCCTTGGCTCATCTGGTCTTCCCTGCCCTTTGCCGCCATATTCTGGCTCACCTTTACGAGTCCAGGGTGGTCGCCCTCGGGGCAGACCGTCTATGGCTTCGTCATGTACTTTCTGCTCATGGCGGTCTATACGGTCAACAACGTACCGTACTGTGCTCTGAACGGGGTGATGACGGGCGATGTGGATGAACGCACGAGCCTGTCGACCTTCCGTTTTGCCACGGTCACGATTATTACATTTATCGTTCAGGGCATGACCCTGCCGTTGGTGGATAAATTCGGCGAGGGCAACGATGCCAAAGGCTGGTCGATTACAATGGGTATTTTTGCCCTAGTAACCGTTGTACTCTTCGTTCTCTGTTTCTTATCGGTCAAGGAGCGGGTGGAACCCGATCCGGATCAGCAGGGATCAGCCCGGCAGGATATGCTCGATACCTTCAAGAACCGGCCTTGGGTTATTTTGTTTTCTTCCACGCTGATGATTTTCATTATGTTGGTCGTTCGGGGAGGATCCATGCCGCTGTTTATGGAGAAAATCGCTGATCAGCAGGCGTTGGCGGACCTTGTGGGCAATATGGGGCTGCAGCAGGTGGAAGGGGTCGCTCCGACCGGTTTTGCCCGGGTTCTGGATGCGTTCGGATTTTTGCTTAAGCCGGATCATTCCAATGTGCCCAGTGTTGCCTACGGGATCTTCGGAATGCTCGGTACATTAACCATGTTTCTGGGAGTGCTGTCGTCCAAGCCGTTGTCGAAACTGTTCGGCAAACGGATGGTTTTCGTGGGCGCACTGGTGCTCACAACGGGGATTACAGTATGGCTCTTCTTTATCCCGTCCACCCATGTCCGAGCCATGATGTGGCAGAGTGCGCTTTGGGGGCTGGCCTATGGTCCTACGGTCCCGTTGCTATGGTCCATGATTGCCGACTCGGCGGATTATTCCGAGTGGAAGACCGGTCGCCGTGCCACCGGCTTTACCTTTGCCGGCGTTGTCTTTGCTCTTAAATTCGGCCTGGGTATGGGTGGGTTGATACAGGGGTGGATTCTTAATCTATATGGCTATGATGGGGCTGAGGGAGTGGTATTGACCGAGCGCGCCATTACGGGGGTACGCATCGCGGCATCCACGGCTCCTGCCCTGTTCATTGTTGCCGCCATTGCTATCCTGCTCTTCTATCCGATTTCCAAGGAGCTGAACTACCAAATTGGTGATGAGCTGGCCCTGCGTCGCCGGGAGCGGCGCGATTCTGCTTCCGAAGTCAACGAGTCAGCGTCTCCATCAGGCGCCTGATTTTTTGTGGAATATAAGGAGATGACCTGTCGATGAAATACTATTCCGCCGGACTGATAATTCTGTTTTTATGCAGCATCTGCTGTGGAGACGGGAAGCCATTGAAGGACGTGTATGATCGGGACTTCCAGATCGGTGCTGCCCTGGGGGAACGCTATTTGTATGAACCTTATGAGCAGAATGAAAAGGCGTTGCGTCTTCTGGCCCGCGAATTTAACTGTGTTACGTCCGAAAACCTCATGAAGCCGGCCTCGTTGCGTCCGGGACCAGGTGAATTTAATTTTGATCGAGCCGACCAGTTTGTCAAACTGGCCAAAAAGCTGGATCTGGATGTCGTCGGTCACGTACTGGTCTGGCATTCCCAGACCCCGGATTGGTTTTTCGAGGATGATGACGGCGAGGTACTTTCGCGCGAGGAATTAATCGACCGAATGGAGAACCATATTCACAAGGTTGTGAGGCGATACAAAGGGCATGTCAAGTACTGGGATGTCGTCAACGAAGCCGTGGACATCATCCGGGTTGAGGATCCGGATAATCCGGTTAATCCAGACGGTTCGCCGCGAAGGATTCCCAAGGCCGTTTTTCGCAAATCCAAGTGGCTGGGAATCATCGGAGAGGATTTTATCGAGCTTGCATTCAAGTTTGCCCACGAAGCGGACCCCAATGCCATTTTAATCTATAATGACTATGGCATGACGGATCCGCTGAAAGTCGATTTTGTGGTGAAAAATATTGTTCGTCCCCTGAAGCGCAAGGGCGTCCGCATTCATGCAGTAGGCATGCAGGGGCACTGGCATCTGGAAACACCCAGTCTGGAGCAGATTGAGGAATCCATCGAGAAACTGGCCGCCGCGAAAGTGAAGGTGCATATCACCGAACTCGATCTGAGTGTGTTGCCTCTGGCGTACGGCTATACGGGCGCGGACATCAGCCAGCGCTACGAACTGCAGGATGAACTCAACCCATATCGCGATGCTGTTCCTGATGAAATACTGGAAAAGCAGGCCAAACGCTATCGGGATATATTCGATATTTTCGAATCCCACAGGCGCGATGTAGAGCGCGTGACGTTCTGGGGCATCTGTGACGGTGATTCATGGAAGAACGGGTTCCCGGTTCGCGGCCGGACCGATTATCCATTGCTCTTTGATCGCAATTATGATCCGAAACCGGCTTACGAGGCGTTGCAATAGATCGCATTGAAAAAAACAAACGGAATGACCCTTAAAATGAGAGTACTACAGATTGTATTATCGCTCGTTGTTACAACCCTGTTCTCCGGGTGCGTCAGCATAGATGAGGAGTCCCTTGCCAGTGAGTATCGTGACGATTTTCTGATCGGTACGGCGCTTGGTAGTGAGGGAGGGGCGCGCCGCGGGACCATGCCGATGCGCAGGGATATGCGGGAGCTGGAAGTTGTAGAGAAGGAATTCAACTGCGTGACGGCGGAAAACCTGATGAAATGGCGCTATCTCCAGCCTCAGCCCGGACAGTTTGATTTTGTCCAGGCCGATGAGTTCATGGAGTATGCCGAAGAGCGCGGATTGACCGTGGTGGGACATACGCTGGTTTGGCATTCGCAGGCACCGCGATGGTTGTTCCATGATGAAAACGGGGAGTCAGTATCACGTGAGGTACTCATTGAACGCATGCGTGACCATATTCACACCGTAGTGGGCCGATATAAGGGCCGAATCAAATACTGGGATGTTGTGAATGAAGCGGTCGATACGCGTATGGTGGAAGATGATTCGCTTCCGCCGGATGAAGGTGGAAATCCGCAAAAGAAACGTATCGCTTTTTACCGGGAGTCGCCCTGGTTGAAAATCATCGGGCCGGAATACATTGAAATGGCTTTCCGATTTGCCCATGAAGCCGATCCCGATGCCATATTGCTCTACAACGATTTCAGCATGACGGACATTGAGAAAACGGAATTTGTGGCACAAATGATCCGTCATCTCAAGGCTGAGGGGGTTCCGGTTCATGAGGTTGGTATGCAGGGACATTGGCATCTGGAATATCCGACCCGGGAAGAGCTTCAGGATGCCATAGATGTGCTGGTCGGCTGCGGGGTCTCGGTGAGTGTTACCGAGCTTGATGTAGGCGTGCTGCCGCGCGAAGAAGGCCACCGCGGCGCAAATATCAGTGATCAAACGGCGTACCGGGCGGAAATGAACCCTTATACGGAGGGTTTGCCTGTGGAAGTTGAACGGGAACAGCTGGATAAATACCGCATGATTTTTGAAGTCCTTCTTGCTAACAGCCAACAGATTGAACGGGTCACTTTTTGGGGCGTATCCGATCGGTACTCCTGGAAGAATGGCTTTCCGGTCCGAGGGCGGACCGATTATCCCTTGCTGTTTGATCGGCAAATGAAACCGAAGCCGGTTGTCGACATGCTGCGCAACCTCCCCGGGAGGATCGATTGAAGATATTGGATGTTGGCAATATGGATCTAATGCTTCTTTTGGACGTTTAACCTATGGGGACAGGGCAGGTAACTCGTAGGTGACAAAGTGTATAAGAAATCATCTAAAAGGGATGGGCAGGGGATGAGCGATGAAATGCAGCATTGACTGAAAGTGTCGAAGTTGCATCAGAGTGGTCAGTCCATTTAATCCAAGATCCTGCCACCGCCTCGAACCCTGTTTTTAAAATATAAATTCTATCTCTGAATGAGATGAGAAATATCAGCTTAAATAAGGTCATGACATCATGCAAACGATCGTAGAGGTTCCCGCGTTTCATATTTTTCGTTCATCCAATGAAACGCTGTCATCTAATGCGGGGCAACCACCCTGTTTTGTTGAGGCAACTGCGCACACTCCGGAGATTGAAAATTATTTGTGGCAGGCGTACCAGTGGAAAGATGATGTCACGATACGATGTGTGGCACTGGATGCATGTGGAAGCATAGAGAATGTTAGATATGACGGGGGCGGGAGGAAGATTTTTACGTTAAGGGTTAATGGATTTTCCTGTCGGGACCAAGGGAGATGAATTCTGTTGTCATCACTGTCGGGCTGTTTGGGGCAACCGTATCGAATCCTGGAGGATGATCGTCAAGATCATGAATTCGGGAACAATCTGCTTGTGGCCTATCCCGGCTCCATTCGTAGGAGCGCTTCCGCCGGGTGATTGATGTCCAGGTCGAAAAAAATGGCCGGTTTTGCGGGCGAATGGCGCCCATAGCTAAAGAATAACTACACGCGGCTGATGTGGTTTGTTTGCCCGCAGGTCTGGCTCGGATGATGGCCGGAATTTGAAGCTGCTCAGTTTTCAGACGGGAGTCCATAAAACGAAGGATTTGCCTGCATGAAGGAATATCAAGGAGAGGATTGCATGAAAATAAATCACGTCGCATGTGGCTTTGCCGCAGTATGCGCTGCTACAACTTCGCTGGGAGCCACACCGGTGGCATTCGACTATCTGGACTACCGTGGGGTGGACTCATTCTATGAAGAGGCTGCCATTGGGAAAGACGAATACTACAACCCGATTCTGGCCGGGTTTTATCCGGATCCCAGCATCTGCCGGGTCGACGGGGATTACTATCTGGTCAACTCTACCTTTGAATATTTTCCAGGCCTTCCGATTTTTCACAGCACCGATCTGGTGAACTGGAAGCAGATCGGCAATGTGATCCACCGGCCCGAACAGCTCGACTACAAGGCCCCGAATATGAGTGCGGGCCTCTATGCCCCGGCCATTACGTACCACGAAGGAACCTTCTACGTCATTTGCACCATGATCGAAGGTCCCGGCAATTTCCTGGTGACGGCGACCAACCCTGCAGGCCCCTGGTCCGACCCTGTTCCGTTGGATTTCAGCGGGATTGACCCCTCGCTGTTCTTTGATGACGACGGTCGTGTATGGGTGGTGAACAACGATGATCCCGATGGCGAGCCGCTGTATGAAGGCCACCGCGCCGTGCGGATTCAGGAATATGATCCGGAACAGCAGAAGATGATCGGGCCGCGGCCGGTACTGATCAACGGCGGCGTCGACCTCTCGAAGAAGCCGATCTGGATTGAGGGGCCGCACATCTACAAGCACAACGGATGGTACTATCTCAACTGTGCTGAAGGCGGCACATGGACCGACCATTCGCAGGTGATCTTCCGCAGTAAAAAAGTCGATGGGCCCTACGAACCGTGGGACCAAAACCCCATCCTGACGCAGCGCGATCTGGAGAGTAACGTTAAAGGTTCGGTCACCTGTACCGGCCATGCCGATATGATTATCGGGCCGGACGGCAACTGGTGGGCGGTCTTTCTTGCGGTGCGTCCATACGATGGCGAACATTCGGCGATGGGGCGTGAAACCTTCATGCTGCCGGTCGAATGGACCGATGACGGATGGCCGCGCATCCTGCCGCATGGCGAGCGGGTTCCGCGCGTCGTCAAGGGGCCTGAGGGCGTCGTGGCCGGCAAGTCTAAAACACCAATGAACGGTTCCTTCGAATGGCGTGAGCGGTTCAATGAGGAAGAGTTGTCCCCGGAATGGATCATGTTCCGCGAGCCGACTGAAACCTGGTGGAAACTGGATGGCGGCAAGTTGGAAGTAACACCGCGCGCGGTCAATCTCTATTCGGGAACGGAAAACCCCAGCTACGTGGCCCGCCGCGTTCAGCACAATGTCTACACGGCGAAGACCAAACTGGCGCTTCCGGAGGACGAAGGAGTTTCCGCAGGGCTGGTACTTTTCATGAACGAGCGATACCATTACTTCCTCGCCGTGAAGCGGGACGGCGACAACGCCCGCATCTATCTGGAACGCGTTGAGGGCG
Source organism: Pontiellaceae bacterium (assembly GCA_016937945.1). Lineage (GTDB taxonomy): Bacteria > Verrucomicrobiota > Kiritimatiellia > Kiritimatiellales > Pontiellaceae > Pontiella. The sequence continues at coordinate 20,097 of JAFGVP010000123.1, read as the reverse complement.
GCCAGGCGGAAGAAGTCGCTTCTGCGGAGCTTACGGAAAACGGGAAGGTGACGCTGGAGATCGATATCAACGAAGCGAAGGGCTCGTTCCGCTACAAGCAGGGCTGGATGGGCTGGAACACCCTGATCGAAGATGCCGATGCAAAGATCATCACCTCCAGTGTCCCGGATTCGAGTACCATGTTTATCGGTGCGACGGTTGGTCCCCATGCACGGATTGATAAATAAAGTCCAGGAAGGTTCGTGGATATGAAATTTAGACTGCCCAAGTCGCATTCCCTCCAGATGTTTGCCATCGCGGCCGCGTCCTTTACCATGACAGTCTTTGCAGAGCCGGGGAACGGGCAGTCTTTGCTGCTCTGGTATGATCAGCCCGCGCAACGCTGGGAAGAGGCGCTTCCGGTCGGTAACGGCCGCATCAGTGCCATGGTTTTCGGAACCGTAGAAGAGGAAAGACTGCAGCTTAACGAGGATACCTTGTGGGCTGGCGGACCGTACACTCCGGTCAATCCCGAGGCGAAGGACGCTCTGCCGAAAGTCCGCGAACTGGTATTTGAAGGGAAATACGGCGAGGCGGCCAGATTGGTTGATTCCAAGGTGCTCGCTCATCCGCGCGGGCAGATGCCTTATCAAACCGTGGGTGACCTTATACTGTCGTTCGATGATTCCTCCAATGTCGAGAACTACCGCCGCGAGCTGGATCTCGATACGGCAACGGCGACTACCCGCTATACGAAGGACGGTGTGCAGTTTACGCGCACCGTTTTTGCCAGTGCGCCGGATGACGTGATCGTTGTGCATCTTACGGCAGACAAGCCCGGGCAGCTCTCTTTCCGTGCCGGTATGACGACCCCGATGAAGGCCTCGATAGAGACCACCGGCAGCGATACGCTGATCATGAACGGCAGAGGCGGTGATGCCCAGGGCATCAAGGGTGAGATTGAGTACCAGGCCCGGGTTCAAGTCAGGACCAAAGGGGGGCAGGCGAAGGCGGACGGCGATGCGATCCGCGTGATCCATGCGGACGAAGCCACGTTGTTGATCGCTGCAGCCACCAGTTATGTCAATTTTGACGACGTCAGTGGAGATCCTGAAAAGATTGCAAAAGCTGCGTTGTCAGCCGCCGCTGGCAAGTCCACCGACCAGCTGCGCGAGGCTCACCTGGCTGATTATCAGGAGTTGTTCCATCGCGTGAAACTGGACCTGGGACAGACCGATGCCGTGCACCGGCCGACCCATGAGCGGATTGCTGATTTTGCCGCAGGGAACGATCCCCAGCTTGCCGCGCTGTACTATCAGTTTGGGCGCTACCTGATGATCAGCAGTTCCCGCCCCGGCAGCCAACCGGCCAACCTGCAGGGGGTGTGGAACGAGGGAACGAATCCGCCGTGGCAAAGCAAGTATACCATCAACATCAATACCGAGATGAATTACTGGCCGGTCGAGTCCGGTAATCTGGCGGAGTGCGTTGATCCACTGATTGCCATGGTGAAGGATCTCACCGTTACCGGCGGCCGTACGGCGAAGGAGATGTATGGTGCCCGCGGTTGGGTGGTGCATCATAACACCGATCTTTGGCGGGCGAGCGCCCCGATCGACGGGGCGAACTGGGGCATGTGGCCGATGGGCGGGGCCTGGCTCTGCCTGCATCTGTGGGATCGGTTCGAATACAGCGGAAACAGGGCCTACCTGGAGGAAATGTATCCGATTCTTAAAAGCGCCTCGGAGTTCTTTCTCGATACCCTGCAGGAGGAGCCGGACCACGGATGGCTCGTAACCAATCCATCCATTTCCCCGGAACTCGGACATCCCAGGGGATCGGCGGTGTGTGCCGGCCCGACCATGGATATGCAGATTCTGCGCGACCTGTTTGCCCATACGATAAAGGGCGCAAAACTGCTCGGCGTGGACCAGGCGTTTTGTCGTAAACTGGCGGATGCCCGGGCTCAACTGGCCCCCAACCAGATCGGTGAAGCGGGGCAGCTGCAGGAGTGGCTCGAGGACTGGGATATGGAAGTGGGCGACAAGCACCATCGGCATGTCTCTCATCTCTACGGACTCTATCCCGGCCGCGATATCCACCGCCGTGATACCCCGAAGCTCGCAGACGCCGTCAGGAAGTCGCTGGAAATGCGTGGTGACAAGGCCACGGGCTGGGCCACCGCCTGGCGCATGGCGTTGTGGACCCACCTTGGCGACGGCGATCATGCCTACCGGATTCTTCAATACCTGATCAGCTCCGAACTGACCTATCCAAATATGTTTGATGCCCATCCGCCGTTCCAGATCGATGGCAACTTCGGTGGCGCAGCATCCATTGCTGAAATGCTCATGCAGAGCCGCTTGGGGCAGGTTGACGACGCCCTGACGCCGACGCTTTCTCCGGAGATTGAACTGTTGCCGGCCCTGCCTGCAGCGTGGCCGGACGGAAGCGTGAAAGGGTTGCGCGCCCGCGGCGGCTTTGAAGTGGATGTGGCGTGGAAGGACGGCAAACTGACAGAAGCCGTCATTTATTCCATCAACGGGCGGAAGGCCACGTTGCGTTATGGCTCGATGACGAAGGTCATACAATTGAAGCCCGGCGAGACGTATCGCTGGAACGGGAGGTAATAAAATGAACAGAACGGCAATGATACGGATATCGTGTGTGATCAGCATGCTGACTGCAATGGGGTTGACGGCCCTAGGGCAGGAACCGCGTATCGAGCGCGATCGCTCGATCGAACTGGGCCCGGACGATAAGGCCGCGTTTGCCGAGCCGCCGGCGGGATTCGACGTACCGCGCGACGGTATTCCGCACGGAAAGCTCGAGATGATCGAATATGAATCGAAGACGGTCGGTACGACCCGCAACATGCAGGTCTATACGCCGCCGGGGTATTCAAAGGACAAGAAGTATCCTGTCCTCTACCTGATGCACGGGATCGGCGGAGATGAAACCGAATGGCAGCGGTTTGCGCATCCGGAAATCCTGCTCGACAACCTGATTGCCGATGGCAAGGCCGTGCCGATGATCGTGGTAATGCCCAACGGCCGTGCGCAGGAGAACGATCGCGCAGAAGGGGATGTCTTTGCCTCTGCGCCGGCGTTCGCCAAGTTCGAGGGCGACCTGCTTAACGATGTCATTCCCGCGATCGAAAAGCGCTACAGCACCCTTGCCGATCCGAAGCACCGGGCATTGGCCGGCCTCTCCATGGGCGGGGGACAGACCTTTAATTTTGGATTGTCAAACCTGGACACCTTTGCCTGGCTGGGCGCTTTCTCCGCTGCGCCGAACACCCAAAGTCCTGAGGAACTTGTTCCGGACTCGAGAACGGCGAAGAAGCAGCTGGAACTGCTTATGATTTCCTGCGGAAACCAGGATGGGCTCATTCGAATAAGTCAGAAGATGCACCGTTATCTCCTGGAAAACGATGTGCCGCACATCTGGCACGTGGACGAAAACGGGCATGATGCAACCCACTGGAAAAACAGTCTGTATCATTTTGTTCAGCAGATCTTCCAATAGTCCGTGTACCCGCGAATCGAATAAACTTCTTCAGAAAATGGATGAACCAATGAGTAAAAACACCATGGAAAGTATGTCGCACTTATTCCGAGGCTCGAACATGAATCTATTTTCACATCAAGGTCCTGTAGCGCGAACGGTGTTGCGGACTGCTGCATTTCTCCTGCTCTTAACGGCATCCGTTTATGCCCAGCAGGTCCAGAGTCCCGACGGGGCGATCGAAGTGCGGTTCCACCTCGATGCGGGCAACCCGGGCTACGAGGTTTCACTCAATGGGAAAACGGTGCTCGAATCCTCGCCGCTCGGTCTGGAAACCAGCATCGGCAGCTTTGCCGAAGGGCTGAAGCTCGAGGATTCTTCGATTCGAACAATCGAGGATGATTATGTTCTTCCGCACAGCAAGGTGCGCGAGGTGCACTACGAATCCAACGAGTTGACCGTGCGCCTGACCAACGCAAACAACGATACGCTCGAAACCGTATTCCGGGTCAGCAACCGCGATGTAGCCTTTTCTTACCGCATTGCGGCGCGGGACAAATTCCGAATCGTAATCGAAAAAGAGCTGAGCGGGTTTGATTTCCCGAAATCGGCCACGGTGTTTGCAACGCCGCAGGCGCGTTGGGGCGGCGGGTTTGCTAAAACGAAACCGAGCTATGAAGAGGGTTACATCGTCGACGAGCCGGTCGGGACCAAGTCCTGGACGGGGCTCGGATTTACGTTTCCCGCACTCTTTAAACTGGGCAATGACGGCTGGGTGCTCATTTCCGAAACCGGGACCTCCGGTAAATATGCCGGTTGCAAACTGAGCGACCCCACAGCAGACGGGCTCTATTCCATCTCCTTTCCCGAAAAGGAGGAAAATGCCGGGCTGGGGGCCGCCACCGTGTCCGGCTCGCTGCCGTTCCAAACGCCGTGGCGCACCATTACGATCGGCGAAACCCTCGCGCCGATCATTGAAAGCACGGTGGCCACCGACGTGGTCGAGCCGCTCTATGAAGCGGCGTATGAATATAAGCCGGGCCGTTCTACCTGGAGCTGGATTCTCTGGCAGGATGCCAGCATGAACGAGAAGGATCAGCGCGCCTATATCGATCTGGCTGCGGAGATGGGCTATGAATATATTCTGATCGATGCGCTCTGGGATCGCAACATTGGCCGCGAAAAGATGGCTGAAATGGTAAAGTATGCCAATTCGAAGAACGTGGATGTGCTGCTGTGGTACAACTCCAACGGATACTGGAACGATGCGCCGCAGTCGCCGCGCAACTGTCTGGACAGCGCGCCGGCCCGCCAGAAAGAGATGGCGTGGATGCAGTCTATCGGGGTCAAGGGCATGAAGGTCGATTTCTTCGGCGGCGATAAGCAGACGACCATACAGCTTTATGAAGATATCCTGACCGACGCCAACATCTATGGACTCTGTTTAAACTTCCATGGCGCCACGTTGCCGCGCGGCTGGGAACGGATGTATCCGAACCACATGACGAGCGAAGCGGTTACGGCTTCCGAAAATCTGGTCTTCTCGCAGGGGTTTGCGGATGGCGAAGCCCGCAACAGCACGATTTTTCCGTTTGTCCGAAACCCGGTTGCGGCCATGGATTACGGGCCGATGTTCCTGAACAAGCGGTTTAACCGCAATCCGGACCGCGGAAATATCCGTCGTACGACCGACGCCTTTCAACTGGCGACGACCGTGACGTTCCAATCCCCGATTCAGCATTTTGCACTGACGCCGAACAATCTGGAGGAGCAGCCGGATTACGTGATCGATTTCCTCAAGAAGGTTCCGGCCGTGTGGGATGAAACCCGTTATGTGGACGGTTATCCGGGTGAATTCATTGTATTGGCGCGGCGCACCGGAAAACAGTGGTATGTGGCCGCAACGCATGCGGGCAAGGAAGAGCGGGAGCTCACGATTTCGCTGCCCGGCTTGAAAGGGCAATCGGTGGACCTCTTGTATGACAAAGAAGACCGCACGGCGGGCTATAAGAAGATGCGGGTCGGGCGCGACGGGAAAATAACGCTCACGCTGGCCGGAGGCGGCGGTGCCGTACTTGTATCCAATCCGTGAGTGATGAACAGGAGAAACTCATGAAACAAGGGCATAAGGGAGTCCGCATTCTCTTCGCGGGACTGCTGTTGATCGCATCAGCAATAGCAGATGCAGAACCGGTTCGACTGACGGTGCAGGTGGATGAAGGGAAGCCGATCAGTCCTGATCTGGTGGGGGTTTTCTTTGAGGACCTCAACTATGCCGCGGATGGTGGAATTTATGCCGAGCTGGTGCAGAACCGTTCGTTTCAATACAGCCCGACCGAGCAGCCCGACTGGCACCCGCTCAAGTTTTGGGATCTCGAGCAACGGGGCGACGGAAGCGGTTCGTTGACCGTGGCCGACATGCGGCCGATACACCCCAACAACACGTTATACGCCATACTGACAGTCAACACGCCGGGCGAAGGGGTGGGGATTGCGAATGGTGGATTCGATGGCATTCCCGTCAAGCAAGGGGAATGCTACAACGCTTCGTTCTGGGCCTATCAGGCCTTCATGGGGCGGATGTGGGGACGGGGCGATAACAGCAAGCCGATGCCGGTTACGCTGCGTCTGGAAACCAACGCCGGGAAGGTGCTGGCCGAAACTTCGTTTGATATTCAGGGCCGGACCTGGACGAAATATGCCGCCGAACTGGTCCCGTCCGAAACGGTGAAAGATGCCCGGTTGGTGCTGCTGGCGCACGAGCAGGGCGGCATCTGTCTGGACATGGTTTCATTGTTTCCGCAGAAGACCTTCAGGAATCGCCCGAACGGGCTGCGGGCGGACCTTGCGCAGGCCATTGCCGATATTCATCCAAAGTTCGTTCGCTTTCCGGGCGGCTGTCTGGTCCACGGCGGAGGCATTCATCAATACTACGACTGGAAAGACAGCGTGGGGCCGGTGGAGCAGCGCAAATCGGAGCACAACTCGTGGGGATACAGTCAGACCAAGGGCTTCGGGTATTTCGAGTTTTTCCAGTTTTGTGAAGACATCGGGGCGCTCCCGCTGCCGGTGGTCACTGCCGGCGTCTGCTGTCAGCATGCAGGCAGCTCACCCAATCGTGGCCAGGAAGGGCTGCCGATGGATGAAATGCCGGCTTACATTCAGGATGTCCTCGACCTGATTGAATGGGCCAACGGCCCGGCGGATTCAAAGTGGGGTGCAGTCCGCGCCACGGCCGGGCATCCCGAGCCATTCGGTTTGAAATACCTGGGTGTGGGCAATGAAGACGCCATTACGTCGATCTTCAAGGAACGCTTCAGGATGATCCATGACGTGCTGAAGCAAAAGCATCCGGAAATCGTGGTGATCGGCACGGTCGGTCCGTTTGCCAGTGGCAGCGATTATGATGCGGGCTGGGCATTTTCCAACGAACTCGGGCTTGAGATGGTGGATGAGCATTATTACGTCAATCCGGAGTGGTTCTGGGAAAACCTGGAGCGCTACGATTCCTATGACCGTTCAAAGGCCAAGGTCTATGTAGGTGAATATGCGGCGCACGATCGTGGTAAGCGCAACACGCTTCGCTCAGCCATGGCCGAGGCGGCCGGCCTGATCGGCTTCGAACGCAACGGAGATGTTGTCCGTTTTTCCTCCTACGCACCGTTGCTGGCGAGGCGAGGGCACACACAGTGGACCCCGGACATGATCTATTTCTCCGGCACCGAGGTCTATCTGACTCCGAACTATTACGTGCAGCAGCTCTTCGGTCAGAACAGCGGTGACCGGTATCTGAAAACGACTTTGGATAGCGGTGACGCTGGGAAGTTGACCGCATCATCGGTGGTGGACTCACCGAGCGGAGAGCTGATCGTCAAGATTGTAAACGGCGAGGACGAACCCACGGATATCGATGTTCGTTTGGCGGGGCTTCCGGACAATGCATCGATGAATGCGATTCGTACGGTACTGACAGGGCCTGGTCCCGATGCCGAGAATGAAGACGCAAAGACGCCGGTTGTCAAACCCGTGAGCACGCACATTTCTGTTGAACAGGCGTTCAGCTATCAGGCGCCGGCGAATTCACTCACGGTTTTCCGGATTAGAAAATGAGGCAACATAAGCAGGTTCATGCATGAATAGGATCCAACGGATGAAGGTGCTGGCCTTTATAGGCCTGGTTGCCGCCATGATTGCATCGGCCGAAAAGGCGCGGAACCCCGTTATCTGGGCGGATGTTCCGGATGTGTCGAGTATTCGTGTGGGCGATACCTACTACATGAGCAGCACCACCATGCACATGAGCCCCGGCGTGCCGATCATGAAGTCGAAGGATCTGGTCAACTGGGAAATGGCCGGCTATGCCTATGACCGTTTGGTTGAAAACGATAAAATGAATCTCGAAAACGGGCAGGATGCCTATGGGAAGGGCACCTGGGCGAGCAGCCTGCGCTACCACAACGGCACCTTCTATGTTTCGACCTTTTCCGCTACCTCGGGCAAGACGCACGTTTACTCCACAAAAGATGTGGAGAAGGGGCCTTGGAAGGAGAGCTCGTTCGAACCTGTGTTGCACGATAATTCGCTGTTCTTCGATGACGACGGGCGCGTTTATATGGTCTACGGCAGCGGGAAGATCACCCTCGTTGAACTCCTGCCCGATGCCTCGGGAATCAAACCCGGCGGGGTGAATAAGGTCATCATCGAAAATACCAACCTGCTGTTCGGCGAGGACGAAGTCGGCGGGCTGGGCGGCGAAGGGTCTCAGCTCTATAAAATCAATGGGAAATACTATCTCTTCAATATCGGTTCGCCGAGGAGCCGGTGGTCGCGGTGCGTACTGCTTCATCGGGCCGATCATATTGAAGGTCCGTATGAAGGCCGCGTTGCGCTGGAGGATCGGCATATCGCTCAGGGCGGGCTGATCGATACGCCGGATGGAAAATGGTATGCCACGCTGTTTGGTGATCGCGGCGGCGTCGGTCGGATTCCATATCTGGTTCCGGTCGAGTGGGACGACGGCTGGCCGGTGCTCGGCGTGGATGGGAAAGTGCCCGATGTGCTCGATATTGAAGACACAAAGCCGGGCCTGCAAGGCATTGTGGGTAATGATGAGTTTGAACGAGAACCGGGCGATCCCAAACTGCCGCTGGCTTGGCAGTGGAACCATAATCCGGATAACGAGCATTGGGAGATCCTGCAGCATCCGGGACGGCTTCGGATCACCACCGGTCGGGTGGATCAGAACGTTCAGCATGCGCGCAATACACTCACCCAGCGCACCTTTGGTCCCGCATGCTCAGCCACGACCTGCATCAACGTCGACCACATGAAAGACGGTGACCGGGCCGGCCTGATTGCCCTGCAGAACCGGTATGGCTATGTCGGCGTTAAGATGGAAAACGGCAAAAAATTGATTGTGATGGTTCGTTCTGAGCTCGGCATTGAAGTGGGCGAGGGGAAACAGCAGATTGTTTCCATTAATCGTTTGAGTGATATCGTTAAAGAAGTGGAACGCGTGCCACTGGCGCAGGATAAGGTTTATCTTAAAGCCGACTGCGACTTTGATTCGGATATGGCCTCATTTTACTACAGCCTCGACGGCGCGAAATGGAATGAGATCGGCGATGAGGTCCAGATGGTCTACACCTTCACCAAGCATTTCATGGGATACCGGTTCGGGCTCTTTAACCATGCCACCGAAACTCCGGGAGGCTATGTCGATTTTGAATTTTATCGAATCAATAACCAGATCACGGCGGCGCAGTAGTGCGTTTAAAAATGAAAAGGAGCAGTTGAGATGACCCATAGATTATTTGCACTGGTGGCAGCCATCGGTTTGTTTGCAGGATTGACGGTGAAAGGGGAAAAGGCCACCAACCCGATCATCTGGGCCGATGTGCCGGACATGTCCATGATCCGCGTCGGCGATACCTATTACATGAGCAGTACCACCATGCACATGAGTCCGGGCGTACCGATCATGAAGTCGAAGGATCTGGTCAATTGGGAACTCGTCAACTATGCCTACGACCGGTTGGTCGAGAACGAAAAGATGAATCTCGAAAACGGACAGAACGCTTACGGTAAAGGGTCGTGGGCCAGCAGTATTCGGTATCATGAGGGCACATACTATGTCTCCACGTTTTCCGCAACGTCCGGCAAAACACATGTTTATTCCACCAGGGATATTGAAAAAGGGCCCTGGAAATCCGTCGAGTTCAGTCCGGTCCTTCACGACAATTCGCTGTTTTTCGATGATGACGGGCGCGTATACATGATCAGCGGAGGCGGACGGATATCGCTGACCGAACTCAAGAAGGATGTCTCGGGGATCAAATCGGGTGGCACCAGCAAGGTGATTATTGAAAACGCCAATCTGGCGTTCGGTGAAAATGAAGTGGGGGGCCTGAATGCAGAGGGCTCCCAGTTGTTTAAAGTCGATGGGAAGTATTATCTTTTCCTGATCGGCTCGCCGCGAAGTCACTGGTTCCGCACGGTGCTGATCTATCGCGCGGATAACATTGAAGGCCCCTATGAAGGTCGGATCGGCTTCAAGGATAAGGGCGTTGCCCAGGGGGGACTGATTACTACGCCGAAAGGGGAATGGTATGCCTACCTGTTTGGTGACCGCGGGGCTGTGGGTCGCATTCCTTATCTGGTGCCGGTGGAGTGGGAAGATGGATGGCCCGTGGTGGGAGAAGACGGCAAGGTGCCTGAAACCCTGGACCTGCCCGATAATTCCGACGGGATATTCGGGATCGTGGCGACGGACGAATTTGAGCGTAAACCGGGTGAGCCGAAGCTGCCGCTGGCGTGGCAGTGGAACCATAATCCCGATAATGATAATTGGGCCATTCTGCAGAATCCCGGTCGCCTTCGCATTACCACGGGGCGGGTCGATAAGGAGGTCGTGCAGTCGCGCAACATGCTCACGCAACGGACGTTTGGTCCTGTCAGCTCCGCATCAACCTGCGTAAATATCAGCAATATGAAAGAGGGGGACGTGGCCGGACTGATCGCGTTGCAAAACAAGTATGGCTACGTCGGTGTTAAGAAGGAGCGCGGCAAAACCTCAGTCGTCATGGTCAGTGCTCAAAATGGATCCCCCGAGGAGGTTGATACCGTTCCACTTAAGCAGAAGGTGGTCTACTTCAAGATCGACTGCGATTTCAGGAACCAGACGGACCGGGCCAGGTTCTACTACAGCCTGGACGGAAAGAAGTGGAAGGAAATCGGCGATACATTGAAGATGTCCTACGACCTCAAGCATTTCATGGGGTACCGCTTCGGCCTGTTCAACTATGCGACGGAGACAACCGGTGGATACGTCGAATTTGACTATTACCGGATCGATGACGAAATCGACCCGGTGAACTAGGTCAGGTGTAGTTTCAAGAATCTCGATTTTCGCTTCAGGATCGTCCATTGCCCGACTTCTGAAAATGATGCAACCATAGTCAAATGGTATCTGTAGCCCTTGTCAGAACACGGATGACTTGGATGACTGTCTTTGGGGAAAAAGTGGACAATGCCGCCCGGTTTGCCATGGGGAAAAGGATGTAGATATGCAAATGAATACAAAATCGATTTTCTTGAACAAAGCCCGGATGGTGCGGGCGGCACTTCTTGCGTTCGTGTTTTTATTTACACTGGAATTAAGCCTAAATGCAGCGCCTTTGAGGCGCCCGGTCTCTCCGGATCAGCCGATGTGGCTGGTGCATATTGATACCTGGAACTATCCGGACCCGCAGAAGATTATCGACCTGATCCCGGAAGATATCCGCCCCTTCGTCGTGATGAACATATCTCTTTCCATCAACCACGATGACGACGGAAAATGGTTGAGGTTGGGCGATGGGTATGAGACCGCCAAGTCGTGGCTCAGAGTCTGTGCCGAGAACAGGATGTGGGCAATGATTCAGCAGGCCAGCGGAGGCTATAACCATTTGGGCGACTATGATCTGGGCGTCTATGAGGATTTCTATCGCAACTACCCGAACTTTATCGGCTTCAACTATGCGGAACAGTTCTGGGGATTCAACGATCCGCCGCTTTCTCCGCCCTGGACCGACCGCATTGCTCATTTCGCAAATCTGCTGGAACTGAACAACAAATACGGGGGCTATCTGGTGGTGAGCTGGTGCGGTAACCAGTGGGGCCCCTCGATCAATCCCATGGGCATGATGAAGCGAAATCCTGATTTCGCCGAAGCCTGCCGGCTGTATACGGAAAACTTTATCCTGTGTGAAAAATATACCCAGCAGGCTTACCAATCGGACATGGAAAGTCTCTGCCTGGGGGCCTACCTGTCCGGGTACAGCGGACAGTACGGCATCCGCTACGACGATACCGGATGGACGGATGTAAACGGGGATGCATCCCATTTCAGCCCGGCTACCGGCGGGGCACCGCACCTGGAACACACGATGCTCACCGGCGAAACCGTTATCGACGGGCCCGAACTGATCTGGACGCAGTGTTTTCGCGGACTCAGTGATGGTTCGGCCGGCGATGGGTATACGCAACGACGGTGGGACACCTATTCGCAATTCGATAACGTCAGTGTGGACCTCTTCCGCAAGATTCTGGATGGGACGGTCCGGATTCCCACCCGGCAGGAAGTGATTGACCGTACGAAGGTGGTCATTGTCCATGACGTCAACACCGGCAACGACGATGAGGTTTACAGTACTCCTGGAAGCCTGTTCGAGGGGCTGTATCGTATGGATGGTGATGGCAATCTCAGGGATAACAAGACCTTCTTCAAGAAAACGGGACGTTATCCGACGATTCCGACCGTTTTTGATCTGGATGATGCGCCGGCCCAGTCCTTTCAGGTGCAGATAAATAAATCGGCCTATTCCAGCCGCTGGCCCAGTATCGGGGCCAAGCAGTCCGAGCTCAACAGTCTGTTTCCTGAAGAGTACACCGGGGATATCTATGCGGGTCGTCACGAGAATGGATGGGTGGTTTACAATCCCTACAAGACGACCACCACCATTCAGACGGCCAGTGGAACCATTCCCTTCAAATACAATACCTGTGAGTCCATAGAGCTGACGCTCTCGCAGTATACCTCGGGCATCATCAAGGAGTATGCCGACCATCTGGATATCTACCTCAACAACTATGACAACGAGGTGGGCTTCGGAATGCGGACTGACACGATTAAAATTCATGGAAGCACCTCGCAACCGACCTATTCCTTCACGGACCGGGGCAACCACCAGGCCAGTGTTTTATCGGAAAGCTGGGTAGGCGGCGTGTTTACCCTGACGGTACAGCACAACGGCCCGCTGGACATGACCATTAACTGTGAAGGAACTGCAGAGGGCCGGTTGACCGCGTACACATCGGCTGCAATCACTGCTCCGGATCAACCCATGGAATATACGGGACCGCGCCAATATGAAGGCGAATGCTTTGACTTTAAGAGCATTGATGGCATCGATTGGAATGCCGCACCGGGCAGCATTTTAAACTTTACGGGCCAGGGCTTCCTCCGGTTCGGATCCAGCTCTTCGGCGGCCGTCAGGGATACGGTCACTGTGCTGAAGGCCGGGACCTACCGGATTGAAACCCGTTATTCAAATGCCGGAGGAAACCGCAGCAATATCCACCTCTACGTGAACGGTGTTGATGCGGCGACGCCGGTGTTCGCGAATACCGGTTCCTACAGCAGCTGGCAGAACGTCGATGAGGAGATTATCCTGAACGCCGGCGAAAACACCATTGAATTCAAGGCTGCAGGCACGGGGGCTAATGTGTATTTCGACAACATCGTCGTAGTGCCCACGGCTTCCGGTGACGGTACTGTCATTCAGGAGAATGCGTCCGGATTTGCCGGAATGGATGGCACGATTGAAACCAGCTACACGGGATATACCGGCGATGGCTATGTCGACACCGACAATGCCGCGGGTACCGGCATCGATTGGGCGTTGAATTTTGATTCGTCGGTCGTCAAGGCCTTCACGTTCCGGTATGCCTCATCTGCAAATCAGACTGCGGAGCTGCTGATCAACGGCACCAACGTGGCTTCTGATGTTCTGTTCCCGGCTACCGGTTCGTTGTCGAACTGGGATTATGTGACCGTATACGCCGCAGTTGCCTCTGGAGAGGCGGGGGTGCGGTTGCAGGCTGTTTCGAGCGCGGGCCTGCCTAATATCGACTACATGGAAGTTGTGGGTGGAGCCCCGTGGATGCAGGGTACTGTGCCGTTCAGGCCTCAGGGACTTACCGCCTCGCCGGTTTCGACCTCGCAGATTGATCTTACGTGGCTGATAGCTCCCGGCGCAGATCGCTACACGGTGAAACGCGCTTCCTCGAGCGGAGGGCCATACATCGCAATTGCATCGAATGTTGTGGAGCACAGCTTCAATGATACCGGTCTGGCGGAACTTTCAACCTATTATTATGTAGTGAGCGCGGCGAATGCTGCCGGTGAAAGCGCGGATAGTGCCGAGGCCGACGCAACGACGCAAACTACGCATCCTCCGGCCGCTCCGACAGGGTTCGGTGCCACTCCGACATCGTTTGATCAGATAAATCTATCCTGGACGGCCTCCGTGGGGGCGGACCATTATATTGTGAAACGTTCTGCCTCGAGCGGCGGGCCCTATACCACCGTTGGGATCGGCATCGCCGGAACTTCATTCCTTGACTCCGGCCTGTTTGCCGATACAGCTTACTACTATGTGGTCTCGGCGGTGAATGATATCGGCGAAGGGGCGAACAGTTCGGAAGCGGTCGCATCAACGCTTTCCTCTGCGACCATTGCACCGGTAGCGGACACGTATGTGCGTGACGGCAGCGCGGACACCAATTTTGGAACCGATACGCAACTGGCGGTAAAGAATGACGGGGGCGGCGGTTACACGCGTATCTCCTACCTCAAGTTTGATGTAAGCGGCCTGGCCGATGCGGATAGCGTGCAACTCAGGATGACGCCGTATCAGGTGGATGCGAACGTGACCCTGGCTCATGAACTGGTGACGGACGACAGCTGGACCGAAGCAGGCATGACCTGGAACAACCAGCCGAGTGGGGCATTGGCAACCATTGCAAACGTTTCAGGATATACGGTGGGGCAGCAAAAATCGGTTACAGTTACAGGGGCGGCAACCGACGAGGCGGCCGGCGATGGAATCCTATCGATCAAGATTTCGAAGGCGACCTCCGACTGGCCCTTTGTGGGCTTCAACTCGCGGGAAGCCGCAAACAGCAGCTTGCACCCGCAACTGTATTGTACCTTTACGCACATCGATTATCCGGTTCCCGGCACGCCGGGGGGGCTGGTTGCAACGGCGGTTTCGGGGTCGCGTATTGACTTGTCCTGGTCGGCTTCCTCCGGTGCCACGCGATACAATGTCTATCGTTCTTCCACCAGCGGCGGAGCATATACGCTGATCGCGGCAAGCGTGACGGGTACATCCTATTCCGACAGCGGCCTGGCGGATGGCATGACCTATTATTATGCAGTCAGCGCCGTTAATGGCACCGGTGAAAGTCCGCTCAGTTCGGAAGCGGGAGCGACGACCTCTGCGCGCCTTCCCTACGGCGGTATTCCATGGACGGTCCCGGGGACCGTAGAGGCCGAAGACTACGATACGGGCGGGCCGGGGCTTGCCTACAACGATGCCGATACGGGCAATAACGGTGGAGCATACCGCAACGACGACGTGGATGTCGAAGTCTGCGGCGAAGGGGGCTACAACGTGGGGTGGATCGGCACCGGTGAATGGTTGGAATATTCCGTGGATGTTACCTTCAGCGGAAGCTACGAAATCACGCTGCGTGCGGCCTCGATCTTCGGTACGGGAGAAGTACATGTCGAGTTCGATGGCGTCGACGCCACCGGTCCCGTTTCTGTATCGAACACGGGAGACTGGCAGACCTACACGGATGTGAGCGCCGGTTATGTCGCATTGACCGCCGGCCGCCATATTATGCGCGTATTCGCGGACGGTCCCGATTTCAATATTAACCATATCACCCTGACGGCCCAGCCTCCCGGTACGCCGACCGAACTGGTTGCTGTACCGGTTTCCGCTGAGCAGGTGGACCTGGCATGGAGTGACGCTGCGGGGGCGCAGTACTACGCTGTGAAGCGTTCGGTCTCCAGCGGTGGACCGTATGGAGTCGTTGCCTCCAATGTGATGGCGAACAGCTTCAGCGATGACTCCGGGCTGGCCGCCGGCACACGCTACTACTATGTAGTCAACGCCGTGAATGTCAGCGGGACAAGTGATGACTCCGAGGAAACCAGTGTTGTTCCGTCCGCGGAGATTTCTCCGGACGAATATATTTGGGATGAAGTAGTCGTCAGCAATGGCATACTTGCACTGACTGTTTCAAATTCGATGCCGGGTCATTCCTATTTTCTGCTGGGCAAAGAACATCTGACTGATCCGGACTGGTTTGTTACGAGTCCGGTTTCAGGTAACGGTACGAATGTTATCTACAGTTATGCAATAGATGGGTTTCCTTCCACCTTCTTCTTTAAACTGGATGTTCAGCGCCAGTAGTCGGCTGAGATAGAAGTAGCATTCAGAAACCCACATGACTCAAAGCACATAATGAAAGGTGAAGATATGAGAAAGAAATACTTCAGTCAGTTCGCGGTACTGGCTGTATTTGGAGGCTGCGCCGTCCACGCATTGGCGGATTATCCGATTGCATCACATCGATATCTGGCCGATCCGTCCGTACTTGTGACCAAGGATCGCGTCTATGTCTACTGTTCCAACGACGATGAGAGCCCGCTGGAAGGGGGCTACAACATTCCCAACGTCGTGTGTGTTTCAAGCAGTGACATGAAAAACTGGACGGACCACGGGGTCGTGTTTGATGCGGAGCGGGATACAAAATGGGCTCATAAAACCTGGGCACCCTGTGCGATTGAACGGGACGGAAAAACCTATCTTTATTTCGGGAACGGCGGGGCGGATATTGGCGTCGTCGCCGGGGAAAGCCCGGTCGGGCCGTTCAAGGATGTTCTCGGCAAGGCGTTGCTCAACCACGGAACACCAGGTGTCCAGCCGGCGAAAAACATGTGGCTGTTCGATCCCGGTGTTTTTATTGATGACGATGGGCAGGCCTATATCTATTTCGGCGGGAACGGGGATGACAACGTACGCGCCGCAAAGCTCAAGAAGGACATGGTTTCCATCGACGGCGAGGTAATCAAGATGCATGCCCCGAACTTTTTCGAAGCCGCATGGGTGTGGAAGATCGATGATACCTACTATTTTTCCTATTCCACTACACCTAGCGCGGCCATGCGCATCGACTACATGACCAGCAAGCATCCGACGGAAGGGTTTGAGTATGCCGGAATCGTGGCCGATCAGCCCCCGATCAATAATAACAACAACCATGCCTGCGAGTTTAAATTCAAAGGAAAATGGTACCACGTATACCATAACCGGATCGTCGCTAAAGAGGCCGGGATCCCCGGGGCTTTCCGGCGCAATATCGCCATCGAAGAGTTCAGCTATGATGCTGATGGCAATATCGATAAAGTTGAATACACGACCGATGGTGTAGAGCAGGTGGAGCATGTGAATCCCTACGAGCGCGTGGAAGCAGAACTGTTTGCCGCCCAGAAGGGGGTCGAAACCGAACCTTGCAAAGAGGGCGGCATGAACATTACCGATACGCAGGATGGCGACTGGATTAAAATCGCCGGCGTTGATTTTGGTGATGAAGGGGCCTCCAAGGTGGCCGTTCGCGTAGCTGCCGAGGCAAGGGGTTGCGGAATCGAAATGCGTCTGGATAGTCTGGATGGTAAGCGTATTGCTCGAATAAATGTCCCGGATACCGGTGACGGGCAGCATTGGAAAAATGTAGTCGGCGAGGTCATGGGCGCGACCGGGGTTCACGATCTCTACATTAAGTTTGTTGGGAGAGATGGGGATTTGGCAAATCTTGACTGGTGGCAGTTTGCTCCTAAATAAGAGGCGCTTGCCAGGTTTTAAGTATCAGACTCCAGTATCTCTGGAAGACTCGATTAACCGGATTTGAAAAGGACAAGGCTTCCCGATGAAAAGAATACATATGGTTTTTGCGGCCTCAAGCGTGATGCTTCTCTTGATATGCGGCTGTAAGTCGGCATCTGAAGACACTGCGATGCCGGTGGATAATAGGAGTGAAGAAACGTTGTGCGTGGTCGAGGATGGAGGGACCGGAGCCTTCAGTGCGCTAATGGTTTCAAACAGCACCCTTGCAACGCATACGATATTTCGCCCGTCCGATCTTCAGCTATTTAGTGAAGACAACCCGCTTCCGATTATTGTCTGGGGTAACGGGGCCTGTGCAGATTCTCCTTGGGAACATGTCAATTTCCTGTCGGAAGTGGCTTCACACGGATTCCTGATTATCGCTGTGGGGCAGATGCCTGACGGGGGAGGCCGAGAAACGGGTAAATCCACCTCGTCTCAATTGGTCGATGCCATCGATTGGGCATTCGCTCAGGCTCAGGATAAATCAAGCCCGTATTACAATAGAATCGATATGACGAAAGTTGCTGTCAGCGGCATGTCCTGCGGTGGTTTGCAGGCTTTGGAAGTTGCTCCTGATCCACGTATTTCGACTGCGGTAATCTGTAATAGCGGTATTATCGGCACCGGTGGAGCCTTTCCCGGCATGCCGGCCCTGAAAAAGGACAACCTGAACAAGCTTCACACGCCGATTTTATATATTCTCGGGGGACAATCTGACATTGCCTATGTAAATGGCATGGATGATTTTGACCGGATTAATCATGTGCCGGTGTTTGCTGCAAATCTGGATGTCGGCCATGGTGGGACATATGGCGAGACGCACGGAGGTGCCTTTGCAACCGTTGCAACCGCGTGGTTTAAGTGGCAGTTGAAAGAAGACGTCGAAGCTGCAAAAATGTTTATTGGAAGTCCGTGCGGTGTTGCCCGGTTGCCGGGCTGGGTGGTCGATAAGAAAAACATACCCTGAGTCATTCAGTTGGGTCGGATGAAACAGACGCTCAGGCCTTTTGGCCTGTCGCTGATGGCTGCAAGAAAATGGTTATCACGCAAGGGCGGGTTACGCTGAATCGGTTTCATTAGAAGCTATTCTGCATTCAACAATTCCCATTGTCCGCATGATGAATTGATGCTCTCATCTCTACTGGATTTCATGCCTGTTTCAAGGCCGTACAATGCCTTTGGTTCCTGAAATACATGCGCAAATGGAATCCGGATAAAACTATTCCTGCCGTTCTGGTTGCAGTTTGCCGGCCCGGTACGCTCAGGCCGCGGCTTTGCGAATGTCGGCATGAAGTGCTGGGCTGGTAAAATGGAATTGAGTTCTGGAAATGATGAGGATTAGACCTATGCGAATACTGTCAGAAATCCAACGCCTCAAGTTGAGCTGTTCTGGTCGAGGCGTTACGCAGCTGGCCATAGTAGCCGTTGCCTTTTTTTTGAGTTTTCCAACATTGGCGGATTATCCAATCATGTCGCAGCATTATGCCGCTGATCCCACGGGCGTTGAGCATGATGGCCGGCTGTATGTTTACTGTTCCAATGATGCAGAGAACGGAGACGGCACCGGTTATATCATGGATTCGATCGTCTGTTTCTCGACCGATGACCTGAAAAACTGGACGGACCACGGGGTGGTGTTTGATGCGGATGAATTATCCTCGTGGTACACCGGAACCGCATGGGCTCCATGCATCGTCAAGAACCATGGCAGGTTCTATCTGTACTTCGGCGATGCGGGGCTGGGGATCGGAGTAGTGGTCAGTGATTCGCCGACGGGGCCGTTTACCGCTCCGAAAAACAGTCTGGTCGTCGACCGTTCGATACCGGGAGGGGACAGCAACTGGCTCTTTGATCCGGGCGTCTTTGTGGATGACGACGGGACACCCTATCTGTATTTCGGCGGAGAGGGGGCGGATCAGGCACGGTATATTCAACTCTCCACGAATATGTATGATGCCATCGGCTCCGCGGGCACGATTTCGTTCCCCGACTTTTTTGAAGCATCTCACATGCACAAATACAACGGAACCTACTATTATTCGTATGCGGACAATTACAGCAGCGATTACACCGATCCGCCTCCGACGCCGTCGTCGCAGATTGCCTATATGACCAGTAGCAGCCCGACCGGCCCGTTTACCTATCAGGGCGTAGCGCTGCCGCAGCCGCCGGATAACTATGGCAACAATAATCACCACACTTTCTTCACCTATCAGGGACAATGGTATGCCGTTTATCACAACCGCTATCAGGCCGGCCTGGATGGGGTTTCGACGACAGAACATCGCAATATCTGTTTGGATGAACTGAACTATAATCCCGACGGAACCATTCTGCAGATCGTCCCTACCCAGGACGGACTCGCGCAACTGAAGAACATGGATCCCTATGTGCGGGTCGAGGCGGAAACGATCGCGCAGCAGAGCGGCGTGAAGACCGAGGTCTGCGCCGAAGGCGGCCTGAATGTGACGTCCATTTCCAACGGCGACTGGGTTCGGGTGCGCGGTATCGACTTCGGGGCGGGCGCCACCAATTTTGTTGCCCGCGTGGCGAGCACCTTGTCCAACGGGAGTATCGAACTGCGTCTGGACAGCCTGGATGGCGCGAT
>JAFGVP010000122.1 GCA_016937945.1 Pontiellaceae bacterium | reverse complement strand
GCCTGAACCAGCTGATGAAGCTGATGCCGGACGATGCGCAGGAGTGGCATGACGAAATCGAGAGTGCCGTGACTTCCGTGCAGGAGGTGGTTCGTTCCATCGAAACCTCTGCGGCCGGAATCGATGCCAGCGGCGAGCGCATGCAGTGGCTGGATGATCGACTGACGACATACCAGACGCTGAAACGTAAATATGGCGCCACGGTTGAAGAGGTGCTGGAAAACTGCGCCAAATGGTCTGAACAGCTGCGCGAACTGCGCGGGCGCGACCGTATTCGTGCGGAGCTGGAAATCGAACTGGGCACGGTGCTTCAGTCCGTTGAGAAAGAAGGTCGGGCGTTGCGCCGTCTGCGCGAAAATGTGGCCGACCACCTTTCCGAATGTATTACCCGCGAACTGGTGGATATTGGATTTGAACACGGATTTTTTGATGTACAGATCAATCCCTGCGATCCTGGTCCGATGGGTATGGATGAAGTTGATTTCGGGTTTGCACCCAACGCCGGCGAAGATATGCGGCCGCTGCGCATGATTGCCTCGAGCGGCGAAATTTCCCGTGTAATGCTTGCCACCAAGGCGGTGCTGGCTCGGCAGGATCGGATTCCCGTTTTGGTGTTTGACGAAATCGATGCCAATATCGGCGGGGAAATCGGCGGCGCGGTAGGACGCAAGCTTGCGCAGGTGGCGGAATATCATCAGCTGATCTGCATTACGCATCTGCCGCAGGTAGCGGCCTGCGGAAACCATCATCTCGCCGTATCCAAAAAGGTCGAAAACGGCCGGACCCATACCGAGGTTGAGCTGCTTGATTTTGAATCACGCCCCGACGAAATCGCCCGCATGCTCGGCGGAAAAGACAGCACCGGCGTCACTCTTCAGCATGCCCGTGAACTGCTGGGGCAGTCGTAAGGTAGAGCGAGCTCGCTGAGCGCGTCGTCTCTACCTTGCCTCGGCTTCCGCGTCAAAGAGTCGTTCGACGGAGTCCCACGAGTTGTCGCTGTTGAGCCGGAGCGTTTCGATCGAGAGGACCTGAATGTGAGGGAGCGATGTGTTGGCGAGCAGGGCAATCGATTTGGGATTAAAGTGGATTTCCTGACGCTCTGTCTCATGGTCAATATATACCACGCGATAGGCTTTTTCGGTTTCCGGATCAAGCTTGCGGATACGGATTGGCTGGGGAGCGCGTTGTGTCGCTTCCTTGCGGGCCTTTGTGCGCTTCTGTCGTGATGGAAGCTCATCCGGCGGCGCGGGGAATGGATAAGCCTCTCCGCCGAGAATGATATTGATCTGCCGTTCAATATCATAAATCTCGACGAAGCGGTCTTCGCGCTCCATCAGCATTTCGTTAATCTGTATCTCGTTTGGCATAGACATTCTGCCGGTAATGCAGAGAACGGTCTTCTGCAATCCCCAGGATTTACTCTGCGTTTTCGCCGTCTGTCTTAACCTCTTCGGTCTCGGCGGCATCTTCGGGCTCTTCATCCGTGGCTGGTTCCTCGGGGGCCGGCTGAGCCTTTGGTTTCGGAGCGGGTTTGGGTTTTGGGCGTGTTGCCGGAACGGGCTTGTTGAATCCGGCAACGATACCGGGGGGTTCCGGATAGATAAATTCGCCTTCTTCGCCGATCAGCTCTTCGATCTCAACTTCGATTGCTTCGATCTGGCGGTAGGCCTCTTCGCGCTTAACAAGAAGGTCATCAATTTTCACGCGCGCCTCGTAGGCTTCGCGGATGGTTTCCGCATCAGCCTGCAGGATGATGTCGATTGATGTCAGTTTTACGAGTTTCTTTGCCATGGTTTATCCTCTGATTTTCCACTTATTTAAAAAGGTCAACAATCCGGGAGACAAGGCTTTGGCTGCCGTTCTCCTCGATTTCCTCTTCCTGCTCCGGATCGGGGGGCGGAAGGTTTTCAAGACGTTCGCGTGCACCGTCGGCGACGCTCGGGTTCCAGTCGCGGGAAAGTTCTTCAAGAGCTGCCGCCGTCAGGATCGGGTTTCCGCACAGGGCCAGCCGGACGGATGCAAAGTCGTTGCGAATGAGCTTTCGGACCTGCGCGTCTGAAAGGGCGCCGGCCTGCGCTGCAAAAGCCTGCAGTGACGGTCGGCGATGGGCCAGAAGCTGTTCGATGAGTTCCGGCTTGATGCCGGGATAGCTGATGTTCCGCAAAGCCAGATGTCCGATCAGTTTAAGGTCTCCATGCTGATTGACCAGGATATCAAGCAGTTCGTTCGTCAGGTCATCGCGATAGGCCATGCGCAATCGAACCACTTCGTGCTCGTGATGACAAAGCTCAATCTTGACCGGATCAGTCAGGCCGGGGTTTGCGGCGAGGGCTTCGCAGCTTTGCGTGTCGTTGGATGCCGCAATCCAGAGAGCGACCTCTTCATCGATCGCAGGATTACCCGCCAGTGCCGTTCGAACCTCGCTGCTGGGATCGCCAGCCAGCTGGTGCTGAATTTCCGGTGGCAGGTCATCTGCTACGGCGGCCTCGATCCGGAACGCCTCCTCCTCCGATTCCGCTTTCGCCAGCCATTCGGCCGGCGTCGGCGTCCGAAGCGGACGGATGGCCTGCTGGACCTCCGGATCCGGACTCAGAGCAAGGGCTTCAATGACCTCCGGATCCAGCTTGCTGCGGGTGAGCAGGAGTCGCTGGGCTTCCGGGTTGTCAGAGTTTGCCCAGCCAAGCAGAAACTCACTGTCTACATTAGCCAATCCATAGATCTCGGTTCGTACTACGGCACTCTCATCGCTCGAAAGTGCATGTACCAGCTCGGTCGGAAGCTTTGAGGAGCCGGCCAACGCACTCCGGACGCCGGGCTCCGGATCCTGTGCCAGGGTTGCACGAAAGTTGTTCGCGATTGCGCCGTTGCCCGCGAGGGCGGCGCGAACCAGCAGGCTGTCATCCGTGATCAGCCGGGCGGTGATTTTATTGTTTTGCTGTTTGTTGGCGGCGAGGGCGGCGCGCACCGGGGTTCCTCCGTCGCGCGCCATGCGTACCAGCAGCAGGTGGGTGCAACGCGGATTAACCGCGGCAGCCGCAAGAATGTCGGGGTCGGGATAGGCCTCGGTCAGGTCTTCGAGAACCTGACTTGGTACCGTCGGATAAAGCGCCAGAAACAGCAGGACGTCCCGTTCAGGATTCTCTCCGTAGAGATCGATCAGAAGACGGCTGGGCAGAAGGTTGTGACGGTATTGCTGTACAACCTTATGAGGCCCGTCCTTTCGGATGGCTTTCAGCAGCTCTTCTTTTTCGATTTCGGCGGGCATAATATCAGTAAGTGTCGATCAATATTTCTCTGGGCGTGCTTCCGTTCTGCGGACCGAGGATGCCTCTGGCTTCCATCTCTTCAATCAGGTTGGCGGCGCGGTTGTAGCCGACGCGCAGGCAGCGTTGCAGATAGGAGGTGGAGGCGCGCTGGTCGCGCAGGATAATCTCAATAGCCTGGTCCAGCAGCGGATCGCCCTCTTCGGCATCGCGCAGGGCATAGCTTTCGTCTCCTTCACACGGAGAGAGATCAGTGATTGATGTTTTGAAGCGCTGCTCACGCTGTTCGGCGCAGTGTTCCACCACTGCGGCGATTTCGGCGTCCGATACCCACGGGCCCTGTACGCGCTGGAGCACGCCGATGCCGGGCGGGCTGAAAAGCATGTCGCCTTTGCCGCGCAGGGCTTCAGCGCCGCTGCCGTCAATAATGGTGCGCGAGTCAATCTGCGAGGAAACCTTGAAGGCGATTCGCGTGGGGAAATTGGCTTTAATCATACCAGTGATGACATTCACGCTCGGTCGCTGGGTGGCAATGATCGTATGGATGCCGACGGCACGCGACAGCTGGGCAATACGGGCGAGGGAGGTTTCAACGTCCGCGCCGGTGGTGAGCATGATGTCGGCAAGCTCGTCGATGATAATAACGAGGAACGGCATCCGCTGCATGCCGAGCTCATCCATCTTTGCGTTATAGCCGGCAATATTGCGGGCGCCGACCGTCGCCAGTGTTTTGTAGCGCGATTCCATTTCGCGTACGGCCCACTGAAGCGCCGGAACCACCAGTTTGGCTTCGGTGATGACCGGGCGCACCAGATGCGGGAGCTTTTCGTAGGCTCCGAATTCCACGCGTTTCGGGTCGATCAGGATCATTTCCAGTTCGTCCGGAGAAAACCGGTTGGCGAGGCACATGAGAATTGTATTCATGCAGACCGATTTGCCGCTGCCGGTTGCGCCGGCAATCAGCATATGCGGGGCGGCTGCGAGGTCGGTAATGCAAAGGTCGCCGCCCAGTTCCATGCCAAGCAGCAGCGGGATGGATGCGCCGGATTTCTGCCACGCTTCCGACCGCAGCATGAGTCCGAGGTTGAGCGGGGCCGCATTGCCGTTGGGAATTTCGACACCGACATAAGGTTTGCCGGGAATCGGTGCCTGAATACGAATGCTTTCGGCTGCCAGCGCCAACGCGAGGTTGTTGCTGAGCGAGCTGATGGCTTCCACGCGGACCCCCAGTCCCGGCTTAATCCGCAGCTGGGTGACACGCGGTCCGACGACGGCGTCCCAAACGGTTGCATCGACGGCAAAGTTGTCGAGCGTGTCCTGAACCGCCTTTTTCTGGAGTTCGAGTTCCTCGGGATCAATGAACGTAAACCGGGCCACTTCCGGCTTTTCAAAAAGATCTGCTTCGGGGCGCGTATAGGCTTCGGTGGAAGCCGGCTGCATTTCGTGGACCTCGGGCTCCTGCGGTTCGGGCTCCGCCATCTTCAGCGGAGTCGGCTCGATAATTTTCTGATCGGGTTCCGGCTCCGCTTCAGCCTGATCCAGCCGTTTCCGGATCGATTCCGCATCGTTCTGCGCCTTCAGGATGGCGGCATCGCGGGCGGAAGCAAAGCGTTCCTGCTGTGAACGCCGACGCTCTTTGAGCTGCTCAAATTCCGTTCTCCATGCCGCCAGCTGTTCACTGCGTCGCTGTTTTTCGAGTTCTGCAGACGTTTCCAGAGGATCCACTTCCGGCTCAATATCCTCTTCGACGATTTCGTATCCGGCCACCGCCAGCAGTCCTGTGCCGATTTTCGACATGAACGAGCGGACCGCCCGGGAGGAAAACGGGTCGGTTTTTGAGCGGGACGGCTGCGGCGCGGTTTCGGAGGTTTCTGGCAAAGCTGATGGCATATTATTACGGTTGAGTTGAAAGCCCGGATTTTTAGACGAAAGGGGCGGGTTTTGCGAGAAAAACCTGTGGAATTTGGTCTGCCGATCGGTTCCTGCTTGCTCAAGTGCCGGTCCCTGAATGGACTATGGAGGAAGGGGGGGGAGGGATGCGGGCCGGACGGCTGCGGAGAGCCGTCCCTACCTTCGAATAAGAAAAAGGGCTGTTCCGGTTTCCGGAGCAACCCTTTTGGTCATCGGTTCAGATGTGGGTTACATCATGAAGATGCGGCGGACGGCCAGCGCACCGATACCGAAGATGCCCACGAAGGCCAATGTGGCCGGTTCGGGAATCACATCTGTAAATCCTAGTTCACTGATAGCAATATACCCGTTAGCATCACCATGGATACTCAGAATCTCCAACTCTCCATGTCGTACTCCGGAATAAGTTTCTCCCAGATAAAATAATTGTGAATCGATATAAGCATCAGCCGCATCATCTACAGCTGCAAATCCGTGATACTCATCACCGATCTGATTCTCTGAGCTATCGTAAAAACGAAGCTTAAACTCATTAATACCTCGCTCGGCTCTGGTTTTAATTTCCGAAAGGGAGTTCCACAGCACAAAGCTTTTAAACTCTACTGCACTATCAAAGCTAAAAGTTAGCGTACCTATGTCTGTAGCAGATGGTGACTGCCAGACCCCTCCGACCCAGAGGCCTTCGAGCACCGTCGTTTCGTCCGAAACCGAGCCGTTAATCATGTTTACAGCTGCGTAAGAGCTGTTCAGTTCTTCCGGTGCCTTTTTGGATCCGGTTAAATCTCCCGGAGAAGAATAAACTGCACCCGTATCAGCACTGATTGAATCCGGCTGAATAAGTGTTGCCTGAGCTGCAACCGCCATGCTCAGCATCAGTCCTGCTACCGCATATTTTATTTTCATTGTTTACCTTTCTGTTTGTTAATCGTCGTTGGATTATACCCCCCCCCCTGAGCGAAAAATCAATAAAAAGCATATTGGTTTTGCTTGTTTTACGAGGTGGCGGTTTGTTTGAGATAGGGCGGATCGTCGCAGCCCGTCGAGTGCGGGCGGCTGCGGATAGCCGCTGTGTTTTAAAGCTCTGTCAAGCCGGAGCACTCCAAACGTTGCGGCGGTCTGTGCTGTATGGAGTGCGCGGGCTCGACCGCGCTTTTAAATG
This sequence comes from Pontiellaceae bacterium, assembly GCA_016937945.1. Classification (GTDB taxonomy): domain Bacteria; phylum Verrucomicrobiota; class Kiritimatiellia; order Kiritimatiellales; family Pontiellaceae; genus Pontiella. The sequence continues at coordinate 24,843 of JAFGVP010000122.1, read as the reverse complement.
CGCTGGAAGCGCTGGTTCCCTACCTTTTAATGAGGCCGAGGAGTTCCTTCAGCATGGCGGTGGCGGTTTCCTCGAGCAGGACGGGGTGGCGGCCGGCGATGGTCAGGTAATCCTTGTCTCGGGAAAGCATGACGGTCCGGTCTCGGACGATTACCGATTTAATACCGCAGTCGGCGGCGACAATCCGCAGCTCCGCAATCAGCATGAGCCGTTGAACCTCCCGGGGCAGTTTGCCGAATCGATCCTGGATCTCCTGCTTCATGAGCCGGATTTCCTGACGGGTCGCGAGGGCGGACATCCGCTGATAGAGGCGCAACCGGAGGTTTTCATCCTCAATATATTCATATGGGATGTAGGCGCCGTTTCCCGACGAACCGGTGGCCGGGGAAAGATCGAGAAAGTCGAGCTTTACCGCGACGTCCATGAGCGGCGGCGGCTTTTTGCCCTGCATGATGGCGATAGTGCGCTTGAGCAGTTGGCAGTAGAGATCAAATCCGACGGCGGAGATATGGCCGCTCTGTTTGGCTCCGAGCATGTTTCCGGCGCCGCGCAGTTCGAGGTCGCGCAGGGCCAGTCGGAATCCGGAGCCGAGGCCGGTGTACCGCTGGATCGCATTCATTCGATCGCGCGCAGCGTCGATCATCTCCCCGCCGGGCGAGAGCATGAAAAAGGCAAACGCCTTGTGGTTGGAACGGCCGACGCGGCCGCGCAGCTGGTAGAGATCCGACAGCCCGAAGCGTTCGGCGTTTTCGACAATCATGGTGTTACAGTTGGGAATATCGACGCCGCTCTCGATAATGGTGGTACAGAGCAGAACATCAAAACGGCCCTGTACAAAGGCATGCATGATTTCGGAGAGCTCTTTTTCTCCCATCTGTCCGTGGGCCACGGCAATGCGCGCCTCCGGAACGAGCGCGAGCAACCGGTTTTCAACCAGATGGATCGTTTTCACGCGGTTGTGCAGATAGAAAACCTGCCCGCCGCGATGCAGCTCCATCAGGATGGCCTCGCGAATGATTTCCTCGTCGTACGGAATCACGTTGGTGTCGACCGGCTGGCGTTCCTGCGGCGCGGTCTTGATGGTGCTCAGGTCGCGGACGCCGGTGAGGCTCATGTAGAGCGTGCGGGGAATCGGCGTGGCGGACATAGTGATTACATCCACCTGCTTACGCAGTTCCTTCAGGTGCTCCTTGGCTTCGACGCCGAAGCGCTGTTCTTCGTCGATGATGACGAGCCCGAGATGTTTGAACTCAACGTCTTTGGAGAGCAATCGGTGTGTGCCGATCAGGATATCGACCTCGCCGGCGGCCGTGTTGAACAGGGTCTGGTTCTGCTGGCCCCGGGTCCGGAAGCGGCTGACCATATCGACGCGCACGGGAAATGCCGCCATGCGTTCGGAGAACGAGTCGTAATGCTGCTGAGCCAGCACGGTTGTCGGCACGAGTACGGCCACCTGCATGCCGTCCATGACGGCCTTGAATGCGGCGCGCATTGCGACTTCGGTCTTGCCGAATCCGACATCGCCGCAAAGCAGCCGGTCCATGGGCCGAAGCTTTTCCATGTCCTTTTTCAGTTCATCCGAGGCCGAGAGCTGGTCGGCGGTTTCGGTGTAGGGAAATGCCGCCTCGAATTCCGCCTGCATGGCGGTATCCTTTGAAAACTGATATCCGCGTTTGGCTTCTCGTTCGGCCTGGGTCTGCAGCAGTTTGGCCGCGAGATCCTGAACCGCTTCTTCGGCGCTTGCGCGATCGTTTCGCCATTTGCGGCCGCCGAGCGTGTGGGGTTTCGGGGCCTGTTTTCCCATGCCTTTATAGCGGGTGAGCAGATGTGCCTGGGTGACCGGGAGATACACTTTTTCGCCTTTGGCATATTCAATGGCCAGTACCTCCATGCTTTTTCCGCTGAAGGAGGTTTCGACGATGCCTAGATATTTCCCAACCCCGTGTTCCACGTGCACCACAAAATCGCCGGGCTGAATGTCGGCCGCCTCGGAAACGCGTTCCTGCTTGCGGAAACGCCGCGCGGTTCGGGCGTGGGCGCTGCGGTTGGTGTGATAGGCGTAAAAGTCGCTTTCCGTGATAATCAGGATGCGGCGGGTGTGGTCGATGGCGCTTTCATGCAGAACGCCATGATGGAGCCGGAGCGATTCGAATCCGTCGATTTCGGCATAGAGCTCCCGAAACCGGTTAAGCGTTCCTTTGGTTTCGAAGAAAAAGTGAACCGCCCACTGTTCGATCGTGTCGGCACAGCGCTGTTTTACAAAGGTTCGGCGCGCCTCTTCCGCTGCCTGAGGCGATATTTTGAAGGATGGAGCGGGGAGCAGGGTTTCGTAGAAACTGAACTGGGTTTTTAAAGTGCCGGTTGAGTTAACGGGGTTTATAACAAGCGTATTTTCGGGGAGCAGTTCAAGGATACTGCAGGTGTCTTCGCCGGCAAATCCAAAGTCGAGTGACGGCAGTTGGACGGAATCAATCTTTTCAATCGAGCACTGAGTCTGGTCATCGAAAAAACGGATGGAATCGATCTCGTCGCCGAAAAATTCAATGCGCACCGGGCGGGGCGATCCGGGCGGCCAGCAATCGAGAATGCCGCCGCGCTGGGCCGCTTCACCCTGCGAATAAACCTCCACGCCGAATTCATAACCGGCTTCCGACATCCATTCCGTCAGGTTGTGCAGGTGGATCACGTCGCCGCATGTCAGTGTGCGTACGGCCTGCTCCGATTTTGCGGATACAGGAACTTCCTGCTCCATGGCCTGGGGGCAGGTGATAATGATGAACGGTTTTTTCTCGGACAGGTGCCGGACCAGTTTCAGGTGCTCACCGAATACCGCCGGATCGCGCTCCATGGGTTGGAAGAGCAGCAGTGCGGGCGAGGGCATCGCGTCGGCGTTAAAAATCGTCCGGATCGATTCGTGCAACCGGCCCATTTCCCGGACATCGGCGGCCGTCCATAGTACATTGGTTCCGTTTTCCCGGAAGATGTCCGTACACAGCAATGCCTGTGCACTGATGGGGGCGTCGGTGATGCTCGCCGTTCCGCTCGTAACGCCGTTAAGCACCTCTCCGCTTATTCGGAGGGTAGCGTCCGCTGTATGTTCATTTAGCATGCCTGAAATGTAGGACACCTGCCGGGGCTTGGCAACCTCATGGAAAACGGTTGTTCAATGGATTTAAACGTGGGTGCTGGACTTTAACTGTGCGGTCAGTATTATTCGCCCCACACTTTGAAAAGGAAGCGGAGACTATGTCGGACCAAAAAGAGCTGAGTGATATTTCGTGGAAGGCGTTCAATGCCCTGTCGCTGAAAGAAAAAGGCGATTATTTCCGGGCGGACGGGCATACGCTGATTGCGCAGCAGTTCAGCCGTGGGCAGCTGGAAGCGCTGTGCACGCTGGCAACCCGGATCAAGCGGATCAATAAGCGGCGCGAGGGAGCGAACTTTCTCAAGACCCTGCTGTCGGATAAGCGGGCGATGCTCTATTTTGCGCAGCCTTCCTCCCGAACCTACCTTTCGTTCAATGCGGCCTGCCAGATTCTTGGACTGGATACGATGGATGTGCGCGATACCGCCACATCGAGCGAGGTGAAAGGGGAGTCGGCCGAAGATACCCTGCGGACCTTCAGCTCCTATGCGGACATGATTATCATGCGCCACCCTGCGGGCGGCTTTGCGGAGCGCGTGGCCTGGATGATGGCGCATACCAAGCGTGAAATTCCGGTGCTGAATGCCGGCTCCGGCGCGGATCAGCATCCGACGCAGGCGCTGCTGGATGTGTATACGCTGGCCCGCAGTTTTGAAAAAACCGGGGGCATTGACGGGAAACACATCATCTTTGTCGGCGACCTGCTGCGCGGCCGGACGGTGCGTTCACTGGCGTGGATGCTGACCCTGTATAAGGACGTCACGTTATACTTCGTTGCGCCGGACTCGCTCCAGATTGGACAGGATATCCTGGATCTGCTGGATCAGGCGGGAACGAAATATGTGGTTTCTCAGGACTTTGCATCGGTCATGCCGATTGCCGATGCCATCTATATGACACGCATTCAGGATGAGTGGGATGTCGAGGGCGAAGCGCGTACGACGGATTCCTCCGATTTCCGCATCGGTGCCGAACACATGGATATTATCAAGGATACGGCGGTGATCATGCATCCGTTGCCGAGAAGAAAAGAGATCAGCACGGAAATCGATAACGAGCCGCGTGCTGTTTACTGGCGGCAGATGCGGAACGGAATGTGGATTCGTGCGGCCCTGATTCTTTCGACCTTCGGTCGGGAGGACGAGGTGAATCAATATTATGACGACTACAAGCCCGTGGCTTGATGTTTTAAACTTGAAAGACGCAGTGCGAGGAAAACTATGGAACATTTAATATCACTTAATGAATGGAGTCCGGAAAAAATCCGGCAGGTTCTGGATCTGGCCCGGGACGTGAAGGCCAATCCGGCAAAGTATGAAAATGCGATGCACCGCAAAACCCTGCTGATGATTTTTGAAAAGCCTAGCCTCCGGACGCGCCTCTCTTTTGAAACCGGCATGAGTCAGATGGGCGGGCACGCCATCTATTACCACACCGGAAACTCGCCCATGGGCAGCGGCAAGGAGAGTATCAGCGATTCCGTGCAAACCGCCTCGCGTTTCGTAGACGTCATCATGGCGCGTCTGTTCAAGCACACCGATTTGCTGGAAATGGCCAGGTATGCCACGGTACCGGTCATCAATGCGCTGACCGACGACAGCCATCCCTGTCAGATTCTGGCCGACCTGCAGGCCGTCGAAGAAAAGAAGGGTAAGCTGGCGGGGCTCAAGCTGGCCTATCTGGGCGACGGGTTCAACAATGTCACGCATTCGCTGATGTTCGGCGGAACCAAGATGGGCATGCATGTGAGCGTCGGTTCGCCGGCCGGTGAGGACTATTCGCCGCGTGCGGATGTCGTGGCCGATTGCGAAAAATTTGCGGCGGAGTCCGGCGGTTCTGTATTTGTTACAGACGATCCGGTGGCCGCCATCAAGGATGCTGACGTGGTCTACACCGACTCCTGGATGAGCTATCATATTCCGAAGGATCAGGAAGAAGCCCGTATTGCCAAGTTCATGCCCTATCAGGTGAACAGCGAGCTGATGGCTCATGCCAAACCTGATGCCATTTTCATGAACTGCCTGCCGGCGATTCGCGGGTGTGAGCAGACCGCGGAGGTGATTGACGGGCCGCAGTCGATTGTGTTCGACGAGGCGGAAAACCGGCTGCATGCCCAGAAGGCGGTTATCCTTACCCTGTGTAATGCTGTTTAGCCGGCAGGCTGGGCGGCACAAAGTTTCTCGCTGAAGGGGTGGTTATGAAACTTTGGGCTTATGAGGCATTGATCTTCGATCTCGACGGTACGCTGATCGATTCTGAACGCTACCATGCGCAGGCCTTTGCCGACGCTGTTCTGGAGCAGAGCGGCTATCGGCTGGTGCCGGATGAGTGGCAGGAATTTTTCGGGAAGCATACCACCTGGCTGGCTGAGGAGCTGAACGATCGGCATGGACTGGCCCTTGAGCCGGATAAGGTGCTCAAGCGGAAGCGCGCGCGCGTGCAGGAAATTTTTGAGGCCCGTCCATTCGAGGGCGTCCGGGAGTTCCTGACGTGGTGGAAGGGAAAACGTCCGATGGCGCTGGCAACGAATTCACCCCGCAGTTTTGTTATGCCTGCGCTTAAAGCGGCTGATCTGCTGCATTTTTTTGATGCCGTTACGACCGCGGACGAAGTGGTGCATCGCAAGCCGCATCCGGAAATCGTGGAGCGCACGGTTCAGAAACTCGGAGTTGATCCGCTGAAATCGCTGGTTTTTGAAGATCAGCTGATCGGAATTCAGGCGGCGCGTGCTGCCGGAACGGCGGTGGTTGCCGTTGATAACGGCCAGCACGTTGATTTCCCTTCGGATGTGCCGCTTTGTACGTGGGCCGGGCTGATCCAATCTTCCAAGGAATGTGAATGAAACCTCAATTGATTATTTTTGACCTGGACGGGACCCTGATTGATTCCCGGAAGGATCTGGCGGCCGGCATCAACCATATGCGGGTTCATTATGAACTCGAACCCCTGCCGCTGGAGACGATTGTGCGCTATATCGGCAACGGGGTTCGTCGCCTGGTTGAAGGCTGCCTGCAGGGCGCGGATGTTGACGTGGACGAAGCGGTCGAGGTGAACAAGGCCTACTATTATGCCAACCTGACGGATCATACGACGCTCTATGACGGCGTGGTCGAAGGGGTCCGGCGCCTTGCAGACGCTGGACACCGGATCGCAGTGCTGACCAATAAACCCGGTGATCCCAGCAGGGAAATTCTCCGGCATTTCGGGCTGGCCGAATGTTTCACCGTGATCATCGGCGGTGGCGATACCGCCCGGTTAAAACCGGAGCCGGATGGAATCGTTCACTGCATGGAGCTCGCGGGAATGGATGCGACGCAAACCTGGATGGTCGGCGATCATTACACCGATCTGGCGGTCGCAGAAAACGCGGGTGTGCGAAGTGCCTATGTAACGTACGGATTTGGTGAGGAACGCGGGTATAAACCCAACGTATATTTTGCTTCGTTTCCGGAACTTGTCGGGTACTTTGTCTGAGCGATGAAGACATACCTTTCCGAGATATTCAGTTCTGTTCAGGGTGAAGGCCCCTATGTGGGCGAACGCCATCTTTTTGTCCGTTTCTGCGGGTGTCACCGCGACTGTATTTTCTGCGATACCAATACGGACCGGACCGAGACCGTGCTGATTGAGATGGAGCCCGGTTCCGGTAATTTCGAGCAGGTCCCGAATCCATTGACGGTCGATCAGTTGGTTGAGCTCATTAAGCAGGTTGACCGCAAAAAGAACAATCGACGGATTTCCCTGACCGGCGGGGCCCCGCTGCTGCAGGCCCATTATCTCCGGGAGCTGCTTCCCCGGTTGTGCGGCGAGGAATACAGCATCTATCTCGAAACCGCCGGCGACCTGCCGCAGCAGCTTAAATCCATTATCGAGTGGGTTGATGTGGTGGCCATGGACGTCAAGCTTGCGAGCGTCACCAAGGAGCCGGCGACGTTTCCGGCACACTGGCAGTTTCTGAAAACCTGTCGCGATTTTGATGTTGAGGTGTTCGTTAAATTGGTGCTCTCTGCAGAAACCCATGAAGGGGAGCTGATGGAGGTGGCCAAGGGCATCAGGAAAGCCGGTGGTGAGAATACGCTGGTCGTGATTCAGCCCATGACAAAGGCCGAAAAGACCGATGCGGTACCGACCGGTGAGCAGCTGTTGCGCTGGCAGGATAAGGTGGCCGGCGTTCTTCCAAATGTCCGGGTTATTCCGCAAACGCATAAAATGATGGAGATGCTGTAATGGCCGGCCGAAAAAAAGCAGTGGTTCTTCTCAGCGGCGGGCTCGACTCCGCGACCGCCATGGCGATTGCGCGCAACGAAGGATTTGATGTCTATGCCATGTCATTTCGCTATGGCCAGCGCCATGCCATTGAGCTCGAATGTGCTGAGCAGCAGGCGCAGGCATCGGCCGAAGAGTTCCGGGTGGTGGAGATTGATCTGAGGGCATTTGGCGGTTCGGCGCTGACGGCGGATATCGATGTGCCCAAACATGACGGCGTCGAGGAGCTTACGGACGAAATTCCTGTAACTTACGTGCCGGCCCGGAACACGGTGTTTCTCTCTTATGCGCTGGCGTGGGCGGAAGTGCTTGGTGCCAATGATATCTTCATCGGAGTGAATGCGCTCGATTACAGCGGGTATCCCGATTGCCGGCCCGAATTCATTGCGGCCTACGAAAAAATGGCCAATCTTGCAACGGTGGCCGGCGTTAAGGGGCAGTCGCTGAAGATTCATACGCCGCTGATTAATCTGACAAAGGGCGAAATCATTCAACTGGGGTTGGACTTAGGCGTGGATTACGCTAAAACGACGAGCTGTTATGATCCGGCATCCGACGGGCGGGCCTGTGGCCACTGCGATTCCTGCCTGCTCCGGAAAAAGGGATTTGCCGATGCTGGCTGCCGGGATCCGCGACCGTATATGGAGGGTTGATCCGTGCCGAAGATGAGAATTTACAAGGAGTTCAAGTTTGATTCCGCACACTGGCTGCCGAATGTGCCGCCGACGCATAAATGTGCGAATATGCATGGGCACACCTATTATATTGAGATCCACGTGGAAGATGAGCTGGATCCAAAGCTCGGCTGGGTAGTTGATTTCAACGATATGCGCCGGGTGGTCGATCCGCTTGTCGATCAGCTGGACCACAAGGTTCTCAATGAAATTGAGGGTCTGGAAAATCCGACCGCCGAGTTTATCGCCCTCTGGTTCTGGAATCACGTAAAGCCGTCGCTCCCGCAGTTGTGCCAGGTCGTTGTGAAGGAAAACCCTTCGAACGTATGCATTTATGCGGGCGAGTAGCGGGTGCATTTCAGATCATCTCATTTTCCCCTTAAGTTTCTGCTCCGATCAGCCGATCAACAACTAGAGCATGATCAGTTCCGATTACCAGATTGCCGGAGAGATCAGCGCGGCTTACCGTGCTGAATCACTGCCGGGGAGCCGCCGAGGGTCCGATTCGCCGGAGGCCGCATCTCAGGAAGAGAGGCGGCAGGCGACAGATCGATATACTCCGTATTCCGGATCTGAGGATAGCGGCATCTATACCCGCGATAGTCTGATTGCTGCAATGTCTGAAAGCAAAACCGACGGAGACGCTGTTTCGGAGGAGCGGCAGCAGGCTGCGATGAATTCAAATGAGCTGGATGAGGCGGACAAGGATCTGATTGATCGGCTTCAGGCCCGCGATCGTGAAGTGCGGGCTCATGAGCAATCGCATGTTGCCGCCGCCGGCGAATATGTGCGCGGTGCCCCGACGTATACCTATCAGATGGGGCCGGACGGTAAAATGTATGCAATTGGTGGACAGGTCGCCGTTGATGTCGGTAAAGAGGCTGATTCCGCTGAAAACCTGCGTAAGGCGCACATGATCAGCGGTGCCGCGCTCGGCGTGGATGATCCGTCGGCCGCAGATGCTTCGGTTGCGGCGATGGCCGGCGATTTGATGCGGGATGCCTTTACGGCGGTTGCCTAGTTTCTTTCTGTCTGGCTATCCGCTTTGCCAGCGGATAGCCCTGTTACGGAAGATTTTGCTAGGCCTCTTCCGAATCAATCTTGACCGATGAGAAGATGCCGCCTCGGGCCGTGAAGTCGCCGTTAACCACGAGCCGTTTGGGAGCAAGCTGCTCGAACAGGTCGGTATAAATGCGGTTCACGATTTCTTCATAGAACGTACCGGTCTGGCGGAACGAGAAGAGGTAGAGCTTGAGCGACTTGCTTTCCACACACAGTTTGCCGGGAATGTAGTCGATCGTAATTGTGGCGAAGTCCGGTTGGCCGGTGATCGGGCAGAGCGACGTGAATTCCGATGTCTTGAACTGAATCCAGTAGTTGCGCTGCTGGTTGGCATTTTCAAAGGTTTCGAGTTTGGCTTCGTCCGGAGACGTCGGATAGCGCGTTTCTCCCTTTTTCAGCAGGGTGAGGCCGTTGAGTTTTGTTTCGTCTGTCATGGGTCTTCCTTATTTAATCTGGTCAATGGCATCAAGCTTCTTCCAAAGCGGACCCATTTCCTTGAGCGGAATCATGTTGGGACCGTCCGAAAGCGCGTTTGCCGGATCGGGGTGTGTTTCGATGAACATGCCGTCAACACCGACCGCTGCGGCCGCTTTGGCAAGATAGGGGGCAAAGCGGCCGTCGCCGCCGGAGGAGTCGCCCTGTCCGCCGGGAGACTGCACGGAATGGGTGGCATCAAAAATGACCGGATAGCCCATTTCCCGCATAATAATCAGGCTGCGCATATCGGCAACGAGCGTGTTGTATCCAAAGGATGCGCCGCGTTCGGTAAGCAGGATCTTGTTGTTCCCGGTCTCCTCGATCTTTTTAACGACGTTTTTCATATCCCACGGCGCCGCAAATTGGGCCTTCTTGACATTAACGACGGCGCCGCTTTCGCCGGCTGCCACCACGAGGTCGGTCTGGCGGATCAGGAATGCCGGAAGCTGGATGATATCGACCACCTTGGAGGCAATATGAATTTCTTCGACGCTATGAACGTCGGTCAGAACCGGGACGTTATATTTTTCCCTGATTTCGGCCAGAATTTCCAAACCCTTGGAGATGCCGGGACCGCGATAGGAGTTTATCGAGGTGCGGTTGGCTTTGTCGTAGGAGGCTTTGAAAACATACGGAATGCTCTGCTTCTTTGCCAGTTTTACCATTTTATCGGCAATTTCCATGCAGCCGTCACGGCTTTCAATCACGCACGGACCCGCAATCAGGGCCAACGGATTCTTGCCTCCGAATTTTACACCTTTAACATTGATGGTTTTCGTCATTGGATTCTTCCTTTGAGTTTGAGCCCACAGATTACACGGATTTCACCGATTGGGAATCTCTCTAATCTGTGAAATCAGTGGATTCAGTTCAGTTGTGCGAGCAGCGCTTCTGCTTTGGCGATGTCGGAAGGGGTGTCTACACCGATGCCGAAATCCTCAGTCTTGATGACCTTCATGCGACAGCCCATATCGAGGGCGCGGAGCTGTTCCAGTTTTTCGAGGTTTTCCAGTGCACACGGCGGCTCAGCTACCAGCTTGAGAAGGTAGTCGCGCCGGTAGGCATAGATTCCGATATGTCGCCAGTAAACGCCGGCCTTGGATACTCCTTCCGGCTCGCGGATATGCGGTATCGTGGATCGGGAAAAATAGAGAGCCTGCCCACTGCGGTTAAACAGCGCCTTTACCACGGACGGATCGATGATCTGGGTTTCATCATGAATCGGGGTCGCGGCGGTCGCCATGTCCCATTCGCCCGACGAAATCACGCCGGCCAGCTCATCGATAAGCGCCGGATCAATCAACGGTTCATCCCCTTGAACATTGATCACCGCGTCGATATCCATCGCCTGGACAGCTTCGGCAATCCGGTCGGTTCCGGAGGGGTGATCCGGCCGTGTCATGGCCACGCTGACGCCGTCAATGCCCATGCCGATTACACAGTCGGCAATCCGCTGATCATCGGTTGCCACAACAACGGCATCCAGCATGCGGGCCTGCCGGACGCGTTCGACGACCCACTGAACCATCGGTTTTCCTGAAATCATGGCCAGGCTTTTTCCCGGAAAACGGGTCGATCCCCAGCGTGACGGTATTACCCCAACAATCTTGCTCATGTATGCTCCATTATTCTGATTCAGCATTCCAGAAACCCGGCGCCGGACTCGTTACGGATTTCAGTTCCGCAGAAATTTTCCCGACGGCCACGCGGGTTTTGATGCATGTAATCACACGGGGTGTTTCCTTTGAAACCCAAAAAAACACTTTCCCCTTACGCAGGAAAATGCCGTCAAAATCGGCGTTCGGCTCGAGTTCATAGCACGGAATCTTACCCAGTTCAGGAATCTTGATTTTGTCCTGATCAGTAATATTAATTCCGAGGTCATACATTTTTCCCGTCACCAGCAGGCGCTGTTTGCCCTCCGTCAGCTTTTCAATGTCGGCATTACGGCAGCTGTAGATGAATCCGAAGATTTCCTGAGTGTCGGGCTCGATGGGAACCTCCCGGATATCCATGCTGATCCGATCCTGAAAAATGGCGACGCCGGATTCGTGATTAAACGTGGTAAGGTGACTTTTATGAATGGAGCCTTCGTTGATGATCCAGTCATGCCGGACCGGCAGTCCGGTCGCCGCATCAATGAACACCTCCGTTTTGTCATCCACCTCGAAGATGTGCTTATACGCTCCGTAGGTCTGGGCTGTCATGGTGATGTGAAACAGTTCGCGACCCTCTTCTTCGACCTTTTCCGTGGTCGTCTCGGCCCACGCGATCGGGATGCCCATCCAGTAGATCTTATATTCCAGCTTTTCGCCGGGAATAAACTGATCAGAAAGATCGTTGGTCCGGGCCATGGTCGGAAAAACGCACGCCAGCAGCAACGGCAAAACTTTTTTCAGGTTCATGGTCATCTTACCTCTGTATCTGGCGGCAGAGGACGCCGGCTTCGGAAAAAAGTCTGCGGGCCTGCTCGGTAAAATGATATTCGGTTTCGTAAATGACCTCGCGGATGCCGGCATTGATAATCATCTTGGTACACATCAGGCACGGGCTCAGCGTGCAATATAGCGCACTATCGCGAACCGATATGCCATGATACGCCGCCTGCACAATGGCATTTTCCTCGGCATGGGCGCAGATGCATTCGCCAAGGTTTTCGCCGGAAGGGGCATCGCTGGCGCAGCGCGGGCATCCGCCATCGCAGCAGTTTGCAATTCCGCGCGGCGTCCCGTTATAGCCGGTTGAAATAACCCGGCGATCGCTCACAATCACCGCCGCCACCTTGCGCCGGCTGCAGTTACCCCTGCGGGCCACTACATGCGCAATATCCATAAAGTATTCATCCCAGTCCGGGCGTTTTTCAGTGTGTTGATTCATGCGCCGGAGAATAGGGGCTGGCACGTTCGGATTCAAGAGCCATAAAGACGTATGATTGCCGGCGTAACATCGCAGAGATCGGTCAGTTCTGAGAACTGCTCGGCATACCGGCCCAGCACCACCAGCGGAACCGGATTCATCGTATGGGTGCGAACCTTCAGGTCTTCAATATTGCCGTGGTCACTCGTCATGATAAAGAGCCGGTTCGGGCGGTCCGCAAACCGGATGGCCTCGGTGATAAAACGCTCGAGCGTTTCAAGGCAGGCGATGGAATGGGCGCGATCCGCAAGGTGTCCGGCGCGATCCGTGAGAAAATGTTCAAAGAGCGTCAGGTCATTTTCCTCGGCGGTTTCAGTCAGGTGTCCGGCGGCCTCTTCCGGCGAAACATGCGGGCCGGTATAGCCGCGCTCCGTCATGCCTGAACGGGTAATGTCGTGGGTAACGGCGCGGCCGGCTTCCAGTTCCGCCGTGCCCCGCACATTTCCAAGCGCCGACAGCGTCATCACCGTTGTGACCGAGCGGCGACGCGGTGGGATCTGTTCCGGCTCAATATTCAGGTAGGAATTGGCAAACGTGCAGCGCTTGCCCATGGCGGTCAGCCGCTTGAACAGGTTGTCCTCTTCAATCAGTGCCTTCAGCGCCGGCGGTGGAAATCCTTCAATGTGGCGCCCCATGGCTTTTGGGGCATTGATTCCGGTAAGCAGGGCGGCCTGGCCGGTCGCACTCTGGGGAAGGCCTTCAACCCCGAGACACGCATCCAGCGGCGTGGCCGTGCGCAGCAGTCGGTTGAGGGTGGGAAAACGATCCTCCGCCAATGGATTAATCGTCGGATCATTCCCGCCGATTCCAAGCCCATCCACAAAAACAAAAAGGATTTTCAGACCGTCACTCATCTTGACGGTATGTGCTACCCGTTTTCCGTCACCGGTGCAATGATGGAGTTTTTTACGGTATTTGGGAATGGCTGGTCCCTATCTGTCAATTCGGGTTGATGGTGTCGATGGCGTCGATCTGCCAATTTGTACCGGTTCGGGTTTTGATGGTCAGCTCCGTTGCGGTGTCGATGGAGCCGCCGGCCGGCGGCAGCACATACATGACCAGCGAGGTCAGTTTGGAGCCGCTTTCAAACTGCAGGTCGGGCCAGTTATTGCGGTTGGCGTCGCCGACTACCAGATCACCGATATCCTGAAAATCGCCGTCGCCGTTGGCATCGACAGCCAGCAGTCGGCCGGAGGCGGCATCATAGCTTTCGATCCGCAGGGGGGAGGAGGCAACCACGGTAAAGTCGACGGTTTGCTCCATAGAGGCATCGGTACGCTGCAGCATATGGTGAATCGGAATCAGGTAGTATGGGTTATTGCGGAGTTCGTGCGCATCGATGATGGCGGTCCGTTTTTCGGTTTCGGATTGGCGGTAGCTCCATGATCCGGCGGCGACGGACTGTCCGGCGCCTGTCCATCGGCAGCGGATCTCGGATCCCTCACCATCCTTCAAGGGGATCCCCGTGATGTCAATGATGCAGGATCCGCCGGCGGGCAGCGAGATGGTACGGGAGAGTTCGACGGAATCAAACACGGGGCTGGAGCTGATGGTCAGCCATTGGTCGTTCTGCCATTTGACCTGATCAATCGGGCCGTTAAGGACGAGGGTGCCTGTCTGAGCGGCGAACGAGGGATTGTGTAGATAGAAACGTCCGTAAGCCGCTTCGCCCTTGAGCGGGGCACTGATGCTGCGAACCGGCTGGATGTCAATCGTCATCAGAGAGAAGGCACCTGTTCCCGTTTCGATTTCGGTCGGGTTTGTTGAGGCGGAGATCGGCCGGATTGTTTCCTCAATATTCGGCGAGGATGCGCCGAGGGCATTCGAAGGTGCGGCATCGGCCGTGGTAGCGCTTTCGAGCTGGTTGTAGATATCGGCCAGAATCATTGTGTTTTTATTCAGCCGGAGGGGCAGGCTCATTGCGCGGGACAGCCGAACCGCCTCCTGCTGAATCTGAACGGCTTCGACATAGCGGCCTTTGAGCATGAGGAAGCGGGCATATTTTTCGTAGAGCGGCAGCTCATCAAACTTATTTCCGGTCCGGCGCGCATTTTCGAGCGCGAGGATCAGCCACTCTTCGAGTTCCGGGCGGACGGCGCCGTCTGCGAGGGCAAGATCGATGGCGGTATCGAGAATCTGGAGCCAGTATTGCGGATTAATATCCTGCGCCGTTTTTTTCAGCAGGTCATCGATAATTGTCCACGCGGTCTCAGTCTGGCCGAGAGCGTAGTGGATCCGCGCCTTGTTCAGGTATCCGCGCATGTTTTCCATGCGGCTGTAATACCAGTTGTCGGCCATTTTTTCGGAGGCCTCTTCCGCCAGTTCCAGTGCGTTTGCCGGGAGTTCTCCGGTCTGGAGTTGTACGACCGCCAAATCAAGTCTGGCCCGGAGCAGATCCCACTCGGATGTCTGGTAATAGTCTTCGGAGAGGCGGATGTATTCTCTCAGAAACCTTGCCGCTTCGGTCGGACAGTCGTGCAGCAATGCGAGGTCGGACAGGATCTTGTGGGTTTTATAGGAGCAGACCACGTTGACTTCGCCGCGCATCAGATCCTGATCAATGATATATTCGTTGGCATACCGGATACACCAGACGCTCAGTTCCGCCGCCTTGATCCAGTCGCCCGACTGCAGGGCGGTTTCGGCCACAAAGCTTACGCCATACATGGTGGGATAGTAGAAAAAGTCGCGCTTTTGGTTGTCTGCGGTTTCGGGTTTCAGGTCGTGGTGAAAGATGGGGTAATCGCGGTTTCGTGCTTCATCGAGAAAAGAGAAGACGGGGCCGCGGTCGGTATAGGATGCGCCGGAGAGATCAAATCCGAGATCATCCTGCAGACTGTTTTCCACCCTCAGGCTGTAATCGCGCATCAGGGCGGCTTTGCCTTCACTTTTGCAGCATTCTATGATGTTTCCACACAGGATGTATTCGGACGGATAGAGGCGGGGGGAGTTCTGCCTCGTCAGGTTTTTGGTTATGTTTTTTTCATACAGAAATTCGTACAGGACCAGCCCCCAGTCCTGATCCTGCTTTCCGCTATAGGCCTGGGCCTCGAACCAGATGGCGCGATACAGGTAGTGCGTGCCGCCGAGTTCCGTCTTTGCACGTTCCCAGACGGTGTCCAGCTCTTCGATGGCGGCCGCGCTCCCCTTTTCCTTATAGGTCTCGACAATCGGGGGAATGTTGCGGTCGAAAAAATCAATCTGTTCCTGCGGCATTTCCTGATAGTCCCAGCGACCGGGAGGCGCGGCGCTTGAAGTGGACGCGGCGGTCAGGGCGGCCACGGTCAGGGCGGCAAGGATTCTCGTCAGGTTTGATTTAATCATCCGGCAACCTTTTTTGAGGATGGAGGTCTCTTTGTCTGAATAAAATTGTTTTTGTTGGTTGTTAATCCCTGCGAGGGAAGTTTGTCAAGGAGTTGTTGGGGCGGTCGGAGGAATCGTGATTGTTTCTATTGGCTTTGCAATGCCGGCGCCGGTTTATAAAGTCTCGGTTCATGGGTTTGAAATCGACAGAGGAATTCCGGCACTGGCTGCACGAGACGGCGAGCGAGATCGGGGCGCATTCGGCGGCATGTATCCGGATGGATAATCCGGCGCTCATTCGGGCGGTCGAAGAGAATAATGCGCTGGTCCGCGACTGGCTGGCCGCCGGACAGCATGGTGAGATGGATTATCTGGAGCGCATGTATGCCGAAAAGGCCGTTCCATGGCAGACCTTTCCCTTTGCCCGCTCGGTCATCGTCCTGGCCTTTACCAACCGGTGGGGCGATCCGTCAGCCACGCATCCATTTCCTGTGCCGGCGCCGGACGCCCTGCTGGGATATATTTCCGCATATGCCCGGGAGACCGATTATCACTCCCGTGGGCAGGCGCTGCTGGCTGCGTTGCAGTCCCGGCTGGGCGATTCAGTACGCGCCGAGGCCGCTGTCGATACCAAGGCCGTCTACGAGCGGGTCTTTGCCTCCGTTGCGGGGTTGGGCGTACGGGGCGGAAATGATCTGCTGCGTGTGCCGGATCGGACCAATGTGCGGGTATTTATCGGATGCCTGTTTATCGACGAGGAGCTGCCCGAAGTACTTCATAAACCCACGCCGGTATTTTCCTGCGAGGATTGCCGGGCGTGTATTAAAAACTGTCCAACTGGAGCCATTCAATTCGGTCGGCCGATCGATGCCGGAAAATGCATCAGTTATCTCACCATTGAGAAAAGATCGGTTCTCAATTGCGAGGCGGGCGCCATGATCGGCGACTGGTTGTTCGGCTGCGATGACTGTTCCGTGGTCTGTCCGCCCCGCGATAAGGTTGATACACGGATTCCGATTGATCTGGAATGGCTGCTTAAAACGTCTGCCGGCGAGCTGCGCCGGATCATCAAGGGAAACGCGGTGGCCTATGCAGGCGTGACTCAGTTGAGAAAGAACGCCGTCATACTGCTGAAGAAGCATTCCGATCCACGGGCCGCCGACCTTCTGCAATGGGTGCAAAAAAATACAGGCAGTGAGCTGATTCGTGATCAACTCACCGCCTGGTGAGGAGGAGATGTTGAGTAATTTAAAGCAATTTCCGTGCCGAATTGTCTTGAAGCTTCAATCTTCAGCTGGGCGTGCTATATTCCGGAGTTTTCAACCTGTTGGAGGACGCGAATGAATTTTATCGAACTGGCCCGATCGCGGTGCAGCATCCGTAAATATAAACCGGAGCCTGTTTCGGAAGACCTGCTGACGCAGGTTCTGCTGGCCGGCAGTCTGGCGCCGACCGCCAAAAACCTGCAGCCGTTTCAGTTTATTGTGGTTCGTGCGCCGGAGCAGCTTGATGCGCTGGCCGCAGCGTATCCCGCGCCGTTTCTGCGGGAAGCACCGGTGGTAATCGTTATCTGTATTGACCCGGGAGAAGCCTGGGTCCGGCAGCGGCATGACGACAGGAATTATTGCGAGGTGGATGCGGCGATCGCGGTCGATCACATGGCGCTGGCGGCCACCGATCTTGGATTGGGCACCTGCTGGATTGCCGCGTTTGATCCGGACATGGTCGCTGCGGCGATGCAACTTCCGGAAGGCGTGGAGCCGCTGTTGCTCCTGCCGCTGGGTTATCCGGCGGAAGAGGGGCGAGAAAAGAGTCGTAAGTCATTAGAGGAGCTGGTTCGTTATGAGCATTGGTAAGCAGGAATCGGTTACGGTTATGGGACGGCTTGGTGCCGTCTGGGGTATTGCAGGAATTACGCTTCTTTTTCTCAGTGCACTTTATCGGCTTTATCCATTCGCCCTCCATATGGCCGATAACGGACTTCAATGGTATCACTGGGTCGGACTGGCGGTCTGTCTGGTTTTCATGGGATATGCCGAAGGTTATAAGGGATTTCATCTGCGGTTTTCACCGCGGGCGGCGGCGCGGGCCCGGTATCTGCGCGGTCATCCCACGTTCATCCGGGTGCTTTTTGCCCCGTTTTTCTGCATGGGATTTTTTCATGCGACACGTAAGCGCAAAATTGTGAGCTATGCCATTACCACGATGGTGATTTCGCTGATCGTAATGGTTCGTCATCTTGATCAGCCGTGGCGAGGCATTGTTGATGCCGGCGTTTTGTTCGGGCTGGGATGGGGTGTTGTATCGGTCTGGATTTTTGCGGTACAGGCTCTCACGAGAAGTGAGTATGACGTTTCGCCGGAAACCCCCGATTATTAATGCGGTTATTTAGATCGTGTCCTGACTTCTTGCCAAGGACGCATGACTTTGCCACACTGCCTCAAAATCCGGCGGCGCAGGCGTTATTCTTGGAGAATATGTGGACTCACTAAAGCAGATCGTTCAGAGCATACTTGATTCGCAGCATCTGAGCCCCTTTCTGGTCGTCGGTATTCTGGTATCGGTCGGTTTTTTCGGCGGATGGCTCGCCAAGCTGGTCCGGCTGCCGCATGTGACCGGCAATATTCTGGGCGGCGTGATTGTTGCGCGCCTGATCCCGCCGATCAATGATCACCTGCAGGATCTGCAGCCGCTTTCAACGTTTGCCATGAGTATGGTGGCGGTAAGTATCGGCGGGCACCTCTCGTATCGCCGGATCCATAATTCGCTGCGCCGGATTATCTCGATCTCCCTGTTTGAGGTCGGCTGCTCGGTGCTGGCGGTTATCGGGATCGCGCGGCTGGCCGGTATGGACTGGGCGACCACCTGCCTGCTCGGTGCCATTTCCGCCTCTACGGCGCCGGCCACCACCATTGCCCTGATCCGGGAAATGCGGGCGAAGGGGCCGTTTGTCAAAACCCTGATCTCCGCCGTGGCGCTGAATAATATTCTGGCCATCCTGCTGTTTGTAATGATGCGCACCTTCGTTTCGGCTTATGGACAGGGTGATACAACCGGGAAAGTGGATGATGCTCTGATTCTGTCCGCTTATCATCTGATCGGTGCCCTTGTTCTGGGCATCTGCGCCGGATGGATTTCAAAGCTGGCCGTGAGCAAACCGAAATTTCACGATTTCACGACGATCCTGCTGGCCATCATGCTGCTGGACGGGCTGGCGGCTTATCTGCAGCTGAGCCCGCTGCTGGTAAATCTCTTTTTCGGGGTCTACCTTGGTAATAGTTCTGAAATCGCGGAACGTCAGTTGACCACGCTGGTTCCGCTTGAGCCGATTCTTTATGTGTGCTTTTTCACGTTGGCCGGAGTTTCGCTTCATCTCGATGCGATGTTGGCCGTAGGGCTGCTTGCGCTGGTTTATATCGGCGCCCGATTGATTGGAAAGAGTCTCGGAGCGGCTATCGGCGGGCTGGTTGGGAAATGCTCTCCGCGCATCTGGCAGAACATGGCCTTTGCGCTCTATCCGCAGTCCGGCATCGCCATCGGTCTAGTGATCCTGCTAAGCAACGATATGGGAATTGACGAGCATGTCCGCCATACCGTCAGCGCCATTGTGCTGGCCGGCGTCACGTTTGCAGAAATTGTCGGACCGTTCTGTACCAAGGCGGCGCTGGCCCGTTCCGGTGAAGCGAATCGGGACCGTCAGCGTCTGGTGGAATTTCTGGCCGAAGAATTCATCATGGTGGATCTCAAGGCGTTGGATAAGTGGGATGCTATTCGTCAGCTTGTGGCTTTT
This sequence comes from Pontiellaceae bacterium, assembly GCA_016937945.1. Taxonomy (GTDB): domain Bacteria; phylum Verrucomicrobiota; class Kiritimatiellia; order Kiritimatiellales; family Pontiellaceae; genus Pontiella. Next base: position 5,210 of record JAFGVP010000122.1, on the reverse strand, counting down.
CTGATGCGGACTCATCGGGTGGAACATATCAGTCAGGAAGAGCTGTATCAGTCGGTGGTCAGTCGTGAAAGCGAGATGTCCACCGCCATGGGGAAGGCAATTGCGTTGCCGCATGGCCGAATTGAGAAAGGACCGGCCATTCAGGGCGTTATGGGTATTCTTCGGAACGGGGTCGATTTTGATTCGCCGGACGGCGAACCGGTCCGGCTGATTGTGCTGATCGTTACGCCGGATGATAAGAGGGATCTCCATCTGAAGGTACTGGCCAGTCTATCGTCCATGGTTCGTGAAGAGGCGATTCGTACCCGGCTTATGGCGGCTATCAGTCCGGAGGATGCGATGGAAGTCATCGAAAGCAAAGAGGCGCGCGACTATAACTATTTCCTTGATTAACGAAGAAGGGCGGCCGGAGCCGCCCTTTCAACCATGTAGAGGAGATCGTTATTATTCCGTAACTTCAGGCTGGGCGGCTGGGCGGGATTCCGGTGCATCGGCTCTGGCTTCACGCAGAGCCGAACGGTAGGCACGCATGGCGGCACGTTCGGGCTGGGACAGTTCGCCATCGCCATCTATATCAAATTTCATCGCCCGCTCTTTGATTGCCTGCCTGATTGGGGCATCGGCCGGTGCCCGCTCTTCCAATGTATTCCGAGTCGGTGCACCTTCGCGCATGGCCCGTGCCTGGATCTGCTGCCGCATGGCGGCACGTTCGGGCTGGGACAGTTCGCCATCGCCATCGATATCAAATTTCATCGCCCGCTCTTTCATCGCCTGTCGAACCTGATCAGGAATACGTGCCTGAGCAGGAATTTCCTGACGTTGTGCCTGGGCGGCAACGCGCTGACGCAATGCAGGAGGCTGTGCATTTTCAGGACGCTGGCGGGGATTGTTGCTCATATTGATCCGTTGGTAGCGAATCAGTTCCGCCTTGTTAATGCAGGGGCTGCCACAGGTCGGACATTTGAACTCCATCGGTTTTTCGGCCGGTTGTCCGGTCTGTTCCTGTTCATCCGCTCGTGCTCCCATGGTCAGGGTTGCTGTTGCGGCTAGAATCATCAGAGCCTTGGTTTGTGATTTCATGGAATTACCTCCTTCAGTTGTTTCCCCGTTACCGCCGTATAACGCAATGCCGGACGGATTATTTTACGGAAGAAAACACATGGTGCCAGATGGAGGTGCCGTTCATCAGGAAATCGAGCCGGTCGGATTCGGCAGACCAGACCACGGCGGGCTCCGCCTGTTCCATCGGAACATTGGTGTATGCAGGAAGGTTGAGAAGGGGGTGCCAAAGCGGTTTTCCAGCCTCCCGATAGTGGATTCTATAGGAAGGCTGGTTCGCATAGTAACGATACTCCCTCAGTCGGGCTTCCATGGTGCCGTCGGGGGAGGGAACGATATCGAGATTGTCGCTGGGCGGTGTCAGGATCACATACGCCACCACAAGCATGAAGCCCGCAAATACGACGGTTCCAAGCTGCTTCATTCCGAAAGCGGCCGGATGTCTGTATGCGCGTCGGGCCATGGCAAGCGTTTCTTTATTCTGCCGGCACAGAAGGAGTGGCCTCAATCTCGGCGTTTCCCGCATCCGGCTGAACCTGCTCCTGAGGCGCCTTTTTAAAGCGGCTGATCAGTTTCGGTCCGCCGATATCGCGCCATGAAAGCAGGATCATCAGGCCGATCAGCAGGATGGCGAAGATATTAACCAGCGAGGTTACCACTTTGGCCGGAACCTTACGTCGCGTGATCCCTTCCCATAGCGAGAAGCAGATATGGCCGCCGTCGAGCACGGGAATCGGAAGCAGGTTGAGTACGGCCAGATTAATGTTGATGAAACGGGTCAGGCCGATGGCAATCACCATGCCGAGATAGATCGCCTGATAAAGCATTTTCAGGATCGCCACCGGACCGCCGGCGCCCTCGGCCGCCTGCTTGGCTTCGCTGGGCGTGGTGAGCGCCTTCAGGAATCGGAAAATACTGGTGGCATCGCTGGTAACCTGCTCAATTGGATTGCCCGACATCGTCCACGGCAACGAAAATGCGCTACGGAAGCCGATCCCGATGCGGATGGTTCCGTCAATGTCTTCCGGAACAACATTCAGTTCCTTCGGTTCATTCCCGCGCAGCAGACGCAGAGTGAGGGAGTCACCGGGATGGCTCTGTACGATTTTTGTAAACTGTTCGGTCCCGGTAACCATGATGCCGTCGATGGCATAGATGACGTCCCTCGGAAGGAGTCCGGCGCGTCCGGCCGGTGAATCTTCGGCGATATCGAGTACCTCGCAGGGCACCGCCGTGGAGGTTCCGTCAATCAGAAGCTCTTGCGTTTTCGGATCATTCACCTTGAGTACGATCGTGCGTTCTCCATCGGTCGCATTAAACACCGTCATTTCAGCGGTCTGTTCTTCGCCCATCTTCAGCATGGATTCAACCTTGGCCTCATACCAGCTCTTGACCGGGGTGCCGTTTACGGCCTTGATCTGGTCCCCACCGCGCAGGCCGGACGCATAGGCGGCGCTGTCGGCCGCGACGTCTGCCACGAAAACGCCGTTTTCATCGATGATCCCCTTGGCGGGAAGCAGGTACACGATACCCGCCAGAAAGAGGGCAAAAATCACGTTGCAGAGGGGACCGGCCACCGATACAGCGATCTTTTTCCAGGGGGAAACTTCCGGAAGCTCCGCGCGGTCGGATTCGTTATCGCCCTGCATCTTTTCCATGCCTTCGGGATCGAGCTGCGGCAGGGAGACATAGCCGCCGATCGGAAAGGCGCCGATCTTATAGACCACGCCGTTGATTTCCTTTTTCCAAAGCGCCGGACCCATTCCGATCGAGAAGGTTTCCGCAACCAGTCCGAGTTTGCGGGCGACGATAAAATGACCCCATTCGTGGACGAATATGGTTACTCCGAACAGGAGGAGCATCATGATGATGATATAAATGATTGTAAGCATGGATCCGTACCTCTGATAATTGCTTTTAAAGTGTTGTTTGGGTTAATTGACAAGGGCAAACTTGATGTAGATGTAGAGCAGGGGCGCTGTAAACAGGATGCTGTCAATCATGTCAAGAATGCCGCCGAGTCCGTAAACCATAGTGTTTGAGTCCTTGATGTCGACCGCCCGCTTGAACATGGATTCAACCAGATCGCCTGCCGTGCCGACAATCGGAATCAGAACCCCGAGAGTGATGGCATCGCCAAACGAAAAATCAAAACTGCCGAGATGTCCCTTGGAGATGAACAGCCACAGGATATTCACCGTTACGCAGAAAATGATGCCGCCAACGAGGCCTTCCCAGCTTTTTTTCGGGGAGATGACCGGGGCAAGCTTATGTTTTCCGAAGCGGGTTCCGATAAAATACCCGCCGGAGTCGGCCATCTTGGTGCAGAGCAGCAAATAAAAACCGGACCATGCCGGTTCCGTTGGATCTCCGCTGAGAAACACACGTATGAAAAAGCTCCATAGAAACGGCACATACATTACGCCCAGCAGAGTTCCAAGTGCGTTTTCGAGCCCGTTGCGCATGTCGGGATACGCCAGAATACGGAAAAAGACAGACACCACGGCAAGGAGCAGGACGGTCCAAAGTACGGTATCCGGCGGGAGATGCTGGTAGAAAAACGACGTTTCTTTGCTCTCCAGCATGTAGACCCAGGTGGCGGCCACAAAAAGAAGTCCGGCGATGGTTCCCCATTTGCGGGAGGCTTTCATCCCTCCGCTGACCAGCAGGTTGAAAAATTCCCAGGTGGCCATGCCGCCGATCGCCAGCAGGGCCATCAGGCAGACGAGGTTCCCGGAAGGAACAACGCACATCAGAAAGGTCAATACCGAGGCGATTGACAGGCCTATGATGATTCTTTTTTTATCCATCGGGATTCCTGCTATTTTTTCTTAACCCCGCCGTAGCGCCGGTCGCGGTGATTAAAGGCTTCGAGTGCTTCGTAAAACTGTTCTTCCCGGAAATCGGGCCAGAAGGTGTCCGTAATGTAAAATTCGGAATAGGAGAGCTGCCACAGCAGAAAGTTGCTCAAACGCAGTTCTCCGCTTGTGCGGATCATCAGTTCGGGATCCGGAACATCCGGCAGATACAGGTGATCCGTAATGGTTTGCTCATCAATTTTTGCCGGATTAAGTTCACCCGCCTTGACCTTCTTCGCAATCTGTTTTGCGGCATCGGCAATTTCGGTGCGCGATCCATAACTCAACGCGATGATGAAGGTGTGGTTGGTATAGTCCGCCGTTGCATCAATGGTTTTCTGCAGGCGCAGACGCACGGGAAGGGGAAGTCGTTCGAACTGGCCCATGACACGCAGGCGGATTTTATTATCGTGCAGTTCCTGCTCGTAGGCATTCAGCGATCCGATGAGCAGTTTCATCAGTCCGTCGATCTCCTGCGGGGGACGCTTCCAGTTTTCGGTGCTGAAAGCGTAGACCGTGATAAATTCGACGCCGGCTCTGGCGGCTGCCCGCAAAACAGCGCGCACGGATTGCGCGCCCTCTTTATGTCCCTCCAATCGGGAAAGTCCGCGCTCCTGCGCCCAGCGCCCGTTGCCATCCATAATCAGGGCAACGTGGCGCGGTATCTTTTCCAGTTTGTCAGGATCAATGCTCATAGAAGGGTTTTAAGTGTCAGGTTTCAGGTTTTAAGGGAACAGGCTAGCTGATTTTGCCGCCCGTTCCAATACTTAACACCCAGTCACTTGACACTTAAAACGGTTCTAGCGATTCAGCAGCAACGTGCTGGCACGCTTGGGTCCTACGGAGAGGATGGAAACCTTCACGCCGGTCAGCCCTTCAAGGTATTCGACATACTTTCTGGCCTGTTCCGGCAGTTCGTCCCAGCTGGTGCACTCGGTAGTCGGGCAGTTCCAACCCTTGAACTCTTCATACACCGGCTTGCAGCGTTCGAGCTTGCGAATGCTGGCCGGCACGCTGTCAACGCGTTCTCCGTCCACTTCATAAGCAACGCAGACCTTGATGGTTTCCACGTCGTCCAGGACGTCGAGCTTCATCAGGGCCCATTCATTAATGCCTCCGACCATGGCGGAATAGCGGGCGATGACGGCATCGAACCAGCCGCAGCGGCGCGGTCGGCCGGTCGTGGCGCCGAACTCGTGGCCGACTTTGGCAATGTGTGCGCCCATGTCGTCGAGCAGCTCCGTCGGGAAGGGGCCTTCGCCGACGCGGGTGGTGTACGCCTTAACGATGCCG
>JAFGVP010000121.1 GCA_016937945.1 Pontiellaceae bacterium | reverse complement strand
GTCGGGGTTCAGCGTCTTGACGGCTTCGCCGATTTCCGCGAAGTCGACATTTTCTAAAATGGGGGTTTCCGGATCGATCTCCGGCGCGGCGGCCAGGACGCAGTCGCGGAGTTTTCCGCTTTTGCCGCCGGAGGCGCACATGACCGGCTTGAGTCCGATTTCGGCGCAGAAGGCCGCGAGACCGACCACAAAATCCTCTTCCCCGAAGATGACCACTTTTTTGCCGAAGGTATACTTGTGACCATCGACGTAGGCATCGATCAGCCGTCCGCGTTCAGCGGTGTGTTTTTCCGGGGTTTCGTGTCCGGTAATCTGCTCGAGAACCTTGAAGAAGGCGTCCGACTGCCGGATTCCGATCGGCAGGCCGACGCGGAATACCGCCGTGGAAAAACGCTTGTCGAGCAGGGCCGCTGCCGACTGTTTTTCGGAAATGGTTGATGCGAACTCAATTACGGCGGAGGCGCGGCCCAGCTTGCTGATCTCGCGCACCGGTGTGCCGCCGGCGGGAATGCGATGATAGTCGCCCCAGACCGGTCCGTCCAGCGGGTCGGAATAATCCGGCGCAAGGCAGAAGGGCATTTCAAAGTCAGTAAGGATTTCGCGCAGGTGGCGCAGGTCCGCGGGAGATACCATACCCGGCAGCAGGCCGATAAACTTTTCGTTCGGGCCGTCAATGGCCAACTGGTCGACAATGGCGCGAACCGCCCACTGATAGCCATCGGCATGACTGCCGGAATAGCTCGGGGTCGACGCGTGGAGAATGTAGGGCAGGGCCATGTTGTTGCGGTTTTCAGAGATAAACTCCTTCACATACATGTGCACGTCGTCGCCGATGGTTTCAGCCAGACAGGTGGTGGCAATGCCGATCACCTGCGGGTTGTAGCCCTCGATCACATGCTTGAGTCCTTCAAAGAGGTTTTTGCGGCCGCCGAAAACGACGCTCTCTTCGCCGAAGCTGGAGGAGGCGATATCCATCGGTTCGCGATAATGGCTGATCAGATAGCGACGGATATAGGTGGCGCACCCCTGAGAGCCATGCAGGAAAGGAAGGCAGCCTTCGATGCCGCGAAAGGCCAGAGCGGCTCCGAGGGGGGCGCAAAGTTTGCAGGCATTGCGGGTGGCCGTGAAATGCTTCCCGGTCAGCGGTTTTTCGGCCGCCGGACCGCATCCGCATTTGGCTTTGTCGACTTCATTGCAGCTTTTGGTGCCGCAGGTGTTTCCGCATTCGCAGCTCATGAGAGGCCTCCCGTATAGAGAAATGTTTCACGCGAAGGCGCGATGGCGCGAAGCACTGCAGCGTCAGGACGCTCTGAGCCGCCCTTCACGGCTTCGCGGTTTTGCGTGAGGTAAAGGTTTTTCAGCATTTTCCCGCCCTCCTTGGCGCAAACTGCCAGACGGGGCTCATGACGGAGGAGTGAACCTCCTTGGCAAAGTTGAGCATGCCGATGAATCCGGCCAGCGCTTCTTTGCGCTCGTGGTTGTGGTCGCAGAAGCCTACGCCCAGCTTGTAGGCGATCGGGCGTTCCTTGACGCCGCCGATGAAGAGATCGACATCCTTTTCCTTTACATACTTGGCCAGCTCGAGCGGGTTGGTGTCGTCCAGAATGACGGTGCCCGGATCGCAGAGTTCGGTGAGCAGTTTATAGTCATCCACCGATCCGGTCTGCGATCCGGCCACCACCACGCTCATGCCGAGCGTACGCAGCGAGCGGACCAGCGAAAAGACCTTGAAGGCTCCGCCGGTATATACCGCGGCCTTTTTCCCCATCAGGTCCTTCCGGTAGGGTGCCAGCAGAGGCATCAGTTTTGCCACTTCTTCCTTGATCACGCGCTGCGCCGCCGCGCGCATTTCGTCACTGTCAAAAAAGTCGGCCACGTCGTAGAGTGCTTTCGACATATCCTCGATACCGAAGTAGGAGGCGCGGGCGCTCGGGGTGCCGTATTCGTGCTCAAGCATCTTCGCGAGGTTCATGACCGAGCCGGAGCACTGGACCACATTGAGGTGTGCGCGATGCGCCTTGCGGATGTCGTCTACGCGCCCGTCACCGGAAATGGTGCAGACCACCTTGACGCCCATGCGCTCATAATAGTCCTTGATGATCCAGAGCTCGCCGGCCAGATTGAAGTCGCCGAGAATGTTGATCGAATGGGGAATCTTTTCCTTCACATCGTCCGTTCCGACAATGCTGAAGAGGGCGTTACAGGCGGCTTTATAGCCCTCCTTCTTCGATCCCTTGAACCCTTCGGAATCGACCGCAATGACCGGGATGCCCTTTTCCTTTTCAACCTTCTTGCAGATCGCCACCACGTCGTCGCCGATTACGCCGACGATGCAGGTGGAGTAGATGAAGGCTGCTTTTGGTGCATACTCCTCGATCAGTTCGATCAATGCCTTGTAGAGTTTGGTTTCCCCGCCATAGATCACATCCTTCTCGATCATGTCGGTGGAAAAACTGAGGCGGTGCAGTTCCGGGCCGGAGGAGAGCGCGCCGCGAATGTCCCAGGTGTAGGAGGCGCAGCCGATCGGCCCGTGCACCACGTGGATCGCATCGGCGATCGGATAGAGCACGACGCGGGAACCGCAGAAGCTGCAGGAGCGCTGGCTCACCGAACCGGCGAGACTCTGCTTTTCCGCCTGCATCGCAAACTCGCCGCCTTCGTAGACCTGGCTTTTGCGCTTTTCGAGTAGATTGATTGTTTCGTCTGCCATTTTTGTTTCCCGAATTAATTGATGCCCTTATTGCAACAGGTGTGCCATCGCGCCTTTTTGGATGGATGCAACTTTGTTAAGTTGCTGGTGGAGAAGTGATAAAATTATTTTCTGATGCGGCGTGAATCCATGGGAAAAGAGAGGGGTGTTCGGAAATAAATGTCGCTATGCAGGGGGGCTATGTCCGGGCATGGCTACAACCCGCCGTAAAACAACACGTTGTGAGTAATTCCGACATTTTTTTCCGCCGCAGAGATTCCGGCACAGCTTTTGTCGTGTAAAAGGATGCGATCAGTTGTCTGAATAGGGTGGATGAAAGTTCGGTTACGAAATACCATATGCCGATTTCTTATCCTTTGAATGATGTTGATCTTGCATGTCCATTACTCGAAATGATTTAAAGATCTGAAAAACGACATAGATCATTGCATGGCATGGGCAGGTAAAACGAAGGGTGATAAACTGTGAGGGCGCTTTTAGACACAAATATCGTGATACATCGCGAGGCTGCCACCGTAGTCAATCAGGATATTGGAACGCTATTCAAGTGGCTGGATAAAGCGAACTATCAAAAGTGTGTTCACCCCATCACCGTTGAAGAAATTGAAAAGCACCGCAATGCGAAAGTCCTCTCGACATTAAAGGTCAAGCTGGATAGCTACTATCTCCTGAAAACCGTAGCACCTTTAGCTGATGCCGTGGCGGCTGTGTCAAAAAAGGTCGATAACAATCCGAATGATGAGAATGATACTCGGCTACTAAACGAGGTGTATCAAGACCGAGTTGATATTCTGGTTAGCGAGGATAAGAAGATCCACTCAAAAGCCGAGTTGCTCGGCATTCAGGATCGGGTTTTTACGATCAATGCCTTTTTGGAGAAGGTAGTTGCCGAGCATCCCGAGTTGATCAACTACAACGTGCTGAGTGTCACCAAGAAGCACTTCGGAGAAATAGACCTGCAAGACACCTTCTTCGATAGTTTCAGGGAGGACTACGATGAGTTCGATAAATGGTTCAATAAAAAGGCAGACGAAATAGCTTATGTAACCCACAACTCTGGGCGGATTCTCTCATTCCTTTATTTGAAAGAAGAGGGGGTCGAGGAAAATTATTCAGACATTACCCCCGTATTTAAACCGAAATGCCGACTGAAGATAGGAACCTTTAAGGTGGTTAGCAACGGTGTGCGCCTCGGTGAGCGTTTTCTCAAGGTCATTTTCGACAACGCGTTGCGTTTCAAGGTAGAAGAAATCTACGTCACGATTTTCGACAAGACGGACGAGCAGAAGCGATTGATTGACCTGCTGATGTCATGGGGTTTTGTCGAGCATGGAGTCAAACAGACGGCTAAAGGAGATGAGACAGTGCTGACACGTGACTTTACACCCTATTTTAACGGCTCAAATCCACGGCTTTCGTTTCCATTCATCTCCACAACAACCAATGTTTTCATTTGTCCGATTTACCCAGATTACCACACCAGTCTTTTCCCCGATTCAATTTTGACGACGGAGTCACCATTTGATTTCCAGGAAAACCAGCCTCACCGGAATGCTTTGGGTAAGGTGTACATCTCTAGATCATGGGAACGTGCGCTTTCTGGTGGTGATGTAATTGTGTTTTACAGAACCGGTGGTTACTATAAAAGCGTTGTCACTACCATAGGCATAGTTGAGAGCGTAGTTGACGGCATTAAAGATGAAGCAGAATTTGTTTTGAAATGTAGGAAGCGTAGTGTTTTTTCTGATAAAGAGCTTAAGGAATGGTGGGATTACAACCCGAGGAGTCGGCCATTCATAGTCAATTTTATTTACACCTATTCATTTCCCAATCGGCCGAATTTAAAGCGGTTGATTGAATTGGGGGTCGTTGCAGGTGTAGATTCCGTACCACGCGGTTTTCAGAAGATTTCAGTAGAGCAGTTTAGAGCAATCATGAGAGAGTCCCAGAGTGATGAAGGTATTATTGTCGATTAAACCAGAGTTTGCAGAACGCATTTTCAACGGAACTAAAAAATACGAGTTCCGGAAGGCCATCTTTAAGAATCCGAATGTAAAAACAGTAGTTGTATATGCCTCGTCTCCCGTTCAGCAGGTAATCGGGGAGTTCGAGATAGAAGACATTCTGAGTGACGACCCCGAATGTTTATGGGAAAAAACCAAGGAGTTTTCTGGGATCACGGAGGAGTTTTTTTTCGATTATTTTGATCTCAGGGATAAAGGATTCGCTATCAAGGTGAAAAAGCCCAAGCGCTACAAAAAGCCGTTAAATCTCCGATCCAGTTTCAATACTGCACCTCCGCAGTCGTTTCGGTATCTACCACCAGACATGGCTACTATGAACTGAGCGCCATTATCGGTGGGTAAAGGGATGACATGAAAATTATTCTGCTTGGAAATGCCGGCGCCGGTAAAAGCACCATGGCTAAAGCGATCATGGGAGCGGAGCAGATTCCGCGTCTTTCGCTGGATGAAATTGCGTGGGAAGCGCCGGCTGTCCGCATGTCTCTGCAGAACAGTGTTGAGCTGTTGAAGGCGTTCATCAGGGAACATGATGAATGGATTCTCGAGGGTTGTTACAGCAATATTATCGAGGCGGCGCTACCGTATTGTGATCAGCTCATCTTCTTGAATCCAGGCATCGGGGTTTGCGTCCGGCATTGCCGGATGCGCCCGTGGGAGCCGGAAAAGTTTGAGTCCATGGAACAGCAGGATGCCAATCTGGAAAACCTGATTGGCTGGGTGAAGGAGTATGAAGAGCGGAAGGATGAATATGGCCTGAAACGGCATCGCCGCCTCTTTGATTCCTTCGAGGGACACAAGCGGGAGTTTACCGACATCGCGCAGTATTCAGGGATTAGTAAGAAACAATAGGTAAAGGGGTGCTCCCATGAGGTAATGATTCTGGATTGCGCCTAGTATCAGGGCACTTCTTTTTTTCCTCAATGGGAATTCCTCCTGCTTGACACGGAACCCCTGTATTGTTACCACTTTGCGCATGTCAAGAGCCCTTGTCTAATCCAGTGACTGATGCATACCGTGCAGAACCCGGCCATGAGCCTGTGTGATTCTGCGCGGTTGGTCTGTGTATCTGCATTCCTTCAGAAGGAATGTTCGCTGCAGCGGTCCATGCAACAGTCGCTGACCTTGAATTAATCCACTTATTTTCAAGTTTAATAGACAGGACTTTATCCATGACAAAAAAATCAAATAGCGCGCGTTTAACGCACGGTATCGACACGCCTTTCACCTGCTGCAACTGTGGACAACCCATTCCCTCGGGCATGTCGGGATCCTTGCATCGCAACCATTGTCCGCACTGTTTATGGAGCCGGCATGTCGATGTGCAGATCGGCGACAGGGCCTCGGACTGCAAAGCTCCGATGGAGCCGATAGGGGTCTCCATACAACGCAATGGTGAATGGAGTATTGTGCACCGTTGCTCCGGTTGCGGGACGCTGCGGGTAAACCGCATTGCGAGTGACGACAATGAAATGTTTCTGCTTTCGCTTGCTGTCAGACCGCTGTCCGCGCCTCCCTTTCCTCTGGAACGAATGGAGAAAAGGTTTCTTCAGTAATCAAAACGAACGCGGAGCCGGCGTGCCGGCTCCGCTTATATCGACTGCAAGGGGATGTTTCTGTGATATCCCGCTAATGGAGTCGTCATATCGTTTACTGTTAAGTTCTAGGATTTGTTTTTTGCCGGCGAGCCGCCCGCGGTACGTATCGCCGCCGGGCCGGAATGGACACGTTTTCCTGCAGCGGTTTTCGCCCGCAGATAACACTCAACGTGGGGTCGGTCGTCGTGTGTTGATCTGCGGGCGCTCTATCGTTTTCCGGTTTATCCTGCGACCGGTTCGGGGAGCTTGCTTTTGATGGCTGCGGGCCTGCGGTTAACCATGCAAACGCCGGCGGTCAGAATCAGTCCGGCGCCCACGCCCTGTAAAAGGGTGATTGACTCACCAAACAAGCCGATTCCTCCCATCATGATGACCGCCGGGGCGCAAAGCATGATGAGGCTGCCTTCCGATACGGTCAGGTATTTATAACCAAAAGTCATCAGAAGCTGGCCGGCCGATGCGGCGATTCCGCTGATCACCAGGTGCGTCAAATCGGATGCCGACGGGGCGTCCGATGACACCTGAATGATCGCGGGGCCGGCACAGATCAGCAAACCGAAAAAGCATTGCGCCGCATAGATTGTGGAGCCGTGTTCTGTCCGGGTCAATTTACGGATATAGACGACCACCATGGCCGAGAATACGGCTCCGGTGAAACCCAGCCCGACATAGAGCAACGGTGGAGGCGCGGTGCCTCCAATGCCGGACATGAAAAACATGCCGCCCATCGCGATGGCCGTCAGGATTCCCTTGGCGGGTGTGAGGCGCTCGCCCAGCCAGGCCCAGGCCATCAGCGGAGCCATGACGACATACGTGGTGCTGATAAAGGTGGATATCCCGGCGCCCAGTCTGGGAACGGT
>JAFGVP010000120.1 GCA_016937945.1 Pontiellaceae bacterium | reverse complement strand
TTTCATAACTCCTTTACCTTCTCATCTGAGGAGCTATGCGCCAAAACCTAACTTAACCCGTGGTCCTAAATCTTAAATCCGCCTCTCCCCCGTATTTGATGAAGAGCCCACGGTACTGGCTTTTTTTACCAAAAAAAACGAAAAAACGCCACACGGGCGGGGAAGTCCCGTATGACGCCTAGACATCACCCGATGTCTCAACAGATTCGTTATTCGGTTTCGACCTTGGAAGGCACAGCGGCCTGACGTTCGGCCTTCAGTGTTTCCCGCATGGTTTGGCGTTCAGATTCACTTAAGACACCATCACCATCAGCATCAAAGCGTTCAAGCATGGCCTTCCGGTCCGGACGCTGACGCTCCGGCGCACCTTCTGCACGGCGTTTCTTCATGGCTTCCTGCATCGTAGCACGTTCGGTTTCGCTTAAAACGCCGTCACCATCAGCATCAAACTGCTTAATCATTTCCGGAGTTATCGGCCGCCGACCGGACTGACCGCGTTCTTTACGGAGTGTTTCACGCATCGTGGTGCGCTCTGCTTCGCTTAAAACGCCGTCGACATCGGTATCAAACCGCTTGATTACTTCCTCTCTGGAAGGACGGACCGGGGCTTCTTGGGGAACTGCATTGGTTTCGCCTTCAGCATGGGCAAAGCTCACCAGAGCACCCATCGAAATCAGCAAACCAGCCCGTTTAAACACCATCATATTCATGCACAACCTCCTGTGTTTGGGATGCATTCTGAATGATGCTAATAGAACGGAAGACGATTCAGATTATTGTTCCGACGACAACAGAACAATTGGAACGGATCTATGCGCTTTTAGGACGCGGCATCTGCCGGACATGCAGGGGCAGCGTCGACATCGCGATATCATCAACATAAAGATTAATCTGATAATCGTCGTAGGCATCGAACTTAACATTCTGGAAATTAAGAATGAGGTTAACCGCCACGGAATCAATCTCGGCCCCCATGCGCGGATTAACATCCCCCTCCATCGGGCTAAGAACCGGAACTCCGTCCGGATTCACCAGCTGCAGCCGAATCCGATGCGCCCCCTCTTCCATCTTCCCAAAACGCATCCGCAGTGCAATAGAACAGGCCGGATGCGTGATGGGAACCTTGGCCGCATAAATCTGATCAAACGTCCCCAGAATATTCAGTTTTCCGTGAGTATCCGTCGCTGCATCACAGAGCGTAAAAACTTCAATCTTCATGTATTATCTCCTGAAGTGAAGTTATGTGATTCTTACCGTTGAAGAAAGATAATATGATTGCCGCACAGAAAAATCCATGGACATTTTCTGATTACGCCCAAGTCGCTCAATGCAAGTAGCTTCACTTTTATGTAAAAAAAAATCCCGTCCCATCCGCTCTTATAGACTGGATGAAAACGATCAACCCGGAACAGAAGAAGACGGACTCCGCAACAGGAAGTGCCTAAATAAACATCGAAACCATTGTTGTTCCCCCGGCGGAAAACGGGCGTTTTGATGCGCTCATGGTCGATTTGCACTATCTTGGCTCGGCAAAACCGACCGGGGATTTTCTTCGGAAGGCGGTGGTCTGCGATGGCGAATGGGTGGAGATCCTTGCCTGAGGGCCGGCCTGTTATGCACTCCGGGCCCGCATCGGCAGTGTGCTGGGAATAACGGCCATGGCCCTGCTTTGCGGCTGCCGCGATGTGGCATCCATCTACCGCTTCGCCTCGCGCCTCACCCAGATCCAGCGCGCCAAGATCGGCCTGCCCCTGAAGACGCGGAGGAAGAAGTTCCGGGGAATCCCCGACTATCAGGTGTTTTACACCCTCCTGCGCGACATCGATCCGAAAGACATGGCCCGCGTGCTCACCGAACACGCCGACGCACTGACCATGGACGGCAAGTTCATCGGCGACACCGTCACCGCCGACGCCCTGCACACCCAGCACGAAACGGCCCGGATCATCATCGAAAAAGGCGGCAACTACCTGCTTCAGGTAAAAGGCAACCAGGGCACATTGCTCAAAACCCAGGAAAAGGCGTTCGCTCCAACCAGGCAACGGTATGGGCGGGCCGAGAAAAAACACGGGCGGATCGAGCAGCGCGCCATCGCCGTTATCGCAACCAACGCAAAAAAATGCAGCTTTCCGCACGCCCACAGCGCCATCGCCATCCGGCTCAAAAACGAGCGCAACGGCAAGGAAACGGCTACGGTTCGCTATTACATCAGCACCCACGACCCCACCAGAGCACACCCCGTCGACCAATGGCAGAACATCATTCGCGAACACTGGGGCGGCGGCAAAAACCGCAACCATTGGATCCGCGATGCCATCTGGCGCGAAGATGCCACGCGCAGCCGGAACCCCAACCTGGTCGGCAACCTAGCCCTGCTGCGCAACACTCTGCTGGCCGTTGCCGCCGACGAACTCGAATCCTACGGCAACCTGCCTGCATTCACCGAAGCCATGCAGACAGATCGGAAACTCCCATTCGACCTCACAACCAGAACCTTACGCGGCTAAAACAAAAGACCCTGGATTTGCGATGGTGTAAAGTTCCTTATTCGCAGGGTTCCGGAATTTCCGACTATTGAAACTTTGCTCTTTATAGCTTCATAGTCTATACACACGTCCATGGTTGCGGATGCGGAAGAAAAAAGGCTGTACGCACTGTTTTCCGGAAGGGTACAGGGAGTCGGCTTTCGCTATTCGGTTTGCCGTATTGCCGAGATGTATCCCGTGTCCGGGTTTGTGCGCAATTTGCGGTCCGGAGACGTGGAGTTGGTCGCAGAAGGAAAAGACGATGCGTTGTCGGAGTTCCTCGGAGCAATTCGCAATTCACATTTAAAAAGTTATATTATACGGGACCGGACGGAATGGATGGCTGCCAGCGGCGCATTTGATCGGTTCGGAGTGGTTTATTAATGAAGTACGCAATTTTAGGTGATGTTCACGCAAATCAGGAAGCGCTTGAATCTGTTCTTGATGATGCTCAATCTCAAGGCGTCACTCACTATGCCTGCACCGGAGATGTGGTTGGCTATAACGCGGATCCGAAGAACTGCCTCAAACTGATTCGTTCGCTCAAATGCAAAGTCGTTCAGGGAAATCACGACTACTATGCCGGCTGTAATGAATCCATGGATCTATTCACTCCTATGGCACAGAAAAGCATCTACTGGACCCGCCGAAACCTCTCCATGCTGGACCGCAAGTTTTTACGCGATCTACCGAAGGTAAGCGATATTGAATCCTTTACAATCGTACACAGCTCTCTAAACAACCCTGACCGATGGAATTATATATTCAAACGAATCGGGGCAGAGGCCAGCTTTCGCAATCAGTTTTCAAATGTCTGCTTTTTCGGTCATACTCATGTGCCGCTGGCCTTCGTAAGCGACGGGATTGAAATTGACAAAGGTTTCTATGAGACCATTCAGGTCAAGGAAGGATTTAAGTACCTGATCAATGTCGGATCTGTCGGACAGCCCCGCGACCGGAATCCTCTGGCGGCATACGCGATTTATGACCTCGAGCAGCAGACCATTACGTTGCGGCGGGTTGAATATGACATTGCCGCAGTTCAGAAAAAAATCAGAGACGCCGGACTCCCTTTCCGAAATGCACTGCGCCTCGAACGGGGCCGTTGATTGAATAACGTGCGTCAGCCGGCAAGCCTCGCGTTAAGCAGAGCACTTGCCAGTTGCAGATCTTCTGATGTTCTTATTTTCAGATTAAACGGTCCGGCCTCTACCATGTGGACCTCCGAAGACTTGGGCACCAGCTCCGATTCATCATCAAGCACCTGAGTGCATTTGGCCTTTGAATTGAGAATGCTCTTAAGGACATCCGCCTTAAAAGCCTGCGGGGTTTGTGCTCCCCAGGCAGAGTTTCGCTCCATGGTATCCGCAACCTTCATTCCTTTGGGCGCGATTTTTACCGCATCCGGACAACGGTGTGCCGCAATGGCACATCCATACCGTTTGGCCGCCTTTACCGTTTCGTTCAGGGTCAACGGGGTAACAAATGGACGGGACACCTCATGGATAACAATCACCGATGGGGAGGAGTCAATTTTGGACATCACCGTACGCAATGTACTCAGCCTTGAGGATCCACCCATTACAATGCCACGCACTTTCGTGCATCCATAACGCTTAACAAGGTGCAGTGCCGTCTCCGTTCTCGCTTTACTGACGGCCACAATGACCGAATCAATTGCCGAGCTGGCCTGAAGAGCGTGTAACGTGACGGCGAGAACCGGAGTCTGCCCCAAGGGTAAAAATGCACTTTCCGTTCCCGCTGCAATTTCCTCTTCTTTTCCGCAAGCCACGACAACCGCAAGTGTGTTCATACCATTCTCCTCCCTGCTATGGTAAGCATATCTCTCAAGGTGAGAGTAAGTTATATCAATAACAAGAGAATGTCAAGTTGTGGCGCTTTTATTCGCTTTGACAAACCGGGCCGCGCAGGGTCCGTTTCGGCAAATTCGCCTCCGGTCAATTATAATGATTTTCTAATATTTCCATAGTCCACTAGTGCACAACATCTTGTGCGCTTAGGGTTCTGTGTGCACAAAATAGCATTTGACCCGCTGTAAGTTATGAATCAAAATTAATCAATCAGTTTTACTAGCGAGGGCATGTTCGAATTCGACCCTCTGATTGAAACCTCCAGCATGAAAGGCACGCGTAATTGATGACAGACGCTCAGAAAAAAATCTTCGTTCTGGATACCAACGTAATTCTTCATGACAGCAGCTGTATCCATCAATTTGGAGAGCATGATATTGTGGTCCCCATAACGGTCCTCGAAGAACTCGATAATTTCAAGAAAGGCAACGACTCTCTAAACTTTCATGCCCGTGAATTTGCCCGGAATCTGGATATGCTGAGTGGCGACAAACTGTTCAACGGCGGCGTACCGATCGGACCGGGATGTGGCAAAATAAGCATCAAGCTGGACAGGGAATTTGACGAAAACCTAGCGGCTAATTTTTCAGCGAAAAAACCGGATCATCATATTCTCAACATCGGCTATCGGGTCGCCAAAGATAACCCGGACCGGGTCGTCTGCCTAGTTACCAAGGATGTGAATCTGCGCATGAAGGCCAAGGCGGTTGGATTGCTTGCTCAGGACTACAAAAATGACCACGTACGCGATGTGCAACAGCTCCATACGGGAACACGCATTGAGGATAATGTTGCCCCTGAGTTGATTGCCCAGATGTATACACCTCCATATGAATTCCCTGCCATGGAACTAAAGTTGAGCCCTCCACTACTTCCGAACGAATACCTCATCCTTCGGAGTGAGCATAAATCGGCCTTGGCAGTATATGACGAGGAACTCGGCCAGATCAAGCATGTGGACAAGGTGCCGGCCTTCGGTATTACCCCGCGAAATGCGGAACAGACCTATGCTCTGGATGCCGTATTGAATGATCGGATACGGCTCGTCAGCCTGACCGGCAAAGCCGGCACGGGAAAAACTCTGCTTGCTCTGGCCGGCGCCCTCAAGCGAAAGAAAAGTTATCGACAAATCCTCATGGCCCGCCCCATCGTGGCATTGAGCAACAAGGATATCGGATTCCTGCCCGGTGATATTCAGTCCAAGCTCGATCCGTACATGAAGCCGCTTTTCGATAATCTTGGCGTTATTGAGCACGCTCAGGGGGACATAAAACGGAGTCAGATAAGTAAGTTGCTGGATGAAAAGAAGTTGGTTATTGAGCCGCTTTCATACATTCGGGGACGCAGTCTGGTAAACACGTTTTTCATTGTCGATGAGGCCCAGAATCTGACTCCGCATGAGGTTAAGACCATTATCACCCGCGCCGGAGAAGGCACGAAAATTGTATTTACCGGAGATATCTTCCAGATCGACCATCCGTATCTCGACAGCCACTCAACGGGCTTGAGTTATCTGATCGAACGGATGAAAGGACAACGACTCTATGCCCATATTAACCTGACCAAGGGCGAGCGATCCGAACTGGCGGATCTGGCAGGAACGCTGCTTTAGCGGTGAAGCAATACAAAGCGAAGCTGTCGAATTCTCAAGTCCGGATATTGCGCCTGCATTTTCTGCAGCAGCAGACGCTTCAAACGTTCCAATTCCGGCATCCACCCCGGATGATTAACCCCGACAGTCAGAATACCGGCTTCAACAGAGGCCGGTTCGCTATGCTTGGCAATCTGGTTTCCGACCATCTTCGGCCAAGCCTTTTTCAGGACCAGCGTGTTCTCGCACTGGGGTTCTTCCAATCCTTCAAGCACATCTTTGAGAACAGAATGAATCGGCCGGATATCCCGTCGAGGTGACGCCGGCGCATCCATCTGGTAGCGCACCCGGTCGATGTCCCACCGAGCCATATTTCGTTTACTGTGCCTTGGATCTTCCACGCGGACATTCAGCCACAATCTAAGGTTGAATCAAAAACAAATCATACGTTTAATGAATCGATGAAAACAAATTTATATCCAATGACGTTTAAGCCTGTTTATCAGGACTACCCCTGGGGCGGATCCCGTATTCCCGAAACCTACAACCGCAATGTTCCAGTCGGCATTTATGCTGAATCCTGGGAGATTTCCGACCGTGATGACGGAATGAGCATCGTTGCAAATGGAGACGCCGCCGGAAAATCCCTGAAGGAAATTATTGTTTCGGCTCCGGAACAGGTTCTGGGTACGCGCGTTAAAGGTGCTGACTTTCCCCTTTTGATAAAGCTTATTGATGCAAAACAAAAACTGAGTGTGCAGGTACATCCCAACGATGAAACGGCTGCCCAATTCGGCGGCGAGGCCAAAACCGAAATGTGGTATCTTCTGGGGGAAAACAATACGCAGGTTTACTGCGGCCTAAAAGACGGGGTTACACGTGAAAGTTTTATTGAAGCCGTC
Organism: Pontiellaceae bacterium; assembly: GCA_016937945.1. Lineage (GTDB taxonomy): Bacteria > Verrucomicrobiota > Kiritimatiellia > Kiritimatiellales > Pontiellaceae > Pontiella. Next base: position 14,259 of record JAFGVP010000120.1, on the reverse strand, counting down.
GCAACCGGCACCAGCGGCGATACAATGCGCGCCATTCCGGTTAGCAAAGATGATGCCGTATTTGTTCGAGGAGGACGGGTTCATGCTATCGACTCCGGTTGCCTGATTCTTGAAATCCAGCAGAACTCAAATACAACCTACCGCATTTATGACTGGGATCGCATGGGCAATGATGGAAAGCCGCGCGAGCTCCATATTGAGCAGGCTCTGGATGTTATTAACTGGGATGACTCCGACGATCCCATCACGAAACAGGAAACTCTGGTTGATACCGACACGTTCCGCTGCGTGAACGTTTTGAAGTGCGACTATTTCCAGCTCGAAAAAATGGAATTCAACGCCCCGCTGGAAGTTTCTCTCGATGGATCGACCTTCCATGCGTTGTTTGTTTCCGACGGTGCCGCGGAAATCTGCTGGAACGAGGAGTCCCTCGCTCTCGTATCTGGCACATCAGTACTTGTTCCGGCCGCGATGCAGGGATATACTCTGACAGGAAATGCAACCGTTTTGAGGACAACTGTTCCCGAATAAACTTGAGCATTTTAAAAGAACAGTCGAGGCCTCAGATCCTGACGATCTGAGGTTTTGCATTTCAGCCTCTGGCTCATAGTTATTATGTGCACGTTTCCGGGTCCGGAAACGTCTTTCTCTGAGGAGAGTAAGGATACTAACCGAGGGAGGGAGCTATGAAACCTGTCATTAAACTGGATATTTCCAGCATGAGCGGCATGGGCCCGGCAGCATGGGATCAGGATCATAACCGCATGTCACTACACCTGCATGCCCACCCCGTTCATCACGGAGCCGTGCAGAAAAAAGAAACCTGCCAAAGCAACGGGGAATTCCCGCATAAGCCTCGGCAGGCGTCAGACAACTAGGCGTTTTTCTGAATATGCGCTACAGCATTCTTAAAGAGCCGCAGACCGAGGCCCTGCTCCGGAAGGGTTCCGTCCAGCTTCTGTTTATCCCAGTTAGGGTGATTTTCAGGGAACAGATAGGCTTCGGGGTGCGGCATCATTCCGAAAATACGCCCCGTTGGATCCGTCAGTCCTGCGATCGCATTCAGGGATCCGTTCGGGTTCTCCGGAAAATTCTGCGTTGGTTCGTTATCGGAATCCACATATCGCGCAGCAACGCATCCTTCAGCTTCCATCCGCTCAACCAGATCGCTGTCCAGCGTGAAAATCTTGCCTTCGCCATGGCGGATCGGCAACGGAATGGTTCCAAGCCCCTGTGTGAATACACACGGTGATTTTTCTTCGAACCGGATGTCGCACCAGAAATTCTGGAATGTGCCGCAGTCATTCTGCATCAGAGACACCGTCGGCTCAAAATATACGCCGTCCAGCCCGGGAAGAAGTCCCATCTTCGTCATGACCTGAAAGCCGTTGCAGATGCCCATAATCAGTTTGCCGTCATCAATGAACTTCTGCAGCTCCGCCTGCATGTGATGCTTGACGCGCAGTGCAAAAACATGGCCGCTGGTCATGTGGTCGCCATAGGAAAAGCCGCCGATAAACATCATTGCCTGAAACTCTTCAAGCTGCGCCGGATTATCCAGCAGGTCATTGAGATGAACCATTTTCGGTTCGGCTCCGGCCAGTTTCCATGCGTGAGCCGACTCTGCTTCGCAGTTCACCCCGTATCCCGTAATAATCAAAACCTTTGGTTTGCTCATCGTATCCCCTACTTATTCATATCCTCAATAATTGCGGTGGCGGCAGCGGCCGGATCTTCGGCCTGAACAATCGGGCGGCCAACGACCAGATGGGTGGCACCCTGCTCGACTGCGAAGGACGGCGTAGCAACGCGTTTCTGGTCGCCTACATCACCTTCCGGCATCCGGATGCCCGGTGTTACCAGAATGGCTTCCGGAAAGGCTTTGCGCAATGCCTTCGCTTCGTGAGCACTGGTGACCATTCCGTCGATTCCGGATGAGATCACCAGACGACCAAGTTCAATAGCCTGTTCGGAAACCGTTCGCTGGATACCCAGATCAACAAAGTCATCCTGACTCAGACTGGTCAGGGTGGTTACCGCAACCAGTTTCGGTGGATTGTCGCATTCCTTGGCCGCCTTGGCGGCCTCTTCAAGCATAGCGCGGCCACCGATCGCGTGCACCGTCATCAAGTTGACCCCATGTTCGGCAGCAGTTTTTACAGCATTGCCCACGGTGCGCGGAATGTCATGGAGCTTGAGATCCAGAAAAATCTTCTTGTTGCGCTTTTTGAGTGGTTCGAGAACCGCAGGCCCTTCGGCGCAAAAGAGTTCGAGACCCACCTTGTACCATTCAATAAAATCGGGCATTTGCTGCAGTTTCAGCTCCATTGCCTCCGCATTCGGCACATCCAGCGCCACGATCAAGTCCGCTTTGTTCATTCCAAATCCCTTTCTGCGTTCAAAAGGCTGGAAATCTAGCAGAAAAGAAATGTCCCGTGCCAGTCCGATTGCGCATGGATTTGAATAGAGATGGTCAATGGGCTAATACTGGAGCCAGACGGTTTGATACGGCTTGAAGGCGATCACTTTCCCCTCGCCCATATATCGTTTTCCCGCAAGCATATCGCAGCATGCATCCGCCCGATTGAGGCGATAAAGCCGCTCATCGATGGTCAGATCCCGGTATTCGCCGGTAAAGTTGCTGATGCAAACCACACGCAGATCTTCCCATTCGCGAAGAACAACAAACCAGTCCGGCCCGAGATTGACAACCTGTTGTGATGCATCGGGATGAAAAACCTTATACTTCGATCTCAGCCTGAGCCGTTTAAGGCATTCCGTCATTACCCGGCTGGCAGGGCCGTTCTCGTCAGACAGGACCAGACCCAGCTCATCCTCGGAATATTTCCTGCGATTGATGGTCCGGGCCCGCCCGGTCTCCTCGACTCCGGCCGTGTAATTACGAGTAGCGGTCAGGGAGTGAAAATAAAGCGCAGGAACCCCTTTCAACTCCATGGCGACGGTCTGCGAGCAGATAAAACGGGCAATGTGCTGATCCGTCACCTCGTCTGGCGCATCTCCCAGAGCATCAAAATAGGTAATGTTTAACTCATACGGACTTTCGGAGCCATCGCTGTTTGCCTTGGTGGAAACATGACCGCCAAGCCCCCGCACATGATCCGCCAGCCTGAACAGCTCATCATTCGGAATAATTCCCTGCAGGGGGCGTACTCCGATGCCGTCATGTGACGCCGTGAAATTAAAGTAGGTACAATCCTTCGGAAGCTCATTAAGCGAAGCCGCCCAAAGAGTCAGATGTGAGGCATCGCCGTTAATCAGTCCATGCAGCAGCAATGGAGGCAGACTGAACTGATAAACCATGTGCGCCTCATTGCCCTCCCCGAAGTACGAGATATTTTCTTCGTGCGGCACATTGGTTTCAGTCAGAAGAATGACCTCCGGCGCGACCATATCCAGTAGATCCCGCATAATCTTCACGACCTCATGGGTCTGTTCAAGATGGATGCAGGAAGTGCCGATCTGTTTCCAGAGATAGGCAATTGCATCAAGGCGAATAATGGTGGCCCCCTTGGCGACATAATGAAGCAGGATATCGAAGAATTCGAAAAGCACATCAGGATTGGAAAAATCCAGATCCATCTGATCGTCACTGAACGTGGTCCACAAATACATGTCGCCATGACGGGTGTGCACCTGCGTCAGAAGCGGAAGTGCACGCGGTCGCGTGACACCGGACAGATCCGTGTCGGGATCCGCCTCGATAAAGTAATTTCTATATGGTGCAATATCAGCCACGTAATCCACGAACCATTTGCTCTTGCGCGAACAGTGATTCAGCACGAGATCATACATCAGCCGGAACTCGCGACCAAGTTCCTGCACATCATTCCAGGAGCCCAGTTTGGGATCCACCGCCCGGTAGTCGATCACCGAGAAGCCGTCATCCGAAGAGTAAGGAAAAAACGGAAGAAGGTGGACGGTGTTGATTGCGCCGGCGAGATATCGATCCGCAAAACGCTTCAGTGCACGTAACGGAGGCTCATCTCCATTGCGCACCATATCACCGTAGGTGATCAGGATTGTTGTCTGTTCATCCCACAGTTTGTCCCGGCTATATCGCTCGAGGCCGACGCCGTAACGCCCGATCAACGACACCAGCCGCTCCATCAGATGCTCCTCTTCCTGTGGGCCGTATAGACGGTTAAAACGCGAACGCACACGTTCAAGTGCATGGATATCCAGATTCTTGATCATGAGTCCAATCCCCGTATGTTGGTAATGAGCGTACGCAGGCTGCGACGCAAGACCGCATAACTGAAGAAGCGGCTTGCCACGGCATAGTTATGTTCAACCGATATTCGCCGATAGGCTTCATCGCTGAGCAGGCGCCGCACATCATCGACAACCTGCTTCGTAAGGTATCCGTCCATCAGCGGAACCCGGAATCCCTTCGGTTCAATATCCCGCGCAAAGATTGAATAGCGGTTAATGAGGATCGGAAGCCTGAAGTAGATGGCTTCTAAAAACGCATTACCGAACCCCTCATACAGACTTGGATAGGTGACAAAATCCACAAACGGATAAAGATCCCAGAGCGTGTACATCTTCTGTCCCAGAGAATTTTTCTGCCGGATCTCCCCGATCCTATCATCAATAATCCGAAGATCCACTCCTGAGTCATACGCAAGCTCCTGGAGCATGTACTGATATTCATATCCCTCGTCGCCGGCAGAATGTGAAATGACAAGCTTCATGCGAGGGTCATTCAGTGACTCCACCAGCTTGATGGAATGCTCAATTCCCTTACGCGGCACAATACGAGTGGGCTGAAGGATCAGAATATCATCCTCGGCAAATCCAAGATCCTCTCGAAGGTTGCGCGTGTAGTCATCCGGCGCCGGCGCCGGCGTCTCGAAATCGAAGACATTCGGGATCAATTCGGAAGAGAGGCCTTTGCGCCATGAGAGCTCCTCACGCGCCGCCTGATTGATCACCACATGTTGCAGCAGGTCATCACGCGGAGGGAAAGCCAGATCCAGATAATCAGGCACCGCATTCACAGAAAAGCGAACGCGCTCCCAGTAAAAGTCATGATGATGTGCGATCGCCGGCAAACGCGTCTCTGCAAGAAATTCCGTGATGGCAACGCCGAGCGGTACATGCATCGGAATGGTCAACGCATTCTGAAAAATCAGGATCCGAAGATCGTAGCGATTCACAAATTCATACAGCGTGGTCTTCAGGTATTCCGCTACATCGCGAATGCGCCGGCTCACCACAGGATCGCGGAATGAGTGCCCCCAGATGCGTTCATTGAGCCAGATATTTTCGGGGTGATCAAAGTGGGCCTCCGGAACGCAGTAACTGACCTCCTCGGCACGATCAAGCCGTCCGGCATACCAGAAGCTTCGATGCTCAAAGTCCCAGAGGATCTTTGCCCACTTGGCACTTTCGAGTGAAACGCCGTCGGTGCCGGCAAAACGCGTTGAAACAAATCCGATGTTTTCGCTCATAACCGCCTCGCTTTTGTAAAGGAAGCATAGCGGTCAACATGATCATGTGAAGCCTTTTTATGATGCAATAGGCTGAAAGAGAATTAACAGGACTGTCCGTTTGCCATATCCCGAAGCTCTGTTACTGTTGTGCGGAAGCAACACCAACCAAGGATACGTATGAAAAATAAATTCAACGATATCAGTGAAATTCTGGAGCTGGTGCCAACGCTCCCTGATCAGCTGATGAGCATTCAGGAAACCCTGATCGCCAACTTGATCATGCTTGGCGAAATTCCTGCACCGACCTTTGAAGAAAGTGCCCGCGTTAAACTCTACCTGCAACGTCTCGTCGAAAGCGGACTCGAAAATGTCTCCACCGACGAAGCCGGAAACGGCGTCGGAATCCTACGGGGAAAAGATCCGGAACGAAACATTCTGCTCGTGGCACACGCCGACTCCGTCTACACCGATAAAGCCGACCACACCCTTTCGGTTTATGCCGATGAAATCACAGGGCCGGGCATATCGGACAACAGTCTGGGCATGGCGGTGCTGACCACGCTGCCGACCATTCTTAATCATCTTGGACTGGAACTGAATTCTAACCTGATCCTGCTGAGCAGCACCAAGGGACTCGGACGCGGCAATCTAGACGGCCTCCGCTTCTTCATGGAAAACAATGACATTCCCTTTGATGCCGGCATCTGCGTGGAAGGTGCACAGCTCGGGCGCCTGAGCTATGCGGCTGAAGGCATGTTTCGCGGACACATCTCCTGCCGGATTCCGGAAGAGCTCGACTGGAAAATGGCCGGACAGCACAGTGCAATCATTGCGATCAACGACATCGTAAACCGCATTCTTGAAATCCCGCTCCCGCGCCGGCCGCGCACAACGGTCGTACTGGGAGCCATCCGCGGCGGAAAGAGCTATAACGTCATGGCCACGCATTCGAGTCTGCGATTCGAAGTTCGCAGCGAGAGTGCGGAGATGGTCGAATCCATTCGCGCTAAAATCGAAGAGATTATCGCACACGTGACTGCCACGCATAATGCGGAGTTCGAATTTAATGTGGTTTCATTCCGGGAGCCGGGCGGCATCGATATCGGGCACCCGCTGGTTAAAAGCTGCCGTCAGATTATGGATACGCTCGGAATGGAAACTGCCATCCGACCGAGTATGTCGGAGGTTTCCGAACTGATCAGCCGTGGGCTGCCATCGATCACACTTGGCATTACCGAGGTCAGCAACCTGCATGACCTGAATGAAACCATACAGATTAAACCGATTTATACCGGACTGGCTCAGCTGCTGGCCGTACTGCTGGCGATCGACGGAGGATTCTGCAATGAACCTGAATGAATGGATTAAAAACAATACAATGCATCACTCCCGGTTCTGGGACCTGAAAAAGCTGGTAAAGGAAAAGGAAGAACAGGGGCTGAAAATTTCGTTGTGCCTCCCCACGCTCAACGAAGAGAAGACCATCGGGAAAGAGATCGTCATGTTTAAGTCCGAGCTGGTGGATCGTTATCCGTTGCTCGATGAAATCGCCGTGATTGATTCCGGATCCGTGGACAACACCCGAGAGATTGCAGCAACCTTCGGAGCCGATGTTTATTTGTCTGCTGAAATCCTTCCTCAGTATGGAGAGAAAAAGGGCAAAGGCGAAAACCTATGGAAAGCGGTTTATGAACTGAATGGCGATATCATTGTTTATGTTGATGCCGATATTAAAAACATTCACCCACGCTTTGTATATGGACTTGTTGCTCCGCTGATTTACCGACCGGAAGTGCACTATGTGAAAGCCTTCTATGATCGCCCGCTTGCCTTTTCACAGGGCGTACGGCCTTCAGGTGGCGGTCGCGTTACAGAAATCCTGACGCGCCCCCTCTTCTCGCTCTTCTTTCCGGATCTGACGGGATTGATCCAACCGCTTTCAGGCGAATATGCCGCCCGACGCGAAGTGCTTGAAAGCATTCCCTTCCCGATCGGTTACGGCGTTGAAACGTCGCATCTCATCGACATTTATGAAAAGTGGGGTATGGAAGCGATCGCACAGGTGGATCTTGACCAGCGTGTTCATCGCAATCAGGAAACCCGCGATCTCGGCAAGATGGCATTTGGTATTCTGCGCGCCTTTCTGTTCAGGGCCGAGGCATTCGGCGTCATCGGCGAACTACCGGAGCTGAATACCCTGCTCCGCCAGTTCCAGGCCAAGGAGGAAACCTTTGAACAGGTGGTCCATGAAATCGTAGAGGAAGAGCGTCCGCCAATGATTGAGTTGCCAGAATATCGCGAAAAATTCGGCATCAAAGGATGAAGAAGCGACTGGCAATAGTCATGATCCACTATCACCTGCGTCCGGGAGGAGTGACGCGGGTGATCGAGCGGGCGGTGGAATCGCTAAACGATCGGACAGACATCCTGATCCTGACCGGAGAGGCGCCGGCACCGTCAGCACTGCTGACACCGATAACGGAACCGTTTGAAGCATTGGGCTATTCTGACCATGCGGTTTCTGATGTGGAGGCCGTTGCGAATGATCTGCAATTCACTGCACGCAGCCTGCTGGGGCGCGATCCTGATGTTTGGCACATTCACAACCATTCACTGGGCAAGAACAGTTTCACGCCTCAGCTGGTTTGCCAGCTTGCACGCAAGGGATGCCGGCTACTGCTTCAACCACATGATTTTGCGGAAGACGGCCGCCCCCAGAATTATCATCTGCTGCGCAGTCAGCTGGGCGATTCAATTGATAGCATACTTTATCCCAAAGCGAATCACGTCTGGTATGCGCCGATTAACTATCGGGACAAATCGTTTCTTTCTTCCATCGGGTTGCCGCAGGTGCATGTGCTGCCGAACACCGTTACCCCGCATGAAAAGACAGATGTTCCCGCGCAGGAAAACAGCCGGACCGTGGTCTATCCGGCCCGGGCAATCCGACGGAAAAACATGGGCGAGTTTTTGTTATGGAGCCTGCTTGCCCCGGAAGAAATCCGTTTCCAGAGCACGCTCGCGCCGCAAAATCCAAAGTGGCAGACATACTATAATCAGTGGGTTGAATTTGCGAAGGAACTGGCCCTTCCTGTTGAATTTGATGCCGGTCGCAAGCATGACTTCAGTAAATTGATTTGGAATGCTTCGGCGCTCATCTCCACGAGTATTGCGGAAGGATTCGGGCTGGCGTTTCTTGAGCCATGGCTTGCGGATAAAATGCTGATCGGCCGCAAGCTTCCGGAAATTACCAGGGACTTTGAAGAAGAGGGACTTGATCTTTCCATGATGTATGACCGGCTCCCGATACCGATCGAATGGATTGGTGAAGCAGCGTTTCGCAAGGCTCTGGAATCCGCCATGCGCAAAAGCTACACCGCCTACTCGCGTCCATGGAATCCGGATGATCTCCAACTGGCCTTGCGCAGTCTGATTGTCGACGGCTCCGTTGATTTCGGGGTATTGGATGAAGCACTGCAAAAGAAAGTGATTCGTCATCTTCACAATCATCCTGCATCGGTTGCGGCGTTGCCGGAATTTAACATCCCGTCCGATCGAAAAATTCAGGAACATAACCGACAGTTGGTATTGGATCGTTATGGAATCGACGCCTATGGAAATCGCCTGCTCGGTCTATATGAATCATTGGCGAATACTGAGCCGGGCCCCGTGAGCGCGGCCGCTGCATCGGAGTTGATGGATTGCTTCCTGCAGCCGCATCGTTTCAATTTACTTCGGACCTGATGGTCAGGCACAAAATTTACAAGATTTTCTGCGGCACTTTGCCTGACGCCGTGGCTCGCGCTGAAGTTCATGAAATAGGGCATAATATGCGTTAATGTGGCTTCCCCTGCCCCCGCACCTGCCGTATTCTACGCCGCATGCAAACAATACTGATTACCAACGCCCGACTGGTGAATGAGGGCCGGATCGCGGACGCCGATCTCTATATCAAAAACGGCCGCATTGAAAACATTGCGACCAGCCTTGGAAACTGCGCCGCCGGCCGGACCATTGACGCCGACGGAAAGCTGCTGTTGCCCGGCATGATCGACTGTCACGTCCATTTCCGCGAACCGGGGCTGGAAAATAAAGCCGACATGCATTCTGAATCCGTAGCGGCGGCGGCCGGCGGCGTGACTTCAATCATGGAGATGCCGAACACGAAGCCGGCAGCTGTCACCCGCGAGGTGCTGGAAGATAAATTCCGGATCGCATCCTCCAAGTGCGTAACCAACTATTCATTCTATCTCGGGGCCTCTAACAGCAATCTCGACGAACTGCTGGCCATAGACCCGAAAACCGTTTGCGGAGTAAAACTCTTCATGGGTGCGTCGACCGGAAACCTGCTGGTCGACCGACGGCAGCAGCTGGAAGATATTTTCGCACAGATCAAGGTGCCGATCGCACTGCATTGCGAAGACACCAATACGATTCGTGAAAACGAAAAAGCCGCCCGAGAAAAGTATGGAGAGAATATTCCCTTCTCCGAGCATGGGAGCATCCGGTCCGAAGAGGCGTGTTATCTGTCGACATCCCTTGCCGTGGAGCTCGCCACAAAATATGGATCGCAGATCCATGTTCTGCATCTGACCACGGAACGCGAACTGGAACTGTTCAGGTCCGGCGCCGTGGACGGGAAGAAGATCACTGCGGAGGCCTGTCCGCATCATCTCTGGTTTTCAGATGCCGACTACGAAAAACTGGGCGCCTTGATCAAGTGTAATCCCTCAATCAAGAAAGCCTCCGATCGGGAAGCGCTGCGTGACGCCCTGAAATCGGGTCTGATCGACACCGTCGGCACAGATCATGCCCCGCACCTGTGGGAGGAGAAGCAGAATCCATACGGCTCCGCACCATCTGGTATGCCGGTCATACAAAGTGCAATTGTTTCGCTTCTTGAATATTGCTCTCCGGAAACGGTGGCGGAAAAGACCGCGCACAATCCGGCGAATATTTTTCAGGTGCTTGACCGCGGATTTATCCGGGAAGGATACTGGGCGGATCTGGTGATTGTGGATCCCGCCGCCCCCCAGACGGTCTCGAAAAACAATATTCTCTATAAATGCGGCTGGTCCCCGTTCGATGGCGTCCGCTTCGGATCATCCGTCAGCACCACCCTGATCAACGGTCAAGTCGTGTTTGAAGATGGACTGATCAATGACGGCATAATCGGCCAGCGGCTGTTGTTCGCTCGATGAACGCCCCGTATCTGCAGTATAAGGAATACATGAAAGAGCGGTATGGAGAGCCGCTCTTTCGCGTTCCGATTGACTTTAACCTCGGATGCCCGAATCGCGAATCCGATGGATCCGGCGGTTGTACGTTCTGCAATGCGCGCGGGTCTGCAGCTGTTCAGACGCTGGGCGCTGAGACGGTTGAAGAACAGATGCGCGAAGCCATCCGGTTTGCGCGCGACCGTTACGGTGCAAAAAAGTACATGGCGTATATTCAGGCTTTTTCCGCCACGTTCGGAGAGCGCCAGCAACCCATGTACCTTGATCTGCTCGATGCCTTTGATTTTACGGCGGTAAGCATAGGAACCCGACCGGACTGCCTGACGCCTCAGGCGTATGATTTTCTGATCGAACTCAATCGCCATATTGAAGTGTGGCTTGAGCTCGGAGTGCAGACGGTGCATGACCGCACGCTGGAACGCATCAACCGCGGCCACGACTGGGCGTCCAGCAAACAGTCGATCCTCAAACTTTATGATCTCGGAATCAAGGTGGCGGCACACGTTATTCTGGGCCTGCCCGGGGAGTCGGAAGAAGATTTCCAGGAAACGGCCGATACGCTGGCGGCGCTTCCGATCGATGCGGTAAAGATTCATAACCTCCACATCGAAAAAGGCACAACGCTGGCGCTTGAACACGCCCTCTCGCCGGTCCGCACGTTCATGGAGCATGACTTTGCAGAGCATCTGATGGACTTTATCCGCCGCATGCCCTCCGGCATCCCGATCATGCGGTTAACCACCGATACGCTGGATGAGGAACTGATTGCTCCCAAGTGGCATATGGCTAAAGGGCAGTTCAAGGATTATGTAATTCAGCAGATGATCTGCCGCGAGTGGAGACAAGGCGATCTGAATCCAAAAAAAAACAACAAGGAACGTGCTGCGGAATACAAATCGACGCTGAAGTCTGTTGAGACGGAAGATGGATCCGTCACATTCTGGAACGAGGAATATAAGGAGCATTATCACACTCCGGCCGGCGCACGAATGGAAGCGGTCGAAAAATATATTGTGCCGAGCAGGTTGGAAGCGCGGCTTCAATCGGAGGATGTCGCCCTTCTGGATGTCTGCTTCGGGCTGGGATATAACTCGTTTGCCGCCATGAATTCTGCCGCATACGGCTTGGAACGGGCTCATCAACTGAATATTACCGCGCTGGAGATGGACCGGCGCGTGGTCGGCGCCGCCGCAACAAATGTTCAGCCATCCGAAGGTGATTCTTTTGATTGGCAGCAGGCCTTGCAGGCGCTTCACGACAGCGGCTTCTGCAGCTCATCGAATACAACATGCCGGCTGTTCTGGGGCGATGCGCGTTATACCGTGACCAAACTTCCGGAACACTCGTTTGATCTGGTATTTCTGGATGCCTTTTCCACCCAGCGGAACAGCGAGCTATGGACCGTCGATTTCTTTAACAAACTCCGCCGCCTGATGAAACCCGATGCGGTGCTGCTCACCTATTGTGCCGCCATCCCGGTTCGTGCCGGATTAATGGCCGCCGGATTTCACGTGGGCGAAACGGAACCCGTAGGCCGTCAACGAAGCGGAACTCTGGCTGCCCTGAATTCCAAATTAATTGAACGGCCGCTACCGGATCACGAACGCCGGATGATCACGGAAACCACCCGCGGTTTACCGTATCGGGACCCCCACGGCGTCTGGACTAACAAGGAAATCCTGCGGGATCGACAGGAGCAGATTCTTAAAATGAAGCAATCACGGGACGCTTGAGCGCGCTGTGACAATAAATAAAAAAGGTGCGGCAAGAAAAACCGCACCTTTTCACATGCTCTGACAGAATGACCTAGAACTTCAGATCCGCCTTCTTCAGGCGTGCCGACAGCTCGCTGAGTACCCGCTCGTCATCTTCTTCACCAGCTGATTCAAATACGGCGCCGAAGCGGATGAACGGTCCTGTATTATCCCACGGAACCGTGGAAATGCCGAAGTTTTCAATCAGATAGAGCGATGCTTCCTCGGCATTTGCAAAACAGACATCCCCTGCTCCAACCGGAGCCTTCAGATACATGAAGAAGGTACCGCCGGGCATTTTTGCATCGAATCCGACTTCTTTCAGCACTTCGACCATGCGGCGAAGACGCTTCTCATAATGTTCGCAGATTCCTTCAGCAAGGCGTTCATCGGCAATGCCGACACACGCCGCTTTCTGAATCGCCTTGAACTGTCCACTGTCACAGTTGTCCTTAATCGTTGCCAGCGCGTTTACCGCCCATTCGGCCCCGCAGAAGAAAGCCAGTCTCCATCCAGTCATGTTATAGGCCTTCGACATGGAATGCAGCTCAAGCGTGCACTCCTTCGCGCCCGGACGCTGCAGCAGCGAAGTACGGGGACCGTCATATACCAACGTCGAATAAGGTGCATCCTGAATAATCAGAATGTTGTACTTTTTGGCAAATGCAACCAGTTCGTCATAAAACTCCGGCGTAGCAACGGCTCCGGTCGGGTTGTTCGGATAGTTGATGTAGAAGAGCTTGCAACGTTCTGCCAGCGCCGGATCAATCCTCGAGAGGTCCGGGAGGAACGCATTTTCCTCCAGCAACGGAATATCGACGACTTCGGCGCCAAGATATTTGGAATGGGTCGCCATAACCGGATAGCCGGGAACCGTCTGGAAAACAACGTCGCCGGGATTAACGAATGCAAGCGGAAGCATGGCTAGCGCCGGCTTGGTTCCTATGCTATGATTGATCTCCTTCGCCGGGTCGAGCTCAACACCGAAGAATTTCTGCATGTATTCCGCGGCCGCTTTTTTGAATTCCGGGCCGCCGTTATCCGCATAACCGCGGTTTTCCGGCTTGTCGCATTCAACCTTTAGGGCTTCACGAATCGGTGCCGGCGCGATCTGGTCGGGCTCGCCTACCCCGAAGTCGAGAATTTCAAGCCCCGGGTGCATTTCGCGCGCCTTGGCCTTTGCACGCTTAATCTTTTCAAATTTATAGATTTCGGTCGATTTTCCGAACTGCGTTCCGCCGATTCGATCGGCAAAAAGTTTTTCGTAATCCATTTGGTATCTCCTTTATTTAAGGTGGTCCTTTATCGGGGTAATCAGAACATTGAGTTCCTGCTCCACGTCTTCCTTGGAAAACTTTTTCAGGCTCAATGATCTGGAGGCATTAACCAGCATCCCGTTTTCGATCTGCGGATTTTCTCGATACAGCCCGATCACCAGCTTTTCATCGCGCAGATCGGCCGCAAAATAGACCAGATCGACCACCAGTCCGTCCCGGGTCTGGGTCTCTTTGGAATAGACGTACTGCAGGTTGCGGGCATATTCCCCGGAAACTGAAAACTGATCTTCGGTTCTGCGGTGCTTATAACCCCGCTTATCCATAGCCGACTTAATGATGGTACCGGTTGCAAACACGGATTGCTCCTCCCGTTTATATCCCAAAACAAAGACGGCAATGATTGGGATTAACGGTCGGCAGTCAAGGCAATTCAGGCAAAGGATGCTTAGTCCGCAATCTTACGGAGTCCGCGTGATCGGCAGATTTCAACCTCATAAAAGCCGCCATGGAGATTTGAATGCTATTAAAGGTTGTC
>JAFGVP010000119.1 GCA_016937945.1 Pontiellaceae bacterium | reverse complement strand
TTGAGCATTCCTGCGTAGCTCAGCGGTAGAGTAGGTGGCTGTTAACCACTTGGTCGTTGGTTCGAATCCAACCGCAGGAGCCACTTTGTACAGTTAGGCGAACCGGGGAGGTTGAGGGTTAAGTTCCAAGTCTCCCCTGTTCGCCTAATTTCTTTTACCCATGTATTGATGATCTGTCTCTGGGCGATTGTGTCCTTCTCTGCCATTGAGATGAGTGATTTCAGGTTTGCCAAGCTTCTTGTATAAGCAATCATTTCCTGTACTACTGCAGGATTCGTTGTGTTTTGCGCGGTAATTGCCGCGAGTTGGCCTTCCAGCTGGTTTGCCTCGTTGCTGGCCGCTGCAAGCTGCTTGTTCATTAGAGCGGCATTGTCGGGGGTAATAAGTCCATCGATAAACATTTTCGTGATGCGTTCTTTTCTCTCGTTTGCCGTTTTGAGTGCTTTGCGCACGGCGGACTCTTCGGGAATCTGGCTGTTTTTCTTTTGTGCCAGTTTTTTGATTTCTGAAATGATAGATTCAATTTCGTGCTCTGAGATGTTTATTGATCCCAGCGAGTCAAGTACGGCGGCTTCAATCTCTTCTGCGCGGATGCGTGCCTTGCATGTGGCTAGATCGGTGCAGCGGTAGTAGTGATATATTTGAGAACGTCCGTGGGCGCTTGCCGGAGTCATTGCGCGGCCGCAGCTGCAGAAGATGCTTCCGGTCAGCAGATATGGGTATTTCTGTGCCTTCGGCCGTGGTGCCGTTGCTCCTTTTGGGAGGATGTTTTGAACCTGCGTAAACAGGTCTTGTGATATGAGGGGGGTGTGGCGGCCTTTGTATTCTTTTTTGTCGTAGCAGATTAATCCAAGATAGGTTCGGTTTCTGAGGATGTGCAGGACCGTGTTTTTCGGTATGCCGTAATCTCTTGAAAGTTCAAGTGATCCGGCGCCGGCCGAGTAGCGAGAAAATATCTGTCGTACCTGGTCGGCTTTTATTTCGTCGATATAAAGATTGTTGTCGTGTTTTTCGCCGCGTTTGTATCCGTATGGCGGGGTTCCTACCGGCCAAAGCCCTTTTTGCGCAATGGAGATCATTTTTAGTTTAGTGCGCTCGCCTGCAAATTCTCGTTCCATTTGTGCGATTGAAAGGAGAATGTTAATTACGCCTCGGCCGGATGGAGTGGACGAGTTAAGTCCCTGCGCGGTGGCAATCAGGTGTTTGCCGTTGTCATGGAACAATTCAAGGGCATTGACGGCATCGGAGATTGAGCGTGAAAAGCGGTCCAGATGGCGAACAACGAGGACATCCCATTTAGCGGTTCCGTGTTTAACCTCCGAGATGATTTGTACCCATCCCGGACGCTTGGACGAACCTCCGGATTCAAACTCGTCCTCAATGGTTCCAATGATTTCGCCTTCCGGATCGGTTGCGAGTACATAGGCGCGGCATTGGGTTGCCTGGTCAACAACGGTGGTTTCTGATCCAACCCAATCGGACCCTTTCGGGGAAACGCGGGTGTAGATCAGGTAGCGCGTTTTTTCTGCTGGGGTTTCAGTTATCTTTTTTCTGGGCATGGCGGGCCTCTGTGGGTGTTGTGATTGGTGCTAGCGGTATTTTGTCGGCAGAAAGAAAAGGATGATGAAGCAGATAAAATTGGCGCCAGGAACGAAAAACAAAATGTTCCATAGCGTAGCAACTCCTGCATCACGGGCTCTTCGTTCGATAGCAATTAGGTCTGCCAATCCGATTGTCGCCGCAACGATAAGTATAATAATTGAGCATGAGTTGATTAATTCAGTGGGCAGGTATGTGCCGGCCCAATAAAAAACCACGCATGTAATCGATAGTAGTGAGGTGAATATATGAAACTTTGCAAACGCGTGTTTAGATAATCTTTTACCGTGGTGTTTCCCGACCGATGGTATTGGCGGAGGTGTTGATGTGTTGCTGTTTTTGGCGGGGATTGTTACGCACGCCATAATGATAGAGAGGAATAGCTTGGTGATAAAAAACAAGATGAGCAGGATAAATAATGGAGCCATTACAGAGCGCAATAATTCTCCTTCAGTATACTCGGTATCTGATTGTTTTTGGTCAACTGGTGTACTGTTTCTGATTGGCTGGTTTTCGGTGCTGGAGTATCTCTCCCATAGTTTTTGTTCACCGTCTTTATTCAAAACATCGTTCTCATTAAAAAATGGCTTAGTATCTGTTTCAGCCACGAATATTTGATGTGTGTTGTTGATTTTAATTGAGTAAAATATATCGGAAAAAATTGGTAGATAGTGACTGTCTCTATAATTGCATGAAAACAGAATATAACCATTGTTAAACTCTATTACACTCCACAATGACCTGCATTTAATGCCATGAGTGTAATATTCCCATGTGACAAAAGGTGGCCCGTCCTTTCCAAATGGTCTGTCAGTTATGCTTTTTAGCGTCGCGCCTTTTTGTGTCATAAACTCTGATTCGAATTTATGCGGATCAGTTGACTTGTTGTTTAAAACGCTGATTGTTACAAATTCAAAAACCTGATCATATGGATTTTCTTTAGGTGAAATAAACGCATGTGTTGAATCTTCTGTCACATAGCGCCAGGCAGATGGGTAGGTAACTGAGAATAAGTTATTTTCGTATGTTTTTTGCGCCAGCGATATTGAACCTGATCCTGCAATGAAACATATAAATGCACTTAATAAACATCCTTTCATGTAAGTCTATTTCCTCGGGCAGTTTTTACATCGGTTAAAGCAGTTTTTATCATCGAGGCAGCAGGGGAAAAGCGGGAGTTCGACTATGCGGCCCCCTGCTGCTTTTTTTGCACCCCCGGGCACCCGTTACTTTCCCGGGGGCAATTCGCTTCCCCCGGGGCACAGTCCTCAAAGCCTAAAGCCTCTGCCGTCGCATGGACGGCGGCGGATTGTTTCGCGGTAGCGGTGGACCTGAGCCAGTGTGCCAGGCGTTCATGTTTGTCGGAGTATTTTTGTTCCGACTCATTAACTGTGTTTTGTTTTTCTGGAACTCTTCCGACTGATATGAGCATCATGTCCAGTGGCGAGTAACCAAATAGGTCTCCTATTTTTGCGACGATGTGGTCCCTGATTGTTTTTTGTGGGCGTGTCGAGTTCAGAATTCTTGACCAGGTTGCCTCTGTGAATCCGGTATAGCGCGCAAGGTCTGCGTTGGACCAGTCTCTATCGTTTCGCTCTTTAATAATGAACGATCTCAAATTGTCTGTAAGTTCCATTCTGATGCCGTCCTTGCCCGCATGTGACACCTTATGGCAAATATTTGCAAATAAAAACTTGCCCAACCAAAAGGTAAGGAGTAGTTATTGATTATCGAAAGCGGAGACATTCATGAGCAAACGAGCGTTAAAACCCGACGATATAAAGCTGACAGGTCGTATTAATATGCCTGTCGAAGCTGAGCTGGAAACTGAGTTTTTACAAGCTCTGGCCGGGTCAAACTTTAGCAATAAATCTGAGTTTGGACGTATGATTATGCGGGAAGGATTGAGGCAGGCGAAGGCACGCGGTATTTCAATTAGGTGCTGAGTTTTTTTATTTTGAGGCTTACCAAAAGGTAATGATGGGTTTTAGTGGAGAGCATCAATGAATGCCGAAGTAGACATTTTACAGCATGCCCTGGATTTCGAGCGCTGCAATGGCGTTGAGGATAAGCGGACGGTGGGCCGTGAAATCATAGGGCGTTCGCCTGCTATCGGTAATATTGCGGCGGGTGCAGATATTGGAGTGATTAATGGAATTGCATATGTGAATTGCCTGCAGGATGGTTTCCCGTTTCTGTTTGAGTGCTGAAAATAATAATTTTGTCGCATCGTAACGCGCACGCGTGTGCGCGATAAGGCGAAATGCCCGGTTTGGCGTCCATTTGGGCGCCGTTTTTTTTGTCTGAAAAAACAGCATTTACAGAAGTGTAATAGATTTGAGGTGCGGTGCTATGTTTCAGTCGATGTTGGAGGGTTGTGGTGTGACTGCGAAAAAAAAGGCCGCGGAAAAAAAAACAGATGAGGGAGCAAAAAGGGCACCGGTAAAGCGCCGTGTTGCAAAGAAGAGTCCGGCGATAAAAAAGGCACCGTCCAGAAAGAATTCTCCATCGGTTAAAAAAGCTCCGGTTAAAAGGAGTGATTCAGGCAAGAGCGGAACGCTGCCGAAAGGGTCACTTCCGCTGAATCTGTTGGAAAGTTCTACGCTTGTTAAACGGCTTGGTAGCGGCATTGCAAAGGTTGGCCGTCCGCGCGCGTGGGGTGATGATCCGGATAAATTTATCCGCGAAGTGAATTCCTGGATACACCAC
Organism: Pontiellaceae bacterium; assembly: GCA_016937945.1. Taxonomy (GTDB): domain Bacteria; phylum Verrucomicrobiota; class Kiritimatiellia; order Kiritimatiellales; family Pontiellaceae; genus Pontiella. The sequence continues at coordinate 22,155 of JAFGVP010000119.1, read as the reverse complement.
CGTAAAACGCGGATGGAGTGGGAGTTTAAATCGAAGATGGCAGGAATGGTCAAGGTTCCGGCTCCGAAGCCGTTGACGATTGCGAGTCTATGCAACTGGCTAGGGATTACGGTACGAACTTTTGAGCGTTATTGTTCCGATGAAGAGCATCCGCTGTGGGGCATCTGCCAGCAGGTACGAACCGCGATTGAGGCGGACCTTTGGGATTCTACAGCACCTTCTGCAAAGCTGAACCTGCAAAGTAATTTCGGGCATCGGCTGCGTGCGGACATTACGACGAATGATAAGGAGCTTCCGAAGGCGGCGCCGTTGTCTATCGATCCGAGCAAACTGAGCACGGAGGAGTTGACTGCGCTGATGTCTGCGATTGGGAAAGCAAGTGTTGATGGGACTGATGAGTGAATAAGATGGTAAAACATCGTTTTAACGCGCTTACCGCTGCGGATCGTGATGCGGTTGAGGCAGAACTGTGTCGGCGGAAATTCAGTCAGTTCGTTAAGTCGTTCTGGGGCGCGATCTGCAATGAAGAGCTGGTTTGGAACTGGCATATGGATGTGCTGTGCGATGAGATCCAGCAGGTTTACGAGCGTGTTTTTAAACGTTTGCCGAAGGAATATGATTTGGTGATCAACGTTCCTCCTGGTTCGTCTAAAAGTACGATCTGCTCTCAGATGGCGATTGCGTGGGGGTGGACGGTGGATAATACGCTGCGGCACATGACCGGCAGCTATTCGCAGCCATTGAGCTATGAGCAGGCGCAATACACCCGTGATATTGTCAATTCCGATAAGTATAAGCGTCTTTTTCCTGAAACGTACATTCAGCCCGGTCGTGATTCGGTCAGTAATTATCGCACAAACGGCGGCGGCCAGCGGAAATCCACACAGCGGAATGACGGGTGATCCCGGTTGGGTTGCCTATCTGAATGAACCGTTGTTTGCCGGATCTCCGCAGACTCGCGGCGAATGGCTGTGTGAACACGGCACCGTTGAGGTGACTGCCAACATGTTTCTTGAATTCCGTCGACTTGGCGGATCCGCTCCGACTCATAAATCGACCATGCCGAAACCTGAAAACATCGAGGGACAGGTGGAACCCGTTGCGACGGTTTCCAGCCCGTCAGACAGCGGAAAGCCGCGGTATCGGCGTGAGAGTATTCACCAGTTCAGGAAAGACGTAGAGGAACGGCGTATTCCCTACACGGCCGAAACCCAGCAGCTACTCCGTGAGTATCAGTTTGCGGAGCTTGAGGGGCGCGTTGAATAACAAACTCCTCCCCGGCTTCGCGCACAAGATTGGAGTTTACAATGAGCGTAGGAGCAGTGGAAGGACATCCGAGTTATCAGACCGCTGGTTTGATTCCGGAACTGTATGCAGATGAGTTCAATGTTGAGTATTACAACAAGGAAATTCTGCCGAACATTACGACCACCAAGTTCATGAGTGAAATGATGAGCATGGGTGAAAAAATCACGATCCCGCAGGAGCCGGATATTCAGCGTGAAACGTATTACCGCGGCAAGAAGCTCAACCTGAGCCATGGTACGCACAAGGCACCGATCGAAATGAGGATCGATCGGGCGGCCGACTGGAACATCATGATTGATGATGTTGATAAAAAGCAGAGCCACATGGAACTGATTGACAAGTATAAAGCGCGCGGCATCAAGAAGGAATCGGAAGCCCAGCAGGCCGAATTCTTCGCCGACATTTATACGCAGGCGCATGCGGATAATCAGGGCGCAAATGCCGGAACGAAGAGCCATTTCTATAACCTGGGAACGGCTGGCGCTCCGCTTGGCCTGACGACCGAAAACCTGCCGTTCTTTGTGACGGCATTGACGGCGGTGCTTGGCGAGCAGAATGCAGACGATGCCGGCAAGATGTGGGCCTGTATTCCGGGTTGGCTGCGGACGCTGTTCCTGAACAGTAAGTTCGGCAGTTCGCTGGTGATGGGGGATTCCTCCAGCATTCTTCGTACCGGTCGTATGGGTATGATCGATGACATGGAATTCTACAAGACCAACCAGCTGCATACGAGCACGGCCGATCAGGCCACCGGCACGTATGTGATTGCCGGAAACAAGGATGCCATCAGTTATGCGCAGCAGATTAACTCGGTTGAGTCGATCCGCCCGGATGACATGTTTGCCGATGGCATCAAGGGGTTGAACGTCTATGACTGGAATGTCCGCAAGTCGGAAGGTCTGGTTGTGGCGTATGTCTATTGTGCCGACACCTCGTTGCAGGCAGCGTAGTCGGCGGTAATACGCGATTAGCGTTGAGTGCCCCGGGCATTCCCGGGGCATTTTAAAAACAAACAGGAGAAAGAGCATGAGTAAGCGATTCATGAAGAATACGAATACCGGGGTGGTTTTTTCATTTGATGAAGCACAGGTTGCCGATGATAAAAAGCCTTACATGGTTGAATGCAATGCCGATGGAGAAATTGTCTATTCCGGCGCCGAGCAGGTTACGGAGGTCCAGACGTTGCGCCGGCAGGTTGCCGAACTGACGGCCAAGATTAATTCCGGCGGCAGCTCCGCCGATGACAGCGCATCGATTGAAAAACTGCAGGAAGAAAATGCACTTCTGACTGCGCGTCTTTCTGCGGCTGGTGAAGTTGCTGCAAATCTGGCTACTCTGGCATTGTATGCCGGAAGTTCTGATGCCGCGAAATCCTTTGATGGTGCGATTTCGGATTTGCTGGCCGTTACCGATCGTGCAGAAAAGGGTTCTCCGATTCCTGTTATTGAGTCGGTTGTGTTTGAATCTGAAAGCGGTCCTGCCGTCGCTCCCGTCGAATATACTGCCGATCAGATTGACGCCCTGAAAGAGCAGGCCCGCGCGCTGAAAATCCGAGGCTTTACCAAGATGCAGCCGGATGAACTGGTTGCTGCCATCGAAAAAGCGACAGCGGCTGAAGAATAAGAACGGGAGGCGGTCATGGCATTAACATCCTATGCTGAGTTGATTGGTCGGACGGTTGCCGGTATGGCCGCCTTTCCTGCTCCCGCGTTGGTCCTTGACCGGATGCGCGATGTTGCGCGTGATTTTTGTCGGGAAACGCAGGCGCTGGTGGTTGATTTTACGCTAGATCGCGTTGCCGGCGAACGGCGGTATGCGTTGATTCCTGAATTTGATGCCTCTGTGCTTAAGGTTGTCGGCGTGTTTCGGCGGACATCCGCCGATATTGCTGCTGAGCGAGACGGCAGTCCGGTGTCATTCAATGATTTTGATTTACAGGATGGAGGATACAGTTCCGGCGGGCTGAGTGTTCAGGCGTCGATAGCCGGATTTATTGAGTCCGGTGTTTTTCGTGAAAACGGAGAAACGCTGAATGATCTTTCGGTGTATGCCGGTCCTAATTCCACGGACTATCTGTTTTGCGGATTCTCCGCAGGCGGAACCGGGATCGTTTATTATATCGCGAGTGCTGCGGATTATCTATCGGCGCAATCCGGTCATGTTCCTGTGAATGCCTATTATCTGCCGCCGCCGTTTTCTGACGTTATCGGCGAATATTCAGCGCAAGGGTCTTTTGATGGGACCGCAACTGTTTCCCGCACCACGGCGGTTAATTCTTCGGTTAAAAATCTTGTTTTCAAGCCTGGTTGTGCGCCGGCAAGTTCACTTGATTCCGGTATTCTGGTTCGGGCGGTGATGATGCCGGATGCCTTTGCCGAAGAACTTCCGGCGTCTTTTTTGAATGACTATCAGGATGCGTTGATTGCCGGAACGCGATCGCGCCTTTTATCTATACCGCGCCGGCCATGGAGTGATCCGGTTCAGGCTGAGCGCGAAAATTCAAATTATCAGCGCATGATTACAGATGCAAAATGGAATGCCGTAACCGGCGGTAAGTCGATGACATTCCGTGCAACTGGTCGAGGCGGCGCATTTTTTGTGTGAGGTAATGCATGGTAGTGAATGATCTAATTCCCGAAATACGTTCAATCAGCGGCGATGCTCTGGCCGGTAATTATAAGTTTGACGACAGCTATATTGCAGGGAAGGTGTCGGATGCGCTCTCCATGCTGTTTTCGATCCGTCCTGACGCGTTCATGGTTTCCGTGGTTGTCACGGCAGCACCAGCTGTTTCCGATGCGGCCGATGAAGTTCCTGTTCTTCCGCAGTTTAAACAGGCTGTGATATTTGTTACGGCGAGTCTGCTCCTGGCGCATAATCCGACCGACAAAGCAAGTGTTGCCGCATCTGATGGATTGATGAAAAAATTCTATTCCGCGGCGGGGGTTGCATAATGGCTGATTTTTCAAACGCACAACGGTTGTTGGTCGATAGTAAGTCGGTGGTTGTTTTTGACCGTGCCATGCCGAAGGTAGATGTTCGGCAACTGGTTAGATATTGGACCCTGCAGGAGCGCCAACATCGTGATGAATGCATCGCCTATCTTAAAACAAAGACAGAACTCAGTGATTTTGAAACCACGACGGGAACGGTCAGCGGCGACTTCCGCACGATCGGAGTTACCTATGAAGATGGGGATGATCTGCGGATTATTCAGCAACTTGAAGCAGAGATTAATACGGTTGCTGCGATTACCGAAGCCGGTACGCGCTGGCGTTACAAAGGCGGCAAGGATTGGCAGAGCGGTAACAGCCTGATTATCCTTGAACTTCCCTTCTGTGATCCTGATTCCGTTCGCACCATGTCGAAGGAAAATGGATTGAAGAGCTATGTGGATGCGATCTATACAACGAACGGCGGCGTTCTCGATGGGAAGTGGTACAGCCTTTTCAGTGAGGTACAGATTAATCCTGAATCCGGTTATGGCGTGATCAACTGGTATCTTTCCAGATTCTATAATCAGGATCTGATATTCAGTGCCATGGCTGGGCCGAATGAGCGCATTGTTGATTTTTTCAAAATCCACATGATGCCGGACACGGTTGAAGATTTTTTCAAAACCTATTTCTTTGATTCGAAAGGAAATTTTTACATTTCGGCTGACAGTGGTGTTACGTATAACAACAAGAACGGAACATCGGTCGATCCATCTGTTAATTTTGAGGATGCCGGCATTGATGCATCTTTGCTGGGTACCGCCGTTTCCGGCCGCACGATACAGATCAGTGAGAGTCCGAACGAGGAGAGTGCTGAAATCCTGCTGCATGTACGGATTTCATGGAATACCGGACGTGATACGTGCGGGGTTGTTTATGCGGATCGGCATGGAAGTATTACAACATCGATTCAGTTGTTTCTCGCGAATGCTGAGCGGCGGTCTGCGTTTCTTGAAAAAACATATATCGATTCACTGACCGGATATTGGTATTACTCGGAAAACGGCGGGACATTCAGTGAACTTAACGGGGTTGAGTCTTATGGCAGTCTGCCCGCTGCGACGGCAAAAAAGATCAGCGATCAGGTTGCAGGCAGGAGCCTGCGGATACAGACCAGTCCGGATGAGGTTATTATTCAGTGCCGGTTTATCCGCGGTGACAAAACGTTTTCCTATCTGAATCACGATGCGCGTTTGGTGTATAAACCGAGTCCGTTGGCCTCGGTTGTGATGGACCAGGCGCAGAACATTACGGCGGAAGAGCTGGAAACAGCGATGGCATATTATGCTTCGGATCCTGCGGACGGAACCTCGCGTAATATGTCGCCTCCTCGCCAGGATGCTGAAACAAGGTTGTGGAGTTATGAGGCGCTTGAAATTACGAAGAGCGCGTTTGCTACGGTCCTTCGGATCGGCGGTGAGACGGTTTATCTTGGCATCAATTATCCGAAGGAGCCGACTACCGATCCTGCGTTGTTCAATGCTGACAGCGGAGTTTCATCCGCGGCTGACAGTCCGATTTCTGATCATTATTACCTGCTTGGCGGTGTGTATGATGGTGTTTCCGGCACCTGGAGCACTCGCATAGGATCGACGTCAAACACGACGCAGTACTGTGAGAAGTCCGATGAGAACGGAACCTGGAACTGGCGGGTACGGCATATTGTCGAGGATAGCGTTGTTATTGGTGAGTCGAATCCGGCGATCGCGTCTTCTTCCATGGAAAATTATATCCTGGAGTACGGTGATCCAGATGACTTTTACCGGTGGATAGGCCGTTATCCTGTGCGGGATTATGCGGCCGGAACGATCAGCCTGCTTGGGTATTATGAAGATATTCCGGCGGCCAGCGCCGGCACGTTTGGAACCCATGGAATTTTAAAGGGTCGCCGCAAGGTCACGCGCAGTATTCGTAATGAGAAGCTGGAAGGCAACACGATCACATACGATGTATGGGAACACGTGGTAACGGCTCCGATTAATGATGATGACGGGTGGTTCTGCCGCGGTGTTGCTCCCGGGCTGGAGCGCAAGAAAAAGAGCCTTGCATCTGATTTGATTGATGGAACCGGTGACAGGTGGTCCGCAGCCGAAGGGCGATCAGCGCAGACAGCATTCTCTCATGTGATGAACAAAGTTACTGATGCCTATGAAGATGGATCATTAAATGACGGGAATGCAGATGGGGTTCTTGATACCGATGATCTGATTGGTTTTACAGGAGGCATGACTGAGATTGATGTTCCCGTGATTGCCTCGCTGGAGGCGGCATGGAAACGGCGCAAAACCATGAAGGTTGATCGGAAATATTTCATGCAGGAACCTACTACTTCGGTGCTTGCCGGCACGGTTGATCATGTTGACGGAGAAAACAGCATATCAATTTATGAAGCGATGACGGCGGCGGCAGATGCCGACACGGCCGGAAGTTCTCCGAGCAGTCTTGAAACCGTGACCTATGACATTGTTCAGTCCGGCGGTATGTGGGCGGTGGTGCGGACCACATTGCAGAAGGATGATGAGTTTTACCGGGACGATGACGCCTTTGACAAACTCAAGGATTCATCCGGCGGCAGCCTGCTTGGCATGCAGCTGCAGATGGTGCATATGCAAACGGTGGCTGATCCGAATGAAGCCATCAGCCCTACCGTGATTGATTCGGATAAGGTGCATTTGAGGCTGGAAAGCTGATGGAATCTCTATGGTCATTGCTGGAGGTGATGCAGGTTGGCGGCGGTGTCGGTTCCGGTGGCGGCGGCGGCCGGCGGGGCGGTGCTCCGCTCAGTCCATTGACATCATGGGCAAACAAGGACATGGATGGTAATTCATCGATTGCGCGGCGTAATCGCAGCATCTTCAATGAGCAGATGAGCGATAAGACGCGGGATGCGTATGAAAACGACTTGCACGATCGATACGGTAAGGATTGGGAAGAGCAGGCAAAGAATGCCGGTGAAGATTGGGATTCTCTAACGTCGGACCAGCAAAGTGATTTGCAGGACCAGTACCGGCCTGATCTTAGTTCGCATGAGAGAAACCAACTGAACCGAGCAAGAGAGCAGGCCCGGGAGGATGCCCGGGAGGCGGTTCGGGATATTGCGAAAGAAACCGGCGATAAGGGAAAGCCGAGTTCAAATGAAAAGACGCAGGATAATTTCAGCCGGGATGCCGCCGGATTCGGTAATGACGCCTTTATTGACGATCGCGCGCGAAATTATGAGCGCAGTGATCCGTCGGCAGGCGGTGAAGAAGAGCCGGGTATTCTGGACCAGCTTGAATCGACCGATACGGAGGATAGCGATTCGAAGCCGGTGTCTATGATCGAATTTACAGCCCTTAAAAACAAAGTGGATGACCACATAAATAATCATGCACTCTACTACGGTTAAAACAGCGGCATTTGTATGCAGCACGTTTCGGCGGCCGGAGCGGCTTTCGGAGGCGATCGGATGTTTTCTTGCGCAGGAGTGGGAGGGCCGCAAGATCATGGTTGTCATCAATGATGAGCCTATGCAGGAATTGGTGTTTGACCATCCTGATGTGCGCATCATCAACCGGACGGAACGCATTCCGTCGATTGCGGCCAAACTCAACATCGGGGTGAGTGAATGCATTGAGGATGCCGATCTTATTTTTCATACGGACGATGATGACCTGTTTGCGCCGGAGCGGATCCGCGTTGCGGTTGAGCATCTGTCCGGTGGTGTTTTCAAGACGGACCGGTTTTATGTTGATACGGATCCGCCGGTGATGGTGAGCGGTCGCAATATCGGGAATTATGCGTATACCCCGCGGGTTTGGGCGCGTTACGGCGGGTATCGGGATGACAGTGATCGTCCGTTTTGTGACATTAACCTGATCAACCATTTTGATTTTTACATGGCTTATCACGGGTTACGCTGCCGTCGTCCGGAACAGCCGTTCATGCTGTATCGAAAGCATACGGGTGAAACGAACCTTTCGACGATCCGCGACAAGGTTGCACAGATTCGCGGGCGTAGCGGGGATGGTGAAGATTTTATCCGTGGCCGCATCGAGCTTTCGCCGGTGGTGTGTACCGATTGGCGGTGGCGTGCGGATGTTGATTCCGAGGCGCTGAAGGTTCATCTGGTTGATCCGGCCTATTCTGATGTTGATCTGAGCCGGTTTTATGCGGGATTGGAGCATTAAGCCTTTGCCTGAAAATGCTTGACGGTATCGGAATGGGTTTTCTTATGCAGACGTTAAGGAGACTCCATGAATATTAATGATAAACGTCAATCCCCGTTCAGTGTTGGTTATCAGCCTGGTGTTGCGTCAGGAACTGAGCCAAAGATTCCGCGTTTTACTGCTACGCCCGGCGGATATGGGTTTCAGCCGAACACGGGCCGGCGTGGTCCATCGTCTGGGTTTGGCGTTCCGATTAATCTTGGCGGCGGTTCAAATCCATCTGCTCCTGTTCCCGTTCCACGTTCTGCGCTTCCGATTTATCAGAACGGTAATAACAATAGTCAGCCTCCAACAGCAAGTACGCCGAAAAAGCAGCCGCCAAGCCCGGGAGCCACGCTGGGGATGCTCAATAATGCGGCCGGTATTGTTGATGGTTTAAATGGTTTTATGAGAGGTAATCCCATTCAGACTATCGGTCCTGTTGGCCGGCGGATGCTGTCCATGGTGCCAGATATGGCAGGGAGGGTTGTACGGGGTATGGACGAAGGCGGCATACCTGGCGTTGCTGCTGAGATGTATGATGCTGCTCAGCCCGGTATGCGCTTTATTGGCGGAGTTGGTCGACAGGCATTGAACAATGTCGGTGATGGTGTGGCATATCTTGGCGGCGGCCGTCCGGCGGTTGAGGCGCAAATACAAGAGCGTATCCAGTCTAAAGCACCTGGAACCGGCGGTGTTCCGATTATGATGTATGCGCCGTGGGGTGCAACTGCGGTCCAACCGGTTGCTGATAGTGGATATGAAGTAGAATCAAGCGCAACAGGCGTTCAATCTGCTCCGCCGGTAAACCCGGGTGAAGCCAACGAGCGGTCGCGCGCTGCGATTGCACAGTACTTTGATGCTGGATCAAATGGTGCGTTGAATCTTGAGCGCGGCGGTACGGCGCGGTTTTCGCGTGATAATCTTCCGCTTGGTACATCTGCTCGGGGTGCCGGCGTTCCGGAAATGTACACTATCCAGCATCCGAACGGGGGAACTGTTCAGGTTCCGGCCGATCAGGTTGAAAAGCTGCTGCCTGTGCTGCTCGGCGAAAAGTCGAATGACATTACCGGTCAGCCTGAGAATAAAGAGGACTTCATGAATAAGGCGCGTGTCGGTGTGCGCCGCCGGGTTGATAAGAATAATTCGCTGCCGATGGGCGTTAAATGGGCGAAGGATCATCCCGAAGAAGCTGCCGCTGCGAAGGAGCGTATTGCCAAGGGGCAGGGAACCCATCGCGATTACTGGATGGCTGGATCTGTTAAAGGTCAGAGCGGTGAAGAGAAGCGCGTCGACCAGATGAATTATGAGGCGGTGCAGCGGATGGCGCGCCGGGAGGCGGCGCAGCAAACAGACGCTTCTGAAGACAAGCGTCATAAAAATAAACTGGAAGAGATCGCGGCCGGTAAAACACCAAAGTCAGAACCAGCATCCAGCAAGCAACTGAAATCCCGTAATTTCACTTACAAGGGAGATGATGGAAAGGATGTTTCCGGAAAGCTGGATTATACCTTTGATCCAAAAAGCGGAGAAACAGTCCCCAAATATACGGTTGAGCAGCAGAATCTGGTTGATGGATGGCTTGACGAACTCGCCAACCTGGAAGCACTGGAAAAGCAGGGTAAGAAAAAGGCGCCCGGGAAGATCAAGGGGGTTAATCCAACGATCGAGGAACGGCGCGCTACACTCAATGAACGTCTTTCCGGATTTGGCTATGTTACAGACAGCAGTATTCGTGCAGCGATTCCTGATGTTACCGAAGAGGAGTTGAAAAGCATTCGCGGTGCATTGCGCCGCGGCCAGACGCTTGATCAGATTTTAAACAGCTCCAAATAAACAACCCAACAAGGGGATGATATGAACCGTTTTGCGCACCTCGATGAGTCGACCGGTAATAATCCGGCGGCCACTGCTCCAGTCAACCGATTTGCTCATCTTGATGCGGAGGGTTCTCCTCCGGCGGCCTTTGCTCCAGTCAACCGCTTTGCCCATCTTGACGCAGACTTTGCAACAACCGAACCCACCCCAGGGGCCGGCCCGGCGATCTCCTCTCCTCCGTCGGCCGGCCCCGACCTTAATCCGGAGTCATCCAGTTGGTGGAAAGGCATTATTCATGATAATTTTGTAACTCCGTGGAAAGAATCCGGAGAGCGTGAGCACAATGAATTTGCATTTTTTGACGCGGCTACCGGCGGTAAGGATACGGTTGCAGGCTTTGCTGATCTGTTAAGCGGGAATTATACGGTTGATCAGGCGGCGTTTGATAAAGCCTTGTCGGCGCATCGAGCGACCAATGAAAAGTATGCCGGTGTCGGTCAGGATCGGAACTTTTTTGAACGGATTATTCCGGCTACGGTCGGCAGTGCGCGGCGTATGCTTTCAGGTTATTGGGACGGCAAAGACGAGGCGCTGGCCGGTGCCGGGACTGCTGCTGGTATTGCGTTGGCGGCCGGTCAGCTGGGTCCGCAGGTTGCGCTTCCTGAGGAAATTGCCACGGTTCCGAAGGCCGCGCAGCTTGGTGCAAAATATGGATTAACGATTGGTTCGGCCAAGTATTGGGCGAAAATCGGCTTTGGTGAGATTGCGGCGGATCTCGCTGATAAGGGGATTGAATCCGATGTGATTGCCCGTGTTGCGCCGATGGGTGGTATTGCGTATGCTGCGGCGGAATTTCTGGTTTCTGAGGTGCCCGGGTTTCCGGCCTTTCTGAAGGCCAATCCAGTTGTTTCTACCGCAATCAAGCAAACCGCGTTGAATCTTGCGAAAGAGTATGGGAAACGGGTTGTAACTGAATCGGTTGAGGAAATGGTTCAGCAGTTCATCACTGACTTTTCTTCCAATATTGCCGCCGGTATGCAGAACAGCAAAGCGGGCCGTTTATTAGTTGATAAGATTCCGCTGGAGACGATTCTTCAAAACGGCGCTAAATCATTCATGGAGGCGCTTGGACCGTCGGCGCTGATGATGGCTCCGGGTGAAATCAAGATCGCGCATGATGCGGTTCAGACATCAAAAGCCATGAATGACGCCGGACTTGGCGAGGATACCACGCTTCGCTTTGATGATAAAGAAGGTCCGCGGCGTTTCGGCATTCTACCGAAAGGTAAAGAGGCGGTTATTCGGAATGCAGAAGGCGAAGAGATCGGCAGGGGCCGCGGTGCGCTGAAGCAGGCGAGTATGGCGGAGGGGGTCCGTCGTGATCGGTTTGAACAGCTCATGGATGTGCGCGCAAAGCGCAACCGTGTTATCGATATTCTTGATCGTTATGGCGTAGCTGATGATCCGGATGTTAAGCGCGCATGGCTGGATCCGAATATGCCGCCGGATGAGAAGGTTGCCCGGTTGTCTGATTTGCTTGTCGCCCGCGATATGGATGTTTTCAGTGATGAAGAGCTTTCTGTTGCTGCCGCTGATGTTACTGAGGCGGTACAGGATGATGCTGAACTGTCAGAGCGGTTTGACGAAATCTATTCGCTTGAGACGGAGATTCGCGAATTGATCCGCACGGGGTTGACCGAGCAGGACGCCCGGGATATTGCGGAACCGCTGGAGGATTATGAGCAGGCTGCGCTGGATGATCTGCAGCGGGAGAACTATCAGCTGTTTACGGCGTTGCGCCAGCAGGTCGGCGATGATCCGCGTGCGATTCTTCGCGAGGCCGGTGCTTATCCGGAAGATCCGTATTTGGCTGAAGAGCGTGCGGCGATCGAGGCGGAAGAACCATTGAATCCACAGATTTTGCCGATTGACGGGATGGAAAATGTTGATGGTGCAGAGGCAGCCGTGCCGGCTGCGGTACAGAGCGATGCCGTCGAAGTCTATGATAGTGACTCACTTTCAGGCAAAAATGAGCCACAACCTGTTTTGTCTGGCATAGATGAAGCACAACTGCAGGATGGTAACGGTGCGGCCACTGTAGAAGGTTCCGCAACAGAGGCCGAGAATGCGGGTTCGATTCCCGCACCTGCGACATCCATTATCGCTGAGCATGCCGGCCAACCCTATGAAAAGCGCGGCGGAAAGTGGATCAATACTGAAACCGGCGCCGCGGTGCGCAACGTTGAGACCGTCAAAAGCCTGGAACGTGAAATCAATACGCCGAAGAGCACCCGCAGAAAACGCCGCGCAGCGGTTGAAGAGCAACTTAAAAATGAGATTGATGCTGACATTGCGTTGAGAGAGGTTTTGGAAAATGGCGGTGTGCGGCTGGCTAAATCGCTTAAAAACAATCATGGACTTGGAATCAATGATTTAAAGGATGTGCTGCCGGACCTGTTTACTGCTGGAAATAAACGGCATGCCGGACTTGTTGCCGGATATACCGGAAAGAGTGAGTCGCGCGGTTTGCCGTTGGATGAACTGGTTGAAACGATAAACAGTGCAATCGGCTCTGAACAGTTTGATGAAAATTCTTTGGTTGAACATCTGCGCAAGTTTGGTGAGCGAGCCGAAGAGCTGCGTGGCGGAATACGTAAGTTGGATTCCGAGGTGGCTGAGGAGAAGTCCAGGGAAGCCTCCCGTAATGAAAACCCGGTAGAATCTAAGCAGGTTGCTTCTGATGATGGTTTGCCGGATCTGTTTTCCGGTGTGCATAAACTCAAGGCAGGCGAGACGCCTTCGATACAGGAAAAGTCGTCTGACGCCGGTACCGGATCTGTTAAGGAATCCTTGGCACCTGAAACCATTGAAAATCCGCTTTCGGTTGCTGAGGGCCAGGCGGTGAATACTGAGCCGAGCGAAGCCCAGAAAGAGGCCGAAAACTATAAGAAGGCGCATGTGCGCATTGATGGAATGGATATTTCCATTGAGAATCCGGTTGGCAGTGTGCGGCGCGGTGTGGATGAAGACGGCAAGGCGTGGGAAAGTGAGATGCGCGCTGATTATGGCTATATCCGGGGAACGGTTGGATATGACAAGGATCATGTCGACGTGTTTATTGTTCCCGGGTATTCCGGCGGCGGTGATACGGCGTTTGTGGTGAATCAGGTGAATCCGAAGACGGGCGCGTTTGATGAGCACAAGGTGGTGCTCGGGGCGGTGACGGCGGATCAGGCGGAAAAGATTTATCTATCCAACTATGAACCGGGCTGGCCGGGCGGTAAGAGTGTGGTGGCTATGCCGCTGGATGCGTTTAAGGCGTGGGTCTATTCAGATGCGCCGAAGCAGGGGGCGGTGGATGAGCATGATCAGTCTGACATTGAATTCATGGATATGGTTAAGCGTTACGAGGAAGCGAACGGAACCGTACTTAATACCGATCAGGTTAAACTGCTTTTCCGGAAAGATGGTTATGTTCCGACCAATGAGCAGAGTGTCCGTAAGTTTCATCCGCAGGCGGCAACTCTTACCGGAAGGATTTTTGATTATTGGCTGAACAGTAAAATGGGAACCGGAGATAATACGGTTGTATTTCTCGGGGGTGGAAACGGTTCAGGAAAAAGCACAATTTCCGGCAGTCAGTCCATTGGATCTTCATTTGTTATGGACTCAACCATGGCCAATCTTGATGCAACGGTCAGTGGTATTGAAAAAGCACTGGATGCCGGGTTCCGTCCGGAAGTTGTGTTTGTTTATCGTGATCCGGTTGATGCCTGGAATAACGGTGTTTTGAACCGGGTTGAGGACGGTGAGCATGTCACTCCGAAACGTGTCTTCGCGAACAACCATTCCAGAGTACGACAAAATCTGAATGCGCTGGTTGAGCGGTTTGGTGAGCACTTGAATGTTAAGATTTTTGAGGTTCGTTCCGGACATGTGCCGGCTGAAATAACCCTTGAAGAACTGCGTTCAAAGCCTGAATATAGTCAGGAAAAGATTCTGGAGGCCATAAATGAGCAGGGAAATTCCACAAAGAACGCACCGGCAGAAGAAAAACGACAAGCGCAGAACGGAAGCTTCGCTGAAGGCGTTGCAGGAAGCCGACCGGCGACGGATCAGCAAGCAGGCAAAAAGAACGGATTAGGCGGGGATGTTCAAGGGGAAAAGACGCCGTGGCAGATGACGCAGGATGAATATGCGTCAAAACAAGGGGCTTCAAAACCTGAAATTGATCTCTTCTCCGATGTATCGCCTGCTCAGGCTGCCGGAATGAGCGAGCAGGCGATAAAGGATCGTGCCTCTCAGAAATCTAAGGATCGGGCGGAAGGCGCGCAGAAGTATGAAAGCGCGACTGCCGATTGGAAAGAAGCCGTTCTTCGTTCTTTTGAGAATGGTGAGTTCTCGCTGTTAGATGTGTACTCCCGCGACTCTAAACGTAGCGGACATGGGCACGCGCTGTACGTTGTTTTGTCAGCAATTGAGGAATCCGGACTCAACGTTTATAGCCCATTTAAACTGAGCCAAATTGATGAGGTGACGCGGTCGGAATATCTGGATGAATTAGAGAAAGATTACAGAGCGTCAAAGGCAGGCGGGACGCCTGCGGTACGGTCAAAGCTCCCGGCGAAGAAGACGCTGAAGAAGGCGGCTGGAAATCCTGCAGAAGTACGCACGATGGATGATGAAGGGCGTGTTTCTGATGGGAAGGGCGGTATTCATCCGGGCGATGTGTTCCGGACTTCATCCGGGCGTACGACTACACCTTATCCGAATTACAGCACGAAGCGCGTAACCAAGCCGATGGAGCGGGCGATGCACCAGTGGCTGATTGATAATGCCAGGGCGGAGGCGGAGGCGCGCGGTGACGAATTTAACGTGACGCAGTTTGGTGGAATGAATGCGGATAATTTTCCGCCGGCTGATGGAGCGGCGGCTCTTATGTATTTGTTTGGTGAACAGCCGTCTGTTGTTCCGTCTGTTACCAAGCCGTTGGTGGTACAGAATCAGGTGACTGAGAAGAAGACGGTACGGAAGGCGGAGAGTGTAGACGCGAAATTACATCGGGATAGCAATGTTCCGGCATCGGCTAAGGCCAAGTCAATGCTTGGAATTCCTGATGATGGGAAGATTTCAGCGGACTATGGCTATTTAATCACTACCAAGAACCATCATTTTGATACGGAAGAAGAGGCGCGTGAAGCGGCAGAGTTTGTTTTATCTGATCCGGATTTCAGCACCAATGAACAACACGGATTGAAGGGACTTGTTCGCAAGCGCGGAGATGGTGACAATCCAAAGGTCAAAGTAAATGTCGAGCTGCGTGGCCGGCGTTATCATTTGCGGTCGATTCATATTTTGAACGATGCGCAGTATGAAAGACAAAAGAGCCGGTCACTCGACATGGAAGCAGGTGCTTCCGCGCCTATCCCAGACTCCAGTGCCGAAAAGGCTTCAAAGGAGCAAAAGGGAGTGCAACCGACTCCGTCTGCCGGTAAAGACACCACTTCGGGCGGGAATGTTCAAGAGCAAAAGTCAAAGAAGAGCCGCCGGAACAATAAAGCGAAACCCGTTGATGCGGGTTCAGGTGAATGGGTATCTCCTCTATCTGAAGTGGATGAAATCCGTTTCTGGCGCGAACTTGATAAAGTCCGTATTGCTGATTATGTGCCTGCTGAATCGCTGCGGAAGGTTGGACGGCATTGGAGTTATTCTTTAATTAACGGCGGTGAGAGTCCGGCGCTGTTTAATGCCAAGCGTGAAGCGCTTGAGGCTGCAGAAAAACATAAACAGCTCTTTGTTGACATGTATGAGAATCCGACCGGGTATGATTCTGCTTTGCGGTTGCGCGCCGGCAAGAGTCTTGAGCTTATCAGGAAATACAAGAATCAGGGTAAAAGTGAAATGGAAGCCGGTAAACTGGCTCAGGCTGAGATTGAGCGGATTCTGAATGAAGCGGCTGAACCGAAACGGCAGCAATCCGAGGCAGGCGGGACGCCTGCGGTACGGTCAAAGCTCCCGGCGAAGAAGACGCTGAAGAAGCAGGAGCCGGGTGGATTTGTCAGCCGGGTGGATGGTTCGGATGGATTCAAGATTCTCGAAGTGGTGGATACGCGGGAGTGGGTTGAAACCAAGGATGATAAGTGGGAGGCGGTGAGCGGATCCGGACAGGAACATCAATGCGATCGCTGCGGGCGGAATCATGAAATCCATTTCTGGGCGATTGACCGGGCAACGAAGAAGAAGGTGTGCCTGGGAGGCAGCTGCGTGACGGAAAGCGGCATGGTGAACAAGAGCCAGCATCGGACGGCGCTTGCAGCGGCCCGGGCGGTTGCGCGGCATGCGGCAGAGATTGAGCGGCTGGAAGATCAGATTGAGGCTTATGATCAGGCTGCGTCTACGGTTGGTGATGCTCCTGGGGTTGAGAGCCGTATGGAGGAAAATCGTTTCCGGAATGGCCGTCAGGTTAAGGTTTGGAGTATTGGGGATGCTGAACTTTTTGACCATGAACTGCGGGCGGTGCTCCGCAATGTTGAACGCGAATCACTTGAACGACAATGGATGCGCAACCGTGTTGCTGAAAAGCTGGGCGTTGAGGCGAACAGTGCGCAGGCTGACAAGCGCGTTATTGAAAGCAAATTGGCGGCAGCGAAGCACAAGAAGAGTGCGGCAGAGCGCCGGCTTGGTCTGTTGGTTGAGGCTGAAGAGAAGGCCGAGGAGAGCGGGATTGTATTTGGTCCGGACTGGTTTAAACAGGTTCGTGTAAAAGCCCAGGATGGCGAGCTTTCGCTGGAAGAGTTCATGAAGTCGGCCGATTATATTGCCGAGAATGAGGCACTGGTTAAAGAGGTGCTGAACGGAATGAGCAAGCCGGATCTGGATAAGGCGTTCAATGTTTCCGGATGGCGGTCGCTGGGTGAGATAAAGAAGCCCGCAGCGGTGAAGAAGGCTTATGATAACCTGCTTGGCTGGTTTGAAATGGGTAAGGCGCCAACGATTACGAGCTATTCCATGGATTACTTCATGGATGCGGAAAAGAAGGCGGCGCTTGATGCGAAGGAGCGTCAAGAGCGACTGGAACGAATCCATTCGGTTACCGAAGAGGATTTGAAAGTCTATGCTGAAAAGGCTCAGGAGGCGTTGACCGAGCGGCGCAAGGCCGTTGAAGCGCATAAGGCGGCGCTTGAAAACCCGCAGACGCTGGATGATTTCAGCAAGGTGATCCGTGCGCGTGGATTCCATTCCATGACGGCGGAACAGGTTGAGCGGTGGGATCAGCTCAAGGCGGATGAGGCGATTGATGAACGCAAGGCGGCCCGCGCCGGCAAGGCACAGGTGGCGCAGATTGCCAATGAAGAGGCGGCCAATGTCGGCATGACCTATACTGAGGGTGAGCATTCAAAGACCGGTGCAACGCTGCATATTGTTTCGATGTCTGCTCGGGTTGATCGGGATGCCTATAAGGAACTGGCTGCGAAGGCGAAACGGCTTGGTGGCCGCTGGGCGTATAATTCCAAGTATGGGAACAGTCCGGACGGATTTAATTTCAAGAGCAAGGATGCGGCGGATGAGTTTATGGCGCTGCAGTCCGGCAATGTGGATCGGTCGGAAAAGGTTGAGAATGATTTACGCAGTGCGGAAGAGCGCGCGGCGGATCGATTGCTTGAAATGGCGGATAAGTGGGAGGCGGAAGGCGAAGAGAGCATGGGCGCCGATCGGCAGACCAATACGGCCAAGCGTGCCCGGGAAGCCGCAAGTGCGGTTGAATCGGCCGTCAACCAGGTGAAGCAGGCGCGTATCCTGCGCAATGTGGCCGCGGCGGTGAAGAGCGGTGATGCAAAGTATCTGGCAGGAATCCGGGCGTCTACGCATCTGGGTGCCCTGCAGCGCGAAATCAACCGGGCAAAGGCGGAGTGGAACCGGCTGAATCCGCTGGATGAAAAGAATATGGATTATCGGCAGATTGAGGCGGCGCGGAGTGAGCGGCAGCATCGTGCGCCGACGCTGGAGGATATTCGCGTGATGCAGTATCCCGGGGTGCATGTTTCTGAACAGCCCGCCAAGGATCTTGTTTTGAAATTACGGCATATTACCGGACAGAAGCAGTTTTCCCAGCAACTGGCGAAGGGGATTACCAAGGATGGAATCAACCTTAATCTTGAAGCGGCGGAACGCATTAAGGCGGCGCTTGGTAATGAAACACCGTGGTATATTAGTGATGAGATTGCCCATAAGAAGCGTTTGATGGCGATGGGGTTGAACCATGGCTTCGAACTGCGCATGGCGGCGCGGGAATATCTGCGGCATTATGAGGATGGCCCGACGGTGGACCCGATGCGGCAGAAGTTGGCAGAAATCCAGAACAAAAAATATGCCGGCTTCGACTTTTTCCCGACGCCTGAAAAGACGGCGCGCGAGATTGCGCAGTGGCTGGATGTTGAGCCTGGTATGACGGTGCTGGAGCCTTCGGCCGGTCTTGGTGCGCTGGCTGATGCGGTTAAGGCAGAACAGCCGGATGTGCAGATTGATGTGGTTGAGCCGTTAAACGATTTGCGCGAGGTACTTGAAAGCAAAGGGTATGAGCTGATCGGCCGTGATTTTGAAGAGATTGAACCGGCTGATGGGCAATATGACCGGATCATTATGAATCCGCCGTTTTCGAAGAACCGGGATATTAAACACGTTCAGCGGGCGTATGACCTACTGAAGCCCGGCGGCAAACTGGCGGCGATTACGTCGGCCCACTGGACGTTTGCCAATGATCGCGAAAGCCAGGAGTTCCGTGAGTGGCTGGGCGAGGTTGACGGCTGGCAGGAGGATTTGGGGCAGGTTTTCAATGGAAAGGATGCGTTGCGTAAGACCGGTGTTAATTCGGTGCTGGTGAAGATCGAGAAGCCGGCGGCGGCCGGCGGTGCGCTGCGTGAGCGCTCGAAGATTGGTTTTGGGTTCTATTCCCCGATCGAGCGGGCCATTGAAGGATTCGGGCAGGAGACGTTTACGCCTGAGCAGTTGAAAGCGATGGTGGCGAAGGCGCCTGGTGTGAAGGCGGAAGAACTGGATGATCTGGGGTGGAGTGAATTTTTAGCCACAAAGGGCACAAAGGTAACAAAGGCTGACGCGCTGGAGTTTGTGCGCGGCGGCGGGGTGCAGCTGGAAGAGGTTGTACATCGTGCTGAACCTGAACTTACCGTGGACAATCTTCCTTCAGGGTATCGAATTGAACAGATTGCGACGAATGGGAAGGTGCGGCTTTATAAGCGCGGCGGCGGCATAGATGTGTTTGATACGGAAGAAGATGCACTTGAGCAGGCTAAATACTATATTGGCAATAGCGGAGCGGCAGATAACACGAAATACGGCAAATACACTCTTTCAGGCGGGGAGAACTATCGCGAGGTGCTGCTGACGCTGCCTGTAAAGCCGAACAAAAATGAGTTAAGTTTTAACGACTGGCTTGAAATGAAGGGTTACGACTCCAATGCGCCAGGATTTGATGAATCGTTGGCTCAGGATATGTATGCGGAAGATGTTCCTGTAGAAATGCATCCTGCCGAATTTAATTCTTCACACTGGGACGAATCCAATGTGCTGGCGCATGTCCGGCTGAATGACCGGCGCGGGCCGAATGGTGAAAAGATCATGCTGGTGGAGGAGATTCAGAGCGACTGGCACCAGGAGGGGCGGAAGAGTGGATATAAGAAAACACACACCAAGCTTCCAAATGGATGGGTTATCAAGCCAGCTGGAAATACTTGGCAGGAAAAAAACCCATCTACCGACAAACCTTTTGAGTTGGCCTTGTATGATGAATCAGGCCAATTGAAAATTGGGTTTCGCGATGGATATACCAAGAGTGAAGCTTTGGCCTATGCCATTGAGTCATTGAATAAAGATGAAGATTCTTTTGGTTCTAAAAGGTTGCGCACACCAAACGCACCGTTCAAGAAATCGTGGGCGATGCTGGCTTTCAAGCGGGCGCTGAAGCTGGCGGTGGATGAGGGGTATGATGCAATTGCCTGGACGCCGGGGGAAGCGCAGGCGGAGCGGTATGACCTTAGCAAGCAGCTCGATGAGGTTTCCATTCGCAAGGCGGGCGGAACTGATGTGCTGGTGAACGGTCTACGGCATGGCCGCGTGGTCGTTACCAAGCAAACGCCGTTGGATAAGCTGGACGAAGTGGTTGGCAAGGAATTGGCCCAAAAGGCGGCGGCAGACCTTGAAACGAGCGATGACGTCAGCTATTCCGGCCTCTCCCTGAAGGTTGGCGGTTCCGGGATGAAGGGATTCTATGACAAGATTCTGCCGGCAGAGGTTGGTAAGTATGTCAGGAAGATGGGCGGTAAAGTGGGCACCATAGGGATTGCTGTTGATCGTGGTTTTGAAATGGCTGACTTTATGGAGTGGGCTGAGAATCGTGGTCATAATACCGAGCTTTTGACGGCAGAATCCGAAGCAAAATTGATGGATGAGTGGCAGGCTGATAAAAATACGACTGAAGTCTGGAACCTTCCGATCACCGACCAGATGCGCGGCGTGGTTGCCAGGGGGCAGGCGCTGTATGAGCGGCTTGATCCGGAGCGGCTTGGTGAATATTTAGAGAAACGCGGTGTTAAGGATGTCGAGACGGCAACGGAACAGTTGCAACTGCAGTGGGATGAGGCGGCGCAAAAAGATGGAAAATTGTACGAAACGCGAGTTGCGGAAGGAGCGTCCGGAAAGGGTGTTGAGGCCGGGGCTGCTGATGCCCGGGGTAAACTGCCGAAAAAACGCGGGTCCGATGATGCCGCAGCGCGGGCGCTCATGCAGCCCGATAATGCCGAAGCGCTGAGGGATGCGTTTGAATCCGGCGAACCGGTTTCGAGCGTGATTGAGCAGTTTGTCAGCGGTGAAACTCCGAATATGGATTGGCGGGGTACGCTGGTCCGGAATGCGCGGGATTTTGCGGCGCTGTTGATGCCGCTTCGGTCGCCCTATGTTGAGTCGGTCAAGGTGGCGTATCTGGATAAGCATAAGCGGATTATTTCGGCCCGCATTCTTTCGGTCGGCCTGCTTGATTCTTCGCTGATTGATGCGCAGCAGATTATCCGGAATATGCCGGAGGGAACATCCGGTGTGATTGTGGCGCATAATCATCCTTCCGGAGATCCGACGCCCAGCAAGGATGATGTCGCGATTACGAACAAGATCCGTGCTGCGCTGAATGTGTTTAATGTCCCGCTTTATGACCATATTGTTACCAATGGCGGAACGTATTGCAGCCTGCGCGATCTGGGGTATGCGAAACTGAAGCATAATGAGCTGTTGGATGTTGATAGTCCGCTGGGTGATGTGAAGGTGCGTAAACTGCCGCCGGAGATGCGATCGGTTGAGGCGTGGGAGCGTGTGCCGCGGCGATCGCTGAAGGTGATTGCTGATGATACGGTGATTGAGGGGATTACCAAGGCGCTTCGGCAGGCGGATGGTGATTATGGGCATGCTGCGATTGTGAACAGCGTGAATGCGCTGGTCGGGATTGTCCGTCTGCCGCTTGATTTGAGTGCCGAGCGTGCGGCGGCGATCATTATGGCTGAATCGTCCAAGATGGGCGGGAATGCATTTTTCCTGGACTGGCCGGTAAGCCATACGGTTGAAAATGCGGCCTTTATTAATGAGCTGCTGGAACTGGCTGACAATGAAATGAACCTTCCGCTGATTGATGTTGCGACGTTGGATAAGCGGGCTGAAAACGTGGTGCGGGAAGAATCGAAGATTGGTTTCGGATCCGGCGGGAAGAAGAGCCGGAAAAAGGCGGTTGATACGGAGGCTGGTTCTGCTGCGAAGGATGCTGTGCTGGATTTGAATGTGGTGCT
>JAFGVP010000021.1 GCA_016937945.1 Pontiellaceae bacterium | reverse complement strand
TTTGCAACATTAAGGTTAGCGTTTATGCGACAACCGGGAAAAGGCATTGGTTACTAACTCATTTCCGTATTTCTCTATTAATGACTCCAACCCCACCTCAAGATCATCCATTTCAAGAGATTCTTCGACTTCCTCTTCCCGCTCTTCGTAAATCAGGACTTCATTGAGGCACCACTCAACACATAGAGGCCTCTCCTCGCCTTCACACATATCGCATTTTAAAGGAAGACCTGAATCAGGATCCTTGAATAAATTCCTCGAGGGACAACTGGCCCTGCAAAAGGAGCACTCATCGTATTCCTTCCCATCGATCACATATTTATCTCTGCCGTTGCATTCAGCCGGTGTATACTCGCCTGCAAATACCGGTAGCCAGATGTCATTTAAGCGATGAGTAATCACATGAATACGAGATGTTGCCGGATTAATGGCGCTGTATTTAGGTAGGGAGTGAACCGCGGCGCAGACAACCTCACAGGTCCTGCAGCCATTACACTTATCCGCATCTACTTTAATTGTCCTGATTGTTTTCTTTATCTTGGCCATTTTTTAAAATCCCCTTTTTTTCTAAGTCATCGGCGATATGTGACAGATCTAGTTTATCTAATGTCTCTCTAGTTGGAACACCATCATAATTCCATCCCTTGAAATAGTAATACTTAGTCAAGAGATCTTGTTCCAGTTCGGGAAATCTATGCTTCCAATGGTCTTCAGGTGGCTTCTCGTCATGCCTGCGCATGCCTCTTGTAATATTAAAGGCGCGATGCAGATTCCGGCTCCTGCTGACAATTTTTCTTAAACTCTCTTCATCCAAATCCATGCCTGTTGCCGCCGCTATTATTTTCGGATAATTGTGTATATGATAGGGCGGCTTTAGACAGAATGATCCCATACCGGCACATATTCCAAGGGCATCATCAATGTTGTGCAGCATCTCCATCCAATCCACAAGTTCCGAGGCGATTTCAGGCGTTGGATAGCCTGGATTTGCATTCTCTCCACGAGGTTCCCAATCGATAAAATATTTTTTGAATTTTTCATCGGGAAGCTGGGGCCAATCCTTGACAAAGCTTTCTCGCAACTCCTTTGTGGGGAAGGGCGCTTGGGGCCAATTCCCCTCCATTTGAGTAATACTGATCTTTTCGTTGGTGGCATACATCAGGTAATAAAGAGGGTCTAACATTCCCAACTTGATATTCATCTGTTCATGTTTCTTCGTGGTATTATGGTCAAATTTTTCTGCCCCTTTACCAATCCGTCGGGCCGCCCAATACGTGCCGTCGGCCAGAAGATCTCCAATGCCTTCCCGCCGGGCGAGCCTGTCAAGCAACCAGAAAAATCGTCCTTCATTATCAGAAGGGCATCCTGCAAAATCCTCATCAGTGAAAATACCTGCGTCATAGAGTTCAACACCAAAGGCCAGAATCTGCGGGGTTGAAAATGAATCCAATCCGTACTCAAACGCGCGCTTACAAATTCTCCAGGTAAAATCAAGGTCATCTACATAAGCGGCCATGGTATAGGTCAGTTTCGAGAAACATTTTATCATGTAATTGGGAACGTCCTCATAAGAAATCAAGGCCCCGCATTGTTGCGGACAATTAAAACAGCTGATGAACCGCTTAATTGCATTTCTTTGACTCTTTTCCCAACTTTCCTCGATTTCCTCGGTCCAGAAGTCTTTCCTTCGAATACGGGCATTTCCCCAGGCAAAACTTTCAGTATGCCATTTCTCGTCGACGTGTTTCATCATCTGTGGTGAGCCGATACCCGAGAGAATGGGCATGACCTCGGGTATCGGATTTTCATTGCGGAAGTCTATATATTTCCTGACTTCCTTCATATGATCCATGAATTCAGCACCGCGGGCAAGATTGACTGCCTTGGTTCCCCGAACAGCTACGGCTTTTATTTTTTTATCTCCCAGAACAGCACCGCCACCGCCTCGGCTGGAACTTGACCGGGACTGTTCAATAGAAGCGGTGAAGCAGCGATTTTCACCGGCCAAACCAATGGCCAGCACCTGAACATCGGGGTCTTTGAGTTCCTTTCTGATAAGCTCCTGAGTTTCAATCGCACCTTTCCCCTGCAAATGAGAGGCATCCCGTATTTCCACATGGTCATTGTGTATCCATATATAAATCAGTTCGGGAGACTTGCCGCGAATGATCACCTTGTCAAATCCTGCATACTTCAATTCCGCAGACCAAAATCCCCCCATCATGGGATAGGCCAGTAATTCAGTCTGGGGAGAAATAAAGCTGATAATGGTTCGATTAGCGCTGAACGTCGGCGTGCCGCATAAAAGTCCGGTGCTGATTACCAGAAGATTTTCAGGATCAAAGGCTTTGGTTTCCGGGGGAACTCTGTCATAATGTATCTTGACACTGGTACCCAGTCCGCCCAGATAAAGTTCCATTAGTTTCGGGTCAGTTGCTACCCGTTCGATGTTTCCTCTCGCTAAATCAATTTCTAAATTATAGCCTGTTTCAGCATATCTCATTCTTGTTTACCTCCAGATATTGTCTTGTTCCATTTGGTCATCAGTGGGCAGCAATCTTTACCCCAAAGGTTTTTCCAGCGATCGGTTTTAAAAGGTCCGGTGCGGTCTTGGCCCCCTGTTTTTGTTTGATGAGGTGACTGCCGTTTCCCGGCAAGGTTCTGCCCAAAGGCACCAGGGAAGGCATCTGGTGTTCTTTGTTGCCGCCTTGCTCGTAATTGAAAGAATCAATCTGAGAAAAAAGAGCGCTCTGATACTGCATATCATCATTGCCGCAAGATGCACTGGATACATTTGGATGGCCCATCATTTTGAGCAGTGCCGGCCGGATGAATTGCTCGAATGAGAGCATCGCCGCCGTTGAGTTTCCCGGTAACCCAAAAATCATGCTATTTTTTATGGTTCCGAAGATGGTCGGTTTACCCGGTTTTACGAATATGCTCGAAAACTTTGTCTTCATACCCAATGCGGCAAACGCCTTGTGCACCAGATCATACTTTCCCTTGGAGCTGCCGCCGGAAGTAATAATGACATCCGCACGCAGGGCTTCAGATAAAACCTCTTGTTGTGATTTCAAGTTATCTTGCACGATACCGAGGCATAGCGGGATGGCACCGGCGTCGATCACCTGGGCCGCCAGTGCATAAAGGTTTGAGCACATGGTCTTCCATGGCGTGGCGGGCTCGTGAAAATCGGTGAGCTCGTCGCCCGTCGCAAGAATCGCTACGAGGGGTTTCCGGTAAACGTATACATAGGCATGCCTCAATTTCGCCAAGGCTCCTATCTCTAGAGGTCTGATTATATCTCCGGTGTAAAGGGCAATCTCTCCTTTTTTCAGTGATTCTCCCCGAACGCGAATACCGCTGCCGCGTTTCTGAGCACTGTGGCAGATCATATAACCGCCGTCCTCCATCGTATTTTCGGTTTTGATAACGGTGTCCGCCCCTTCAGGCATCATGCCACCGGTCATGATGCGAACCGCTTCATCAACCCCGACCACCGCGTCACAAGGTTTCCCGGCGGGAGATTCCCCGATAATTTTAAGGCGCGCCGGGTCTTGTTTCGAAATTCCACGAAGAGAAGCTTGCTGCACAGCGTAGCCATCCAGGGCTGAAATATTCGCTGCGGGTATATCCTCGGTGACAACGATGTCTTGGGCTAGGACTCTTTTCAGCGCATCAATAAGCGGCACACTCTCGCGTCCCAGGACAGGCGTGGCTTCTAAAATCAGTCTTTGTGATTTAGCAATATCGATCATGCTGACCCCTTTGTATTTTATCCGGATGATTTAATCAGGTAAAAGGCAGTAGCCCACGGCAGCCACCGCATAAAGTGCCCTCATTGACCGGGACCGATTCGCCGCAGCCCCGGCAAAAATGAACCGGCCCCAGCTTTTTCGAGCTTAAAAAGCTGGCCGCGACCGTGATCTCCCGGAGGCTGACTGTTGTGCTGCCAGCATCGATAATTTCCGCAAGCAAACGTTCTGAATCCTGTTCTGTTTTGCTTTTTAGTTTCAGAAACCAGGCCCGGGTTTCCGGCCAGTTTACGAGCTTGTTGGTATCAAGAAAGGCCCTGACTCCGACCCCGGTGAACTTGTCGAACAGGGCGATGGCAAAGCGTCCGGTGTGGATGA
>JAFGVP010000118.1 GCA_016937945.1 Pontiellaceae bacterium | reverse complement strand
TGAGCCTTTCACACGATCCGGACTTCAAGGGAGCCCCGAAAGGCTGGCGGCTCCCGATCCGCGATGTGCTGATCTATAAGGGCGCCGGCGTTGTGGTGCCCGTGGCCGGCGACATCAAGCTGCTGCCCGGAACCGGCTCAAACCCCGGCTTCCGGCGCATCGATGTAGACGTTGAAACCGGCAAGGTGATCGGCCTGTTCTAGGCGCCGCCAACGATCTTAATGCGCCTCATATTCCCGGAGGCGCTTGAGATCGATGAATTCGAGAACGGAGGCGTGCGTGGCTTCGAGCTTAATCTTCGGAGCCATGCCGGCCTCATAGGCCTGAATCCAGCGGGACAGGCACAGACACCAGAAGTCGCCGGACTTAAGCCCCGGAAAACCATATTCCGGAATCGGCGTTGACAGGTCGTTACCCATTATTTTTGAAAAGATCAGGAAATCATCGGTCATCAGGGCACACACGGTATGCATGCCCTGATCGTCCGCACGGGTGTCACATTTCCCATTCCGGAAAAAGCCCGTCATAGGATCGGTGCTGCAACTGACAAGATCGGTACCTAGAACGTTTTTTGCCATGTTTATGCCTCGGCTTCCGCAAGCTCTTCCCCGTAAACCTTGATGACATCATACTGCGTTGTTCGCTGCACCGGAACATAACCGGCCTCGCGGATCATGTTCACGACCTGCGGTTCATTAACGCCATAATCGAGACCGGTGGCACTGACCACCTCTTCCGTCATGAGAACACCGCCATAATCATCCGCCCCGAAATTCAAGGCCAACTGAGCCACATCGGGGCCTTCAGTTACCCAGCCGGCCTGCAGATGCGGCACATTGTCAAGCACCAGCCGGGCGATCGCGATCATGCGCAGATAGTCCACCCCGTTCTGCCGACGCGGACATTCGACCTCGGTCTTGTCCGGCGAAAAACTCCAGGGAATGAACGCCGTAAAGCCGCCGGTACGATCCTGCAGATCACGCACCTTGATCAAATGTTCGATACGCTGCGCGGATGTTTCGCCGAATCCGTAAACCATCGTGGCCGTGGTTTTCAGGCCGATTGCATGGGCATCTTCCATCAGATCCAGCCAGGCTTTTGAACGGGTCTTTTTCGGGCTGATCACCTTGCGGATATCATCCACCAGGATTTCGGCGCCGCCGCCGGGAAGCGACTGCAATCCGGCGGCTTTCAGGCGTTCCAGACATTCGCGGATGGAGATACCCTCCTCCTTCGCCAGGAATTCAATTTCGGTCGGCGACATGGAGTGAATCCATATATCGACCTTATCGCGGATTCCGGAGAGGCATTTTTCGTAATAGTCCAGTTTCAGGTCCGGATTCAGACCGCCCTGCACCAGGATCTGCGTGGCTCCCTTTTCCGCGGCGCGCCGGACTTTTTCCACCACCTGCTCGGGCGTCAGCGTGTAGGCCCGCTTGCTTTCCGGTTTCGCATAGAAGGCGCAGAACTTACAGTCGGTCACGCACACGTTCGTGCAGTTCAGGTTTTTATCAAACACATACGTCGCCCGATCGCCGGGGACGGCCACTTGACGCCGAAGTGATGCCACTCGGCCGAGTTCCTGAAACGGCGCATCGTCCAGCAGGACAACCGCGTCTTCTGCACTCAACCGAGCGCCGGACTCCACCCGGTCAAGGATCGGCTTCCATCGCGGTTCGTTACCGGATACCTGACACTCGACCGGCGCATCGGCCTTTTCACCGGTTGGCACCAGATGACCGTTATCCGGTTTAAGATCATCATAAACCGAGTTTGTCAGAACCGGCTCATGGCCGTGATTCCGGAGAAACTCCTCCATCTCATCCGCCGAGAAAAATTTCTGGCTCTGCGGGGCTCCGGCGGCCTTGGCAATTCGTTCGTTCAGACTGGTCCCGCCGATATCATCCACGCCGCTGTGAGTCAAAACGCCGAGCAGCTTCCGGTCCATGTAATTGACCAGCATGCGCACATGCGGGAAATTATCCAGATAGATCCGGGTCAGCGCCGCAACACGGACCTGCCGATCGCCGGTCGGGCCGTATTTTACCCCCAGCGCCTTTCCATTGGCCTGAAACGGAAGCGGGATGGCCGCGCGGAAACCGCCGGTTTCATCCTGCAGTGCGCGCAGGCGGGAAAGGTGATCCACTAAATGCATGTCTTTTTCAATATGCCCGAACAGCATGGTCGCATTGGTCGGAAGTCCCAGTTCGTGCGCCGTACGGTGTACATCCAGCCAGTGCTGCGCAAGAATCTTGGTCGTGGCGATTTTCTTGCGGATATCGGGATGAAAGATTTCCGCGCCGCCACCGGAGATGGATCCAAAGCCGCACGCCATCAGCCGCTCCAGACACTCTTTCACCGAAATACCGGCGTTTCCGGCAATCCAGTGAATCTCCACCGCCGTCATGCCCTGAAGCAGAACACCGGGCAGCATTTCGCGCGATAATGAGAAAAGCTTTTCGTAATACGGCATATCCAGTTCGGGAATCATGCCGCCGACAATGTGCAGGTCGGTCAGGTTCCAGTTCTGCGCCTTTTCGAGATTTTTGCGGGCATCGTCGAGGGTCGTGATATAGGAATCTTCCGCATTTTCCGGACGCCAGAATGAGCAGAGTTTGCATTTAACGACACACAGATTGGTCGGATTAAGATTATGGCTGTGTACGTAATAGGTTCGATTTCCGTGCCGGGCGCGCCGGATCGCATCGGCCCGCGCCATCAGTTCCGCCGTCGGCATATTCTGAAGCATATCCAGCGCCTCGGCGTCGGTTATGCGCTGCTGAACAAAATCACTCATTCAATAGGTCTCCCGCTTAATGTAGAACTAATTTGGTATAGAATAAGAAAAATGGCCACACCAAAGTCGACCGAATCATCGTTACAGAAAAAAACGCGCCCTCGGTTTCCCGAAGGCGCGCCGTATTTAACCGCGAACGGAACGTATTAGACCAGTTCGCAGGCTCCACCGGCACAGGCGATTTCACCCTGCAGGTTGGTGGTGTCGTCCTGCTCGTGCATCAGGGTGTAATCGACCGAATGGAACTTGGAAATCAGCTCATTCCAAAGGGTTTCATCCTTCGCGGAAATCACCTCTTCATGCGGAGCCTGAGCATAGGCCTTGTCGCCGGAAGCGGCCAGCATGCTAATACCGGTAAAGTCGGCGCGGTTTTCCCAGATATACTCAGCCACTTCATCCCACTCGCCGTCGCGAACAGTCAGCGTGTTGGAAACGTTGTGGTAGAGCCCCGGATTGGATTCCGGACGGGCCGTGCCGGGGATTACCCAGTTCTGCTGTGTGGAGTGCACATATTTCAGCAAATCGATTGCAGACATTTCACTGCGGAGAACGGCTTCCTCCGGCGCTTCAACACAGAAGGTGATGACATCGTCGGTCTTATTGGCGCTCCAGACCGATTCTTCGCACATGTGCGGGTTCTGGGTGTTGAAGAAGCTGTATACCGGATCGGTCTTGTTGGCCTGTACCCGGCGGAAGTAGCGACGCGCGTGGCGCGGATGAATTCCGGACGCGGTTCCCAGCAACAGCGAGGTCGATCCTGCCGGTTTGACGCAGGTCAGGCGGGCAGCCGGTTCGGTACTGATCTTCAGCGAAACCTCGCGGTTTACTTCGATGGCATACTTGGCCATTTTCTGCTGCATGATGGGATCCAGCGTAATGGACGGCGAGTCCATCATACCCGTAATGGAAACTCCGAGAAGCGCTTCACGCTGACACAATTTTTCGGTGGTATCGCCCAGATACGGGAAGGAGGTATAGCCGGCCTGCAGCGTGCCGATGATCGTCGCGGCACGAACCGCGATACGGAAATCCTCTTCGCTCAGCAGGCGGGAACCGTTGATTTCGGTCAGGTTGCAGAACTGCCAGCCGGACTCAATCGTCACATTTCCATCAGCATCCTTCACTTCAAGATGCGGATTCAAGCCGATTTCGCAACAAGGGTTGCAACCATGGGAAAGATCGTTCGAGAAATAGAATCCGGGTTCCCCCCACTCCTTCTGCTTCTGGAAGATACGAAGGAACTGCGCTTTCGAGGTTTCATTACGGATCAGCTTCACGGAGTTGTTGGAACGGCCGCGCTGCGGATTTTCCACAAACCAGTTGCCCCGCTTGGCATTCATCATTTCACCGTCATCCGGAGAGAACAGGCAGATGGTGGCACTGCGGCGCACCCCGCCGGCAATCACCGCGTCAGCGGCATGCATCATGATATCGTAGCATTCGATCGGCTTGAGCTTACGGCCCAGCGCACCGTCAAGGATGTTGCGGGCGCGTTCCAGCGCACGACGCAACGGAACATGGCCCGGCGCACGTCCACCGGAGGTTTTCAGGTGGCTGCCGCGCGGACGGATCTTAGAATAGTTAAACTCAACCAGATAGCCTTCGATATAGCTCTTCATGAGCTCATCCATGGCATCCGCCCAGCCCTCAATGGTATCCGGAACCGTGAAGTGCACTACGTTGCCTTCATCAACGCTCGACGTAATGGCCGGAAGCTTGTCGACGTGCTCGAATTCCACACTGAAACCGACGCCGGTTCCGCAGAGCAGCAGATAGAGGCCTTCCTTGAAGAATTCCATGCGGTCACAGATACCAAAGGTGCAGTTGTACATGCGTGCGTGGTTGGTTTCGATCGCGATGCCGCCGAACTGCATGGAACGCATCGAAGGCAGGCAGCGCTTATCAAGCACCTGGTCAAAGGCCCAGCGGATATCCTCTTCCGCTGTCGGGAATTTGCGCAGGTGCATATCACGGACGCGCGCTACGGCTTCCTTGTAGGTTTCGCGTCGCCCGGCTTCGGGCATAAAACGTGCGTAGCGGCTCACCAGCATGTAATCCTGAATGGCGGAGGCATCCGGACGTAGGCGCTGGTTGCGGGCATGCTTGTGCTCTTCACGGTACAGGATGTAGGCCTTGGCCACATCATAAAGCCCGGCCCCCATCAGCTGCTGTTCCACCAGATCCTGAATCTGCTCAACGTCGACTTCCTCGACGCCGCGATGAACATATCCCTTGATGATATTATCGAGCTTGGACGTAATATCCTTAACAATCGTCATCAGATGCGGAGGCACATCGTCTCCGAACTGCGTTGCACTTTTTACCGCCTTCTGAATGGCGTTATAGATTTTTGCCTCGTCGTAAGCGACGGTTGCGGCATCCCGCTTTTTGACCTTAATAACCATGCCCATACCTCTTTCCAATTAAATCATTTATGCATTTCAGGACAGTGGAGAAAACAGCCGACACACTGAAACAAACACAACATGTGGTATCCCCTCGAAAACTATCGCACAATATATTGCTCGATCAGTATGTGAAGGAAAAAAGCAAAAAAACAGAATCCGGCCTATAGACCCCTTATTTTAAACCACGAAGCAGAGCCGACTTATGACGAAGAAAAACAAATGACGGTTGATCTCCCCACAAAAGTCACACCAAATTCCGTCGCTCAAAGCAGGCAACGTTTGAGGCAAAAAAAAGGGTATCACCCCGGTATTCACACTCTGTCCCAAAGGGCCGACTGCTTTAGCATTTAATTAGCAATACAGCTTTTACAAAATGAAAAATATGGTACAGGTCTCGCGCTGATATACCCGTAGATCAATGCAGAACAGCAATGGAAAGGCTCATATATGGACACCCCCAAGAAGAAAAAACGCTTCTTCCTCAACCACAAGAAATCGAGTGCATTTGTCGTCAGTATGGCAATTCACGCCGCACTTATCCTTATCGCGCTGACCTTCGTTGCCGTAAAGGTTTACATACCGGCAGAAACAAACTTTGAAATAAAGGAAGTCAAACGCCCCCGAATGAACCTGCGAAAACTGCAGGTCCCGGTCAAAGAACGCAAGAAAACACAGGCACCCAAGCTTCGTCAGAACATTGTCTCCCCGAAAATCAGCAATGTATCCATCACCATGCCGGAAATTGTCGGTGTGCCGGGCGGCATGGGGGCCGGAACCGGAACCGATCTAGGCGGACTATGGTTTGGAATGGATCTTTTCGGAGGAAACCGGGGAACCGGCAACGAATTCATCGGCACGTTTTATGATCTCAAGCAGGAAAAGGATGGCAAGCTGGCGGAGATCGGCGAACTGCTTGAAAAGCATGCCGATGATCCCGGATTTGCGTTTTCGAACGAAGCCCAGAGCCTGACCTGCAAAATCGTCAAAGGATTCGTCAGCTCAGGCTTTAACGAAAACAGGCTCAAAAAATATTTCCAGGCTCCAAAACAGAAATTTGCCACCTCGTTCATGATGCCTCGCATGTCGGCCAATGCGGCGCCGGAGGCATTCGGAGTCGCAGACCAGGTTAAGCCCAGCTTCTGGGTATGTCACTATAAGGGACAGATGGCGGCTCCGGAATCCGGCCGCTACCGCTTTTGCGGCTTTGGTGACGACATTCTTATTGTGCGTGCCGGACGGAAGGTTGTGCTGGATGCCTGCTGGCCTGAATTGATCGGCCAGATGACCTCGTGGAAAAGTGATGATCCAAACAGCCGGGTATTCCCGATCGATACGCCCGGCATACAAGGACAAAACTTCCGCGACCTCTTCGAACAGATCGATGATGCCGGCGGATATGACGGAACAAATATCAGGCAATGGAGCTCGGCCAGATCACAGATCAAGGTAAACGGAGAGCCCTTTCAGGGCTATTATACCGAAATGGCATCGCGCATGGTTATTGGCGACTGGATGGATCTTAAAAAAGGTCAGCTGGTTGACGTGGATATTCTGACAGGAGAAGTCCCGGGCGGAGAATTTACCTGCCGACTGATGATGGAGAAGGAAGGCGCATACTATAAAACCGTCATTAGTGACGCCGGCGCCCGCAAGGTTCTTCCTGCATTCATGACCGCTTCGGTAGATCCGAAATTGGTGGAAAAAATGAAGATAGATCCCCAGCAGGTCACCCTCGACGCCCCCCTGTTCGGAGCAAAGATCAACTCAGGAAAATAGCAGATCGAAAGGTCGCTCAAGGACCTCTTTCCGCGGATATATCGGGCCGATTTTCACTTAAGTCTGCCCGGTTTTTATTTTCCATCCAAAACCTCGAATGAAGATCTGAAATATACAAAATCACAAAAAAACAAACGGAATCAAGGGACACTATATCATTGTAAATCCGGATAAACAGTCGACATATTCCCCTCAGAAGGCATAGTCAGTGCTCAACTTTTAACCGACATAATAGCGGAACATTACAGGGAAAATCGACGATGAGCGAAGAGACACGGAAGAAGCGCTTTTTTCTCGCGCACAAGAAATCGAGTGCCTTTGTTGTCAGCATGGCGATCCATGCTGTTTTTGCACTGGTTGCACTGACGTTTGTGGCGGTCAAGGTTTACATCAAACCGGAGCAGACCTTTGAAACCAAAGAGGTCAACCGCCCAAAGATGAACCTGCGGAAACTGCAGGTACCGGTAAAAGACCGGAAGAAAACCCAGGCACCGAAACTCCGGCAGAACATTGTGTCGCCGAAAATTAACAACATATCCATCACGATGCCGGAAATCGTCGGTGTTCCCGGAGGCATGGGGGCCGGAAGCGGTGCCGGACTCGGGGGACTCGGATTCAACTTTGACATGGGTCTTTTCGGAGGAAACCGGGGCTCGGGCAACGAACTGATTGGAACGTTCTATGATCTCAAGCAGACCAAGGACGGTGAGCTGACTGAAATCGGACAGATGGTCAAGGATAAGCAGCGCCCCTCCGGAGAGATGTGCAAGCTGATCCGAGGATTTGTTGGATCAGGTTTCAATGAAGCCCGCCTGAAAGATTATTTCAAGGCCCCGAAGCTGAAATATGCAACCGCATTCATGATGCCTCAGATGGATGCCAACGCAGCCCCGAAAGCTTTCAGTGTAGAAGATCAGGTTCAACCCAGTTACTGGATCTGTCATTATAAGGGAAAAATTGCGGCGCCGGAAACCGGTCGATATCGTTTCACCGGACTAGGGGACGACATTCTGATGGTGCGCGTTGGCCGCCGGCTCGTTCTTGATGCATGCTGGCCGGAATGGATCGAAAAGATGTCCTCCTGGGTCGGTGAAGACAACAACAACCGACTGTTCCCGATGGACAATGCAAATTTTAACGACATCAATTTCAGGGATATTCATACCCAGATCGATGATGCCGGCGGCTGGGATGGAACCCGCCAGTTTTATTCCGTTGTTCAGGATGTTCGCGTTAACGGCCAACCAATCACCGGCGACACATGGAATATCGCTGCCCGAATGGTGATTGGCGACTGGTTTGACCTTCGCAAGGGACAGGTGGTTGACATTGACATTCTGATCGGCGAAATCCCGGGCGGAAGATTTATGTGCCGACTCATGATTGAGCAGGAAGGCAAACAATATAAGCCCGTTGCCTGCGACGCCGGTGTGCGCCGGGTGCTGCCCGCATTTATGACAACGCCGGTCGATGACGCAAAGCTGATTCAGGAAATGCGTATTGACCCGAATCAGGTCACGCTCGACGGACCGCTTTTCGGCGTGCGCTATAACGCAAAGTAAGCCGTCCAGGAACGGTCATCACGTCCCGAAAGGGAGTTCGTTAATCAGGACCTTTCTCAACGAAAGGTCCTGAATTGTTTCGCTGACGCGCAACTCCGCCCGACGGGCCTTCAGGTCTATATTTTCCAGATGCAGGCCGTGAATATCTGTCATGCTATTCCCCATGATCTCCCCAAACGAATAAACCGCCCCCCGGATATCCGAGAGGAAAATATCATGCACGGAAGACTGCGGCTCCGGCTTTCCTTTCGGATCGTGGTATTGCGACCACCCGCGGATCTGAATCACCTCGCCGGCCTGCATGGTGATATTTCTGAAATGAATGTCCGAATAGTGCTGTGGCGTATCCGGACGCAGCTTGAAGCGGGCGAGCGGCATAATCCCGTTGACGCGGCAGTTTTCGACCACCACATCCCGCACCACCGTCGCTTCGCTGCCGCAGGTAACCGCGCCGCATCCGCGATGAAATTCGCATTCAGAAATACGCACCCGCTCTACCGGCGGACTTCCCGCATCTTCCAGCGCATCCGGCCCCTTCGTTCCTTTCAGGCAGACACAGTCGTCCGTGATTGAAAAGAAACATCCGCGGACCGTTACATCCTGACAGCTGTCTACATCGATGCCGTCCGTACTCGGCGGTTTCCAATAGGTTTCCGGCACTTCAAACCGGCACTTTTCCACCCGCACATTCCGGCAGTTATAGAGATGGAGATTCCAGAACTGTGAATCCTTAAAGGTGATCCCTTCAATCGAGACATTCTCACAGTTTTCAATAAAACAAAGCCTCGCACGATCCAGATCAAGATTCCTGAAATCCGGATCATGGCCCACCCCCCGCCAGAAAGTATCCCAGATCGGTTCGCCGGCGCCATCCAGCGTTCCTTCTCCGCGGATCGTTAACCCATCGCACCCTTCGGCATTAACCAACGCCACGTTGAACGAATCTTCAAAATGCCCTTCAATCCGGGTGCGACGACGCGGGAAATCCGCCGGATTCGACGAGCATCGCAAAACGGCGCCGGACTCGAGCCACAGGTTTACCCCCGGCTTCAGGAAC
>JAFGVP010000117.1 GCA_016937945.1 Pontiellaceae bacterium | reverse complement strand
CGGTTTTCCCGATCCGGGTTCCCTTATATTCGGTGCCGGCGGCGTGGGCGGCATCTTCAATCAGCGTGATACTGTGTTCTGCGGCCAGTTCGCGGATCGGGTCCATGTCGGCGGCGGCGCCGGCATAGTGAACGGGAATGATGGCTTTGGTTTTCCCGGTGATCAGCGGCTCAATGGTGCTGCGGGAAATCATCAGGGTGTCGCGGTCGATATCCGCAAAAACCGGCGTGGCTCCCTGCAGGCAGATCAGGTTTACCGTGGAAACCCAGGTCATTGACGGAGTGATCACTTCATCGCCCGGGCCGATGCCGAGCGCCTGCAGCACGCAGTGCATGCCGCCGGTGGCGGAACTGACGGCCACGGCGCCGGCCGCGCCGGTATAGGCGGCAAAGGCTTCCTCAAATTTGCCGCAGTTGGGGCCGGTGGTAATCCAGCCGGAACGAAGTACGTCGGCCACGGCAGCGATCTCCTCCTCGGAGATCGACGGCGTTGAAAAGGGTAGGAATGTTGCTCTCATGATTACCTTGCTTTCGGGGTGGTTGTTTGGGGTTCGTAGACGGCAAACCAGATTTTCAGCCATTGGTGTTCATAGGCCGGTTTCGGCAGCTGGGCCTTGATGGGACTGCCGGGTTTGGCCTTGATGCAGACCACGACCTGCCGGCTGCCGCGGTCGAGAATCAGTTTTTCGAGCTCGATCGGATCCAGATGACGGTAGGCCGCCTCGGGATAGGATAGGCCATAATCGAATTCACCCATTCCGGAAAAGAGGTAGACATCGTCGCGCTTGTAGACATAGCACATCGCGTGGGTGGTTTTCGGGGTTCCGACCAGGATCGTGTTGTCATCAATGCGTGCCTGCTCGGATGCGAGAAATCCCTGAATGCCGAGGGCCGGGGATATTTCCGTTGGAGCGCAGGAGATGGCGGTGACAAACAGTATGCCGGATGAGAGTCCGAGCAGGACCGTTTTTCGGTATGCGCTATTGGAACGCAGGGCGATGACCAGCGCGGCGATTGCGCCGGACAGCCCCAGAAGGGCGCCGATAAATTTGAGAGTAATGTGCGCATCGAGTTCCGGCATCCTGCCCATGGCGTTCAGGATCGCCGCAACCGCAACGCCGATGAGGGTCATCAGCAGGAGCGTGCCGAAGCAGTAGATGCCGGTTCGAATGGAACGGTTTTCCCGGTCCTGTTCCATCCGGTCGCCCAGAGCGACGGCCAGCAGCAGCGCAAAGCCGGGGAAGCAGGGCAGGATGTAGGTGCCCAGTTTCCCGGAGGATGCCGAGAAAAAGAGGAACGGCATGATCAGCCAGCAGAGCGCAAACAGAATCATCGGTTCAGTTCGGCGCTTTCGAATCAGGTCGCGCAGCGGAAGCGGGGCGGTGAAGACCCATGGGATGGTTCCGGCAAGAATGACGGGGATGAAATACCAGAACGGGTTTTCATGCTGGGCGTGGGTTTGCGAGAAAAAGCGGTTGATGTGTTCTTCCCAGAAAAAATAGCGCCAGAAATCGGGTTCCTGCTCGGCAATGGCGAGGCTCCATGGCAGGGATATGATGACCGCTGAGATCAGGGGAATCCACGGCAGGATCAACAGGTCTTTCCATCGTTTCCGGAGGAGCAGGTAGGGGACAATCACAACCACGGGCACCGCGAAGGCAATAAATCCCTTGATCAGGAAGGCACCTCCGGCCGCCAGGCCGGCGAGGATCAGCCAGCCGACACGTGCCAGGCCGCGCGTTTCCACAGCGGGGTAGAAAAAGCAGAGGGTCAGGGTAATGAACCCGGTGACGATGCTGTCGAGTACGCTGTAGGTTCCGATGCCCATGAACTCTGCGCAGGTCAGCAGAATCAATGTGCCGAGCGCGGCAGTTTCGGCTGAATATTTTCGCCGCATGAGCAGGTAGAGCGCCCAGGCGGCTATGCCGGCAAAGAGCGCGGGCATCAGGCGCACCGCAAAATTGGTTTCGCCGAACAGCTTCAGCGATACGGCATTGAGAATATGGCCGCCGGCTGGTTTTTCAAAGTAGTGGAGGCCGTTCAGGCGGGGCGAGATGTAGTTGCCGGAGGCCGTCATTTCGCGGGCGATTTCTCCGTAGCGCATTTCGTCGGGCACACCGAGCTGGCGCAGGTTGAGCGGCAGCAGGTAGATGATTATGAAAAGCAGGATCAGTCCGGTGCGGACATTCAGGACTTTGGACGGAAATTTTTGCATGTCGC
Organism: Pontiellaceae bacterium; assembly: GCA_016937945.1. Taxonomy (GTDB): domain Bacteria; phylum Verrucomicrobiota; class Kiritimatiellia; order Kiritimatiellales; family Pontiellaceae; genus Pontiella. Next base: position 3,188 of record JAFGVP010000117.1, on the reverse strand, counting down.
GAACCTGCCAGCAGACGCCGAAAGGACCAACGTGGATCAGATTATCATTTGGTAATCTGATGGGATTTGGTTTATTTCTGCGCAAAAGGCTGAATGGCGGCATGGAAAACAAGCAATCCCAACCTATCCTTTTCGTGGAAGATGATGAAAAGCTCTCCGAGCTGGTCTGCCGAAGCCTGCGGCGGAGCGGATATTCGGTGGATCACGCGCCGGATGCGGAAACCGCGTCCGGAATGGCGGCGGCAAAAACCTACAGCCTGCTGGTGACGGATCTGATGCTTCCGGGACAGGACGGGCTTTCGCTGCTGGTGTCGCTTCGCTCCGTTAATCCCAAGCTTCCTGTCCTGATTCTCAGCGCCAAGGGCAGCGTGAATGAACGAATCGAAGGATTGCAGGCGGGGGCGGATGATTATCTGCCGAAGCCGTTTGCGTTTGATGAACTGGCGGCGCGGATCGATGCGCTGCTGCGGCGCAGCCGGATCGAGACGGCTCCGGAGGTGCTGGAAGAAGCGGACCTGCGGGTGGATCTGCTGGCCGGCAAGGTTTTCCGGGGAGATGTCGAGATTGAGCTTCAGCCGCAGGAATATGCTCTGCTGGTTTATCTGATGCGCAACCGGGGCCGGATTGTCACCCGTTCCATGGTGCTGCACGATGTCTGGCATTATAATGCCGACTCGCTGACGAATGTCGTGGAATCCCGTATCTGTAAACTGCGCCGGAAAATTGACACGGAGTTCCGTCCGAAGCTGATTCATACCGTGCGGGGGAGTGGTTATGAAATCCGTCCGGTGGACTAGATTACGAAAGACTTTCCGCTTTCGGCTGGCCATTCTCTACATGATGATGGTGATGGCGTCGCTGACGATTACCTTCATGATCGCGCTTATACTCGTGCGGGCGTCCGCGGTCGGTTTTGCGCGAACGGAAATGAAGGTGGCACTGCATGCGGCGCAGACCGCATACCTCGGGAAACAGGATGAGATTTCCGATCAGCTTCCCGAGGCATTGCTGCGACGTGTGGAGGAGCAGTTCCCGCAGATTCATATCGGTCTGGTGGAGCGAGAGGTCCAGCCGGGCGGGACGCTTTATGAAATCATCGCGTCGACTGGATCAGAGTGGCTTGAAATTCTGGCCGACCCCGCCGGCGACGTCTGGGCGGCCGATCGTAAGCCGGTTCAGGAAGTATACGAAAGCATGAAGGAATCCTTGGGAACAGATGGGAGATCCGCCATTTCTCTCCTGCTGTGCGACTCCGAAGATCATTTGCTGGCAGGGGCGTTGTCCGGTGAGCATCCGGCCGAAAATTTTGAGCTGAAGGTTGCCTCGGACAGTGTGCGCATGGAACGGCGGGGTGAGGATCTCTACGGCGGATTGGTGCTTTTTGACGGTAACCGTTTGTATGCCGTGAAGGATATGGAGGAGATGGAGCAGATTACCTTCTGGGCGTTCGCGTTCTGCGCCGTACTGATTGTTGTCTTCACACCGGTTTCCGGTTGGATCGGCTTCATGGTGTCGCGGAAAGCGATGTCCGGGGTTCAGCGGGTTACGGTCGCGGCGGGACGAGTGCAGGCCGGTAACTTTAAGGCCCGGGTGGATGTCTCCACCGAAGGCACGGAAATCAAGGAGCTGGTCTATGCCTTCAATGCCATGGTGGAGCAGGTGGATCTGCTGATGCGGGAGCTTCGCGATGTGACCGCCAATATTGCCCACGATCTGAAAACGCCGGTCATGCGTATTCGCGGACTGATTGAAAGTTCGGAGTGGGCGGAAGTCGGCCCGACAGAGCGGGAGCAGATGCTGGCTTCGGCCACGGAAGAGTGCGACCGGCTCATGCCGCTGATCGATTCCATACTTGAACTCTCCCGCGCGGAGGCCGGCATGCTCGTGCTTCAGGAGGAATCCTTCGATCTCGCCGCTGAAGTCCGTAGTGCGCATGACATGTTTTCAACCGTGGCCGAGGATCACGATATCCTATTCCGCTGCTCCGCGCCCGATGGACCGGTTCCGATGTTCGGCGATCGGAACCGCATGCAGCGTGTCATTGCCAACCTGCTGGATAATGCCCTCAAGTTTGCGCCGCAGGGCGGGTCGGTTGATCTTCTGCTCCAAACGGAGAACGACCGGATTGAGCTGATTGTACGCGATAACGGTCCCGGCATTCCCGAAAACGAAGTGGAAAATGTCTTCAAGCGCTTCTATCGGCTGGATCCCAGCCGCAATACGCCGGGGCATGGCCTGGGGTTGAGCATGGTCCGCGCCTTCGTGAATGCCTTCGGGGGATCGGTTTCGATTCAGTCCGGCGCCGGTTCGGGGTGCACGGTTACGGTGATGCTACCCCTCGTTGCGGAATAACCCATCTCCGCTGCGCTCCGATGGGACTACGAAGGGAGAACTACATCTCCGCTGCGCTCCGATGGGACGAAGAGGGAGTCCCCTTTGTAGTATTCCCGGAGTGTAACGGAGAGAATAAACTTTATTGATCAAAGTTGTTCTGGCTATATCTTGCGTATGTATGAGTGGCGCAGGATGAGCAGGGAACAGCGGAAGGAAATACTTCGCCTGCGCCGGCAATGCCGACTGCCGTGGCATGCTCCTCCTCATTTTGATTCCGGTTCCTATCTCTATCATGTGACCGCGGCATGCTATGAACATGCTCCTGTCCTTCACTCTACCGATCGGCTGGGTGAATTCGAGTCGCTGCTCATTGATGGTCTTGCCCGGGACTGCGTGGCCGAAGTGCGGGCATGGGTGATTCTTCCGAACCATTACCACCTGTTGCTGAAAACGAGGTTGCCGGAATTTGGCAAATGGCTGCATCGGTTGCATAACACCACGTCCACCCGATGGAATGGGCAGGATAAATCGCGCGGGCGCAAGGTTTGGTATTGTTATGCGGATCGCCGTATTCGAGGCGAAGTTCACTATTTCCGAACGCTGAATTATATTCACGCCAATCCCGTGAAACATGGATATGCGGACCTTGGCGGCGAATGGCCGTGGAGCAGTTATTTCCGATATGAAGAAGAGTATGGACGCGATACGCTGGTTGCATGGTGGCGGCAATATCCTGTGACCGGGTATGGGCGCGGCTGGGATGACTGATTCCATCTCCGTTACACTCCGATGGGACTACTAAGGGAGGAATTCCATCTCCGTTACACTCCGATGGGACTACTAAGGGAGGAATT
>JAFGVP010000116.1 GCA_016937945.1 Pontiellaceae bacterium | reverse complement strand
GGCGAAGATCCCGTGGAATGGATGCTGTTGAGCAACATGCCCGTGACATCCTTGGAAGAAGCCTGCGAGCGGGTACGCTGGTACAGCCTGCGTTGGCGGATCGAGATGTTCTTCAAAGTACTCAAATCCGGCTTCCGCGTGGAAGCTTGCCGACTTGGGACCGCCGAGCGGCTCATCTGCTACCTCACCCTCATGAGCATAGTTGCATGGCGGCGGTTCACGTATGGCGGCGGTTCCGAATGATCATGCTGGTCTGTTTCCCTGCAATGTTTCGAGCAGATTCACCAGTCCGAGACCGTCGAAGGTTTTCTTTCTGAAGGCGTCGTTCATATGCGATGCGCCGGAGCTCAACCACGCGCCCCGCCCGTTGCAGGAGGATATGCTGGCTCGTTTTTCGTCGAGCCCGCGTGCCAACAACCGTTTACGACGGGTTCGCTATCTCTTCCGTTGCCGCCACAGGATCAGCCATGATCTTCCGGCTCTCCACCAAATACGGGGGCGTAAGAGACTTTCACCCTCAAGTGGATGCGCCCCGCCGGGCGCACCAACAAAAAAAAGGCCCCGGAAATCCAGAGCCTTCGGTGATACCTTATTGCAACCTCGATTAGAAAGTATAGGTAACGCCGGCGGTCAGCGAATTCTGGTACATGCTGATTTCCGTTCCGGCACCCATGCCGAAGGGCATATCATTGCCGTTGGCAGTCAGGTTTTCTTCAAACGCATGGATGTAAGCAAAATGAGCGGCCCACTGTTCCCACGCATAGGAAGCGCCACATGCAAAATGCGTTTCCATGATAGCCGGGAAAAGCGCATTACTGAATGCCGTACTTTCGTCAATCGGGGATTTACCGTAGGAAATACCGGTACGCAGCACGAGAGCATCCGTTGCGGACCAGGTCACGCCAGCCTTTACAACATTCTGGTTTTCCCAACCGAACTGGTCGCCCATGGTGTCAAGTTCTCCCCAGCCGATCCAGCGATAGTCGAGAGCAACTTCCACGTTATCGAGCACATTATAGGCCGCACCGATCGTGAACTGCTGAGGAAGGTTCAGGGAATCGATAAACAGGCTGTCATATTCATCGAACTCGGTCAGGTTCTGTTCGGTCATGTAGCTGGCACCGAGAGAAAGCCGGCCGAGATGCTGGTTGACACCGAAAATTCCGCCAAAACCATAAGCCGTGTCCCACTTGCCGGATGCCGGAGTGAAGGTAGGATCCAGCATATCGGTCCGGAAGCGTGCAAGAACAATAATCGGTCCGGCGCCGATGCTCAGGCCGCTGTCACCGAAACGATAAGCATACGTTGCCGTCATTTTGGCAACGGAAAGTTCGGTCATCTGATCGACCATGTTCTGCGCCATATCGGGCATACCATCGGAATTGCTGTCGCCACCGACGCGACCGAAATCATAATCCACGCCCATGCCGCTGGTGCCGTAAATGCCCAGACCGACAAATCCGTTTTCTCCCTGGCAGCAGCCGAAAGAGGTACTGATGGAAGGAATAACGAACATAGAGTCATCTTCCTGCTCGCCGGCAAAACTCAGCGTGGAATTGATCGTACGAACCGGTGCGAACACCTGGAACGATGCATCCATACTGGGCTGGAGGTCTACGAGCCCGGCCGGGTTGAGAATCAGCCAGGTAGAATCCTTTGCAGAAGCGACACCGGCACCGGCGGTTCCCTGCTGGACTGGACCAACACCGATCAGGTTGATGCCTTCCGTAGCGAAGACTTGTGTGGCTGCTGCAGCTGCGGCAACAGCGGTGATCATCAGACGTTTATTCATCCCCTTGCTCCTTTAGTTATTATCAGCGCTCATAGGACATGTTGAAAAATAAACACCGGCGAGCGACAGATATCAAGCCAAATATATCGATATAATAATATCATTATGTATAATTCGTTATAACTTATATCACCTTTCCCGCCGTTTCATTCATCCCCTGATCCGCATAAAAAACTGGAATAATTGGATTGGCGAGAACATCAAAATATCATAATGCTTGATGAATTGAATTTGGAGAAACAGATGGTTTGTGAAGAAAGAATAATTGCTGCCGATGTCCTGAAGGCGATGGCACACCCCGTGCGGCTCGGTGTCATTGAAATTCTTGCCGATGGCGAACGGACCGTGACGCAGCTCTATGAAGAACTGGGCTGCAGCCAGTCCATGATGTCTCAGCAGTTAAAAATTCTCTGCCAGCAGAAGCTGGTGGACATCCGCAAGGAAGGTACACAGAAATACTGCAGCCTATGCAATCGTGATTTTCTGAAACTGTTCGACTGCATGCATCGTCACCTGCGTCGTTTTCTGAATTTTCAGGACTAAGTGTCCTGTTTTTTCTTCGTCACAACATTAGGTTATCATTATCTTGTAATTAAACGTGACTTGAAAGGTCATGAAAAATGAGTACTAAAAAACTTCTGATTATCGGCGGCGTTGCCGGTGGCGCCAGCTCGGCAGCCCGCGCACGGCGACTGGATGAAAATGCGGAAATCATCATGTTCGAGCGCGGCCCGGATATTTCGTTTGCCAACTGCGGACTTCCCTACCACATCGGCGGAACGATCTCCGAGCGTGAAAGCCTGCTTGTAACGACCCCGGAAATCATGACGTCAAAGTATAACTTTGATATCCGCACCCTGACCGAAGTCACATCCATCGACCCGAAGAAAAAGGAAGTGACAGCCATTAATCTTAAAACCGGCGAAGAGTACACTGAATCCTACGACAACCTCATCCTCAGCCCCGGCGCGGCTCCGGTCCGCCCCCCGATTCCCGGAATCGACAACCCGAACGTCCTGAGCCTGCGCAACCTGCAGGACATGGATAAGATTATGGAAAGCCTTCAGGGCAAGAGCAGTGCCGCTGTCATTGGTGGAGGCTTCATCGGTCTGGAAGTGGCCGAAGCCCTGCGTGAAATCGATATCACCACGACCCTGATCGAACTCGCACCGCAGGTTATGGGCCCGGCCGACCCGGAAATGACCACCCCGCTCAATCAGGAGCTTCGCCTCTTCGGGGTCGACCTGCGCCTGAAAACCTCTGTCACGGAGTTCAAGGAATCCGCCAACGGGGTTACGCTGATCCTCAGCGACGGCAACAGCCTGACGGTTGACGTCACCATTCTTGCCATCGGTGTAAAACCGGAAACAAGGCTGGCCGTTGACGCCGGACTGGAGATCGGCGTGACCGGCGGAATCAAGGTGGACGCAACCATGAGGACGTCGGATGAAAACATCTATGCCATGGGTGACGCCGTTGAAATCACTGATTTCATCACCGGGCAACCGGCACTGATTCCGCTCGCCGGACCTGCCAACCGTCAGGCGCGTATTGCCGTCGATAACATTTACGGCCGCAACACGACCTATAAGAATACGCAGGGAACCTCGATCTGTAAGGTATTCAACATGGCCATCGCCATGACCGGCCTAAGCGAAAAGATGGCCAAGCGTACCAATACCCCCTACGAAAAGATCTATGTGCACCCCAGCAGCCACGCCGGCTACTATCCGGGCGCGCATCCGGTCAGCTTCAAGCTGTTGTTTGATCCGGAAACCGGCAAGGTGCTCGGAGCCCAGGCGGTCGGCGCCGACGGCGTTGACAAGCGCATCGACGTGATTGCCGTGGCGATCCGTTCCGGCCTGACCGTTGAAGACCTGTCCGAAATGGAACTCTGCTATGCCCCGCCGTTCGGCTCGGCTAAGGACGTTATCAACTATGCCGGTTTTGTTGCGACCAATGTGCTGTCCGGTGAATCAAAAATCTTCCATGCTGAAGAAGCCCTGAACCTTGCTGACAACCAGAAACTGATCGACGTTCGGAATGCAGAGGAAGTCGAACTCGGAACCATCCGCGGCGCCAAGAATATTCCGTTGCCGACAATCCGCGAAAACCTCGACAAGTTTTCCAAGGACAAGGAATACCTCGTATTCTGCCAAGTAGGCCTGCGCGGCTATCTGGCCTGCCGCATTCTGGAACAGAACGGCATTACGTGCCGGAACCTGAGCGGCGGCTACAAGAGCTACATGATGGCCACCGACCAGCAGATTACGCAGATTCCGGAAGCTGAAATCATGACCAATGACACCGGCGAAAAAGTACGCGATCAGGTCGTCGTCATGCCGCCGGTGCTGGAAGTCGATGCCTGCGGCCTGCAGTGCCCCGGTCCGATCATGAAGCTCAAAAGCTCGCTGGATTCCATCAAGAACGGTCAGTCCATGAGCATCACCTCCACCGATCCGGGCTTTGCCGGCGACGTACCGGCATGGTGTCACTCCACAGGAAACCGCCTTGAAGCGATGGAAGCGGTTCCCGGCGGCGGATATCGTGCAGTGATCACCAAGGCCCCAAAGGGCGAAGCCTGCCCGACCCTACCGGCCGGACCGAAGCGTTTCACCAACGTGGTCTTCAGTCACGATCTCGACAAAGCGCTCGCCGCATTCATCATCGCCAACGGCGCTGCGACCATGGGCTATCAGGTAACCCTGTTCTTCACCTTCTGGGGGCTGAACATCCTGCGGAAGGAAAATCCTGAAACCATCAAGAAAACCCTGGTTGAAAAGATGTTCGGTATGATGATGCCGCGCGGCCCGAACAAGCTCGGACTTTCCAACATGAACATGGGAGGCGTCGGCAAAGCCATGATCGAAAACATCATGGATAAGAAAAACGTCGCGACCCTGCCGGAGCTGATTGCCTCCGCCAAGGAAAACGGCGTCAAGCTCGTGGCCTGCAGCATGTCCATGGACCTGATGGGCATCAAGAAGGAAGAACTGATTGATGGCATCGAAGAAGGCGGCGTTGCGATGTACATTGATCAGATCGGCGGCAACGCCAACCTGTTCATCTAAGGGAAACAATCAAGGGCCGGTTGCTTGTAAAGGTGCCGGCCTGATCTATTTCGGGAGACATTATGTGGACATATAAAGTGGCTGTAGACTGGAAAAAGGGAAAGACCGGTGAATCCCGTTGCGCGGGAAAACCGACGGTAGAGGTGGCTACACCGCCGGAATTCGGCGGGCCGGAGAATATCTGGACCCCGGAGGATCTGCTCACCAGCGCAGTCGCCACCTGTATCATGACCTCGGCACTCTTTTTTCTGGAGCGCTCCAAAATCACGCTCAAGAATTACCAAAGCAATGCGGAGGCAACCATGGAAAAGGGACCGACCGGACTGGTTATCACCGGTATCACGGTGGCCGTAACCGTAGAGATCGAGGATCCAGCCCAGACCGAAGCCACTCAAAAAGCCATCCTGCAGGCCGAAAAAACCTGTCCGCTTTCAAACTCGCTTAACTGCCCGGTAACCCTTGAGGTGCAAATCATCTAACTTCAACGGAGGGAAAAATGGACAGATCCCAGATTATCAGAATCGTGGCAGGAATTGTGGTCGGCGGAGCCCTTGGAGCTTTAATGGGCTATTTCGGGAAGTGTACATCCGGCACCTGTCCCCTGACCTCGACACCATGGCGTGGTGCCATCTACGGAGCTGTCCTCGGCGCGCTTTTTACTTCCATGCGCTGAACGCCGAAAGGAGCTGTGATGAAAAAGTTTGCCATCGGATTCGTATCAGGAATAATCGTGTGCACCGGAATCATGCTGCTGGCAATGCCCCGGCTGATGCTTCGGGAGATCGAAAGTCCGCTCGGATACGAGGAGACCCTCAATTATATTCAAGGCAATGTGACGAACAGCGGATGGAAAGTGTCTGCAACCATGAGATTGGATAAATCCCTTGCCAAGGAAGGCCGAACCGTTTTACCGGCGACCTCCCTGAAGATTTGCCATCCCGAGTATGCAGAAATTGTTTTAAAGGACGATGATGCACGTTTCCTTTCGGTCATGATGCCTTGTTCAATTGCGGTTTATGAAAAAACCGACGGAAAGACGTACATATCGACAATGAATGCAGGACTGATGGGAAGACTGTTCGGAGGAACCGCGGCTGAGGTGATGGCCGGTCATGTGGCCGATGAGACAGAGCGTTTCATACAATTCGAATAGAGGACTCTTATGTCGTTGAGAAAAATTACGTCGCTGACGTTGCTGCTATCGTTCATCCTCGTGCTGCTGACCAGCATCATTGCCTTCGTGGCCCCGACCGGGCGGCATTCCGGCCAATGGGAACTATGGAACCTGAGCAAGGATGATTGGCTGGCAATCCATACCAATCTTGGATTCCTGCTTCTTTCCTCCGGCATTATCCACATTTTCCTGAACATAAAACCCATTGTAAACTACCTGAAAAACCGCAAGAAACAGCTGCGGATTTTCACGATGGATTTCAATCTGTCACTGGTAATTACCGTCATCTTCGTGGCCGGCACCCTGCTCAGCCTTCCGCCGATCAGCCTGTTCCAGAAATACAGGGAATCCCGAAAGGGCGTCATGTCCGAGACCAACACCGGATCGCACCAATCCAGGGAAGCAGAACCGGTGCAGGTGGTGCTGCCCGTGGAACAGACCCTTGTAAAACCCATGCCGGAAGAACCGCGGCGCCTGGGACGACAAACGATTGGATCGCTGTGCGAAGAGTACCGTCTCGATACGGAAACGATCATTTCCGGACTGGCAGGCTTCGGCATTAAAGTTGCGGCTGGCGATGCCATGCGCGATGCCGGCGAGGCCAATAATATCGATGCGAAAGAGCTGTATGCCCTGATCCGGGATATTGCCGCGCAGAACCGATAAGTCCCTTACGCTGTCCGGTCCCCGCAACGACGAATAAATTCGTCCCGCTTAACCCGACCGACGGCATTGGCCTCCTGAAGAAGGCGCGCACTCCAGATCATATGAAGTGCATGTTTTCTACGAAGGAAGGCAATGCGCTCCATATCGGCGGCCAGCCAACCGGCCATGTGATTGATGGAGGTCATCCGGCCGGCATCTTCGCGATTAATCACCAGTGTTCGCACAGAAAACCAGAGTGCTGTACACATGATTCGATCAATCACAATACAGCGCAGGTTTTTGCGCCGGAGGAGCCAATCGGTGCCATAGAATTCGACGAGGCGATCCAGCGCAGTCTTCACTAGATCGACATGTTCCTCCCCGCAGTAGACTGCGATTCCCTGATGGAAAAAATCGAGGGCTCCGTCTTTTTTCGCACTTGTCCTGGCCGTACGAACCGAAAACGGCGCGGCAAAAAGATTGATCAGTGAGGGTAGCAACACGACCGAGTCTTTTCTTATTTCCAGGGATACTTTTTCTCGGATAGAGATGACGGATAACAGAACTCTCGGACAATCTCCTTATCATCGCTCATCTTAACGATCAGGCGACAACGAATCCCATTTACTTCGCCCTCCGCGGTGTTTCGATAATCATAGTCGCTATGCGTATATTTTTCATTCAGCACCTCGATAGAATCAGTTGTGAAGGACATTTTTTTGCCGGAATACATCACTTTCAGATCCACATTTTTAGACAAAACATCCTGCTTGGGCTCCTTGTTGGTCCGGGTCGACTGCTCAGAATAAATCCTGTATTCCAACCGGGCGTTCTGAATGGGGTAGCTTGACTTATTTTCAAAGGTAATCTTATAGGAGACCTTTTCATATTTCTTCGAGCCGATCTTGGCTGTATCCGACAGTCCGCCACCAATATATACGCTACCGGTGATGTCCTCTTCTCTCCGAGAAACAACATCATCAAAAGAGATCTTCAGATTCTTCTCATCAATCAGCTCATTGGCCTTAAACCATTCTTTAATATAATCCTGATCGGATTTTCCAAAGTTGCTTATCTTGACCGTTAAACGCCGGCCATCCTCCCGCTCGACCGTAACTGAATCATGCTTCGGGTCGCACTTAACAACTTTGAGCATAATTGCCCGACCCTGAGTGTCCATAAACACCCGATACCCATTATTCTCCGCCGCTGCACAAAAACAGAAAGCACCCAAAAACAACACCGCAACAATACTTTTCATCATACCCCCAACAACAATAAAACCACTAACTTACTTATACTTCTAACGCATTAAACCGAATGAATAATCTCGACAGAGTAAACGACAATTACGTTCAAACATTTTAATAGTTTATTTAAAATCAAAATACTCAAACCGGATCCATGCATAACCGGACCGCTTCCCATCTGATTTTTGGCGGCCTTCAGGCACGATAAAGATCGTAGCCGCCCATCGGAGCCCCGGTCTTGATACAAAACACTGCAACGGAACGACACAATCAACTATTCGATATGTTCAACCAGATTTGCCTTAACGGTATCCATTCGTTCAACATCGACCGTCAACCAGCCGGCCACATGATTCATCGATGGAAGAAAATCCGAAGACTATACGCGTCTATTTCCAGGGAAATTTTTTATCGGACAATCCCCTGGGATAGGTAAATTCCCGATAAATCTCTTTATCGTCGGATAATCGTACAATCAGGCGGCAGCGGATCCCGTGCACATCGCCCTCGGCCCGCTTGCTGATGGTGGCACTTTCCGTATAGACTTCCACGCCGCTTGTGGTCAGCGAAGTTATTTCGCCTGCCGGAATTTCCTTCATGAAGGCCTCTTTTGAAAGCTCTTTCTGCGTAGGCGCATCATCGTACCGCTCACTCTGCTCATAATAGATAATGTATCTGATCCGGGCATTTTTTATGGACTGTTTCGTCTTATTCTCGAGCGTAATAAGAAAAGAGGTGGTTTCGTGAGAGGCATCCTTTGCGCTCGTTTTCTTATTGATGGAAATGGGCAGGTTTCTCTCTTCAATCAACTCATTGGCCAGAAACCACTCCTTGATATATTCCTGATCAGATTTGCTGAAGCTACTGATCCGGACGGTCAACCGGCGTTCATCTTCGCGCTCGACCGTCACCTCATCGTGCTGCAGGTCGCACTTGACCACGCGCAACATAATCGCGCGGCCCTGACCATCCATGAACACCCGGAATGATTTTTCGTTATTGCCGGCGTAACTGCCGATGCAGACACCTGCCACCAAAAGAATGAACGTGATCCAAATCTTCATCGTTCCTCTCAAACTGTTTTATATGTGCTCTACAACATATTCCTTCACCGCATCCACATCGTTCGCGATGGAATCGCAGCGTGTCTCAGCCGAAGCCAGCGCGTCCAGCGTTGGATGGTGCACTTCCTCTCCGATAGCATCGACAATGGCCTGCGTAAACTTGGCGGGATGCGCCGTCGACAGACAGATTGTCGGCGTCGTTTCGGACAAATACTGCTCTGCCACATACACGCCAACCGCCGTATGCGGATCCAGCACATATCCGGTATTCCCATGGTAACGGCGAATAGTTTCCATGGTGCATTCCGTATCCCCGCGCCCGGCGACAAAAAGATCATCGACCGTTCCGTTTTCATTCAGCGCGATTTTCAGCGCGCCGGACTCATTAAAATCCGCCATGAGTGCGGAGAGCTTCTCGGCATTTGCATCGACCTTGTAATAAAGATATCGCTCAAAATTACTGGCCACCTGAATATCCATGGAAGGACTGATGGTCGGAACTACGTCCGCCATTCCGTAAACGCCGCTGTTGAAGAAGCGTGACAGGATATCATTTTCGTTGGTGGCAAGAATCAGTTTACTGATCGGAAGTCCCATCCGCTGGGCCAGATAACCGGCCAGGATGTCGCCGAAGTTGCCGGTCGGAACCGAAAACTGAACGGATGCCGCGCCGGACTCCTTCATCACGCGGAAGGCCGAATAGAAATAATAAACCGTCTGGGCCAGCACACGGGCCCAGTTGACTGAATTCACCGATCCCAGCGAATGTTCGGTCTTGAAGGGAACATCTGCAAAAGTGGTTTTCATGATGCGCTGGCAATCGTCGAACGTGCCGTCCACTGCCAGATTATAGACATTGTCATCAAGCACGCTCGTCATCTGCTTTTCCTGCAGCGGACTCGTCCGGCCCGCCGGATGCATGATGAAGATGTTGATGTTCGGTTTTCCGCGAACGCCATGAATGGCGGCGCTTCCGGTGTCGCCGCTCGTGGCACCCAGAATATTCAGCTCTCCGCCGCGACGCTCGAGAATATAGGCAAACAGGGTGCCGAGGAACTGCAGTGCCACATCCTTAAAGGCCAGCGTCGGCCCGTGAAACAGTTCCAGGACATGAACATTGCCGACACGAACCGTCGGCGCTACTTCAGGATGCTCGAAGGTCGAGTAACTTTCATCAATCAGCGCCTTGAGTTCGTCCGCCGGAATATCGGTGGCAAACAGGCTGATCACCTCAAAAGCCAGATCGGTGTACGAAAGGCCGGCCCAGTCGGTTAAACTTGCGCTGACATCCGGCAGCGTTTCGGGCAGCAGCAGGCCGCCGTCCGGCGCCAGCCCGGTCATCACTGCATCCTGAAAACCGATCGGGGCCATCTGCCCGCGCGTGCTGATATATTTCATAACTGCGATCCTCGTTGAAATGGCCGTGAATACTTATGCATCGCTCCGGCGTAGAAAAGAATAAAATTGCTTATGGGCATGCGCCCCGTTAGCGTGACGGCAATATCAATGAGGCACGCAAATGAACACAATCCAGAAAATTGAAGAAACAGCCGCCCGACTGATTCCGCTCTATTCCAAAGACGAGGCCGATCTTCCGGATCGCCCGCTCTGGGCCCATCCCGAAATCGACCAGGTCATCGAATCCCTGCGCCTGCTTTCTGATGTCCTTTTTCCGGGAAAACACATGCCGGAACCCGGCGATTTCAGCAGTTATTTTATCAAGCAATTGAAAAACACGGCCGAAATCCTCCAGATGGAAATTGAAAAGGCGCTGCCTTTCCGCTGGATGGGCGCGGCAGACCTGCACGAAAAACGGGCGCCGATCGACAATCTCTACCTGGAATCATCCAATATTGTGAACGCCTTTCTGGAATCGATTCCCGGCATTCGGGAAGACCTGATTGCCGATGTCAAGGCCGCCTACAACGGCGACCCGGCGGCGCTCAGTTATGCCGAAGTCAAGCTGGCATATCCGGGACTCGTCGCCATCACCTCGCACCGCATCGCGCACCAGCTCTACAACCTGAAGGTCCCGCTGATCCCGCGCATGATGAGCGAATACACCCACTCGCTGACCGGCATCGATATTCACCCCGGCGCCACCATCGGAACCGGCTTTTTCATCGACCACGGCACCGGTGTTGTGATCGGCGAAACCTGCAACATCGGCAATAACGTCAAGCTCTATCAGGGTGTGACCCTCGGAGCGAAGAGCTTCCCGCTTGATGAACACGGGCGGCCGATCAAGCACATTCAGCGACACCCGACGGTTGAGGACGATGTCATTGTGTATGCCAACAGCACCATTCTCGGTGGCGATACCGTGATTGGTCATGGCGCCGTTGTGGCCGGCAACGTATTCCTGATGCACAGCGTTCCGCCGCTCAGCCGGGTGATTCGGGCCGAAGGCGGTGTGATGGTTCGCACGCGCGATGTCCCGGGCCACGGCGCCGGCATCTAATCCTGCGTATCGAACTCCATCCAGAAGCGGCATCCGCCCAGCGGGCTGGAATCCACCCCGAAGGAACCCTGATGGGCTCGGCAGACATCCGCCACGATGGCGAGGCCCAGCCCGGTTCCTTCCCGACCGGAATTCACGCCCCGCTTAAAAGGACGGAATATACCGGCACGCTGTTCTCCGGTCAGGCCGGGGCCGGAATCCGAAACTTCGATGCGGACATCCCCGCCAGAAAGTGAAAGCAGGGCAACTTCGATCCGACCACCATCCGGGGTAAATTTCAGGGCATTGTCGATCAGGTTCGAAAGCGCCTCACGAATCAGGTCCGGCACACCCCGCATGGAGGAATGCGGACCTTCAACGCGGAAGCTCACGCTGATTTCGCGCAGCTCGCCGATCATTAAAGCTTCATTAACCAATCCCTGTATCATCTCCTTCAGAAGAATGCTCTCCCGATATTCATCCAGCGCCCCGCCGGCGGCCCGGGCCAACAGCAGCAACTGGGTCACGGTGCGGCTCAGGCGAACCGTGTTGCCGAGGACGTCCTCAAGGGCACCGCGATACTCTTCCTCCGACCGGGGCTGCTTCAGGCAGATTTCCGTGCGGGTACGAATGCCGGCCAACGGATTGCGCAGCTGGTGCGAAGCGTCGTAGCTGAAGCGCTGCATGCGATCCAGCAGTCCCTGATACTCATCAAACGTCCGGTTCAGCGTGGCCGCCAGACGCCCGACTTCATCCGAAGGATTTTCCGCGGCAATCCGATCCTCCAGCCGTCCGCCGCTGATCTGCTCCGCCTGATCCACCATAGAGCGCCACGGCCGAAGCAGCCAGCGCGATACCCCCCATGCCACCAGCAGGCTGACGGGAAACAGGATAAACATCACGCTGATCACCACCAGCACCTCTTCCATCTCCTCGCCGAGCATTCCTTCGTTCCGGCTGTATTCGTACAGATCGAACGAGAACAGCGCCAGACCGATCAGCATATAGTTAACCACGGTATAGATCGCCAGCGATCCGAAAAAACGACTGCGAATGGTTCGCTTTTTCATGGTTTTTCTTTCAGCACAAAACCGACACCGCGCACGGTGTGTAAGAGGGAGGACTGCCCTTCGCCATCCAGTTTCTGCCGCAGACGGGAAATATGCACATCGATCACATTATCCATGGAGGTCATGGTGGAATTCACCTTCCACACCTCATGCTGAAGCATTTCGCGGGTAGCCACATCGCCCTGAAGTGTAGACAGATACACCAGCAGATCGAATTCACGCGGCGTCAGATCCAGCAGCCTCCCGCCGCGCGTGGCCGTCCGGGACGGCAGATCAAGATGCAGATCGCCCACCTGCTGTTGCAGTCGCGTCCTCTGGGCATGCCTCAGCTGAATACGGATGCGGGCCAGCAGCTCTTCGAAGGCATAGGGTTTTACCAGATAATCATCGGCGCCGCGCTCCAGTCCACTGAGCCGATCGGTCAGTTCAGAGCGGGCCGTTGTGATGATAACGGGTAGCGCCGGCGCCGCTTTCCGGATCGTATCCAGCAGCTCTGCGCCCTCTCCGTCCGGCAGTCCCATATCCAGAAGGATCAGTCCCGGCAGGTTCACGGCGATGATCTCTTCGGCATCCTTGACGCTTCCGGCGACACGGCAGCCATAACCGACCTCCATCAAGCCGCCGTGCAGGGCTTCGGAAAGCGCGGGATCGTCTTCAACAATCAGAATGAACGGGCTAGTATCCTTCATGCCATCTCCATTTCTTAGTGGAAGTTAACACCGTGCTCCGACCGGCGCAATCTCCCAAACCTTACGGTATCTTCAGGCGGCGCCAATTGAAACAGAGCCGAAAGAGTCCTACTTTGTCGACAGTTAACCCAAGGAGTTTGCATGAAAAATCCGTTTCGCAGTCCATTTACACTTTTCGCCACAGCTGTATTCATCCTGGCCGGTACCGCCCGCGCAGAACAGTTTTCCGCCGGCGCCGACATTCATTTCAAGGGCGAGTCCACGCTGCACGACTTCGAAGGCACGGTGTCCTCCCTGCCCTTTACCGCTGTCATGAACAAGGATGCCAAAACCGGGCAGCTTGTGGTCAAGGCCGACGCCGCCCTGAACGTCAAGGACATGACGACCAACAATAACAAGCGCGACAAAAACATGTTCAAGATGCTCGACCTGTCGCACTTTGCCACCATTGAGGGACACCTTGCGGAAACGCCGCTTTCTGAACAGGAAAGTACGACGGCCAAACTGCACCTGAAAATATGCAGTGCGGAGCAGGATGTAACGGCAACCATCTCCAAGGTAACCCGGAACGGAACAGAATATCAGTGCACCATGACCTTCCCGATATCACTCAAGGCCTTCAACCTGAAAGCGCCCTCGGTTGTCGGGCTGATTCGTGTCAGCGATACCGTTGAAATCGAATGCACCATCACCGGCCATGTGGCCGAAACCGTCGCATCAGACGAATAGGAAGGAACCCCGATGAAAACCTATATTCACCACATTGAACCGCTGCTGCCCCGCTACTCCTACCGCCAGGATTATGCCCGCGACCGCATGGTCGGATGGATGCCCGGAAAACGCAACCGGCGCCTGATTAACGGCATTTACGACCACTCCGGAATTGATACGCGCTACAGTGTCCTTCCTGACTTCGGCCCCCATGCGGAGCAGCGACTGTTCAAGGAGGATGCCGAAGGCCGGATCATTGAACCGACCACCGGCGAACGCAACAGTTACTACCGCGAATGCGCCCGCGAAATGGTGGTCGAGGCCAGCCGCAGGGCGATGGAAAAAGCCGAAGGATTTTCAGCCGCCGATATCACGCATGTCGTCACGGTTTCCTGCACCGGCTTCTATAATCCCGGTCCGGATCTCGACCTGATCAAGGGTCTCGGACTTCCCAAAAGCACCGAACGCTACAACATCGGCTTCATGGGTTGCTATGCCGCCTTTCCCGCACTGCGCATGGCCCACCAGTTCTGCAAGGCCCGTTCCGATGCCGTTGTGCTCGTTGTCTGCCTGGAACTCTGCACCCTGCACCTGCAGTTTCGCGAAGAGGCCGACAGCCTGCTGGCCAACTCGCTGTTTGCCGACGGATCAGCCGCGGTAATCGTGAGCGCCCGTAAACCGGCGGCGAACCGGCCGGCGCTGGCGATCGAATCCTTTGCCTCCGCACTGGCACCCGAAGGCGAGTCCGAAATGGCATGGGAAGTCGGCGACCGCGGCTTTGACATTCGGTTGTCAACCTATGTCCCCGGCATTATCGGAAGCAATATTACCGGAATCGTCGACGGCGTTCTGGAAAACGCCCCATGGAGTCGCGAAGAAATCGGCACATGGGCGGTACATCCGGGAGGACGTTCCATTGTGGACCGCGTCGAAAAGGAGCTCGATCTGAGACCGGAACAGCTGGAGGACTCGCGCGAAACCCTGCGACAGTACGGCAACATGAGTGCGGTCACGGTCCTGTTTGTCCTGCACCGCATCCTGAATCGAGAAGGACTGGATGAAACCCATCCAATCTGTGCCATGGCCTTCGGTCCCGGACTGACCATTGAAACCGCCTTGCTTGAATACCAGCCCGCACGAACCTCCGTTCCCGAGGGCAAAGAACGTAAACTCGCGGCAGTCCTGTCGTAAGACGGCGGGTTCACCGTTATGTTTTCTTCTTTCCAGCGGGCAGTCCTCCTGATTGCTGCACTCCTCGTTGCAGGCGCATCGGCATGGTTTGCAACCGGACTGAGCATTGAGCAGGACAACCTCTCCATGCAGTCCGACGAGGCGCGCAACGATACGGTCTATAAGACCTTTCAGGAGGCGTTTGACAGCGACTACGAGCTCATGGTTGCCGTCACGCGTGATAATCTGGCGACGCAGGCCGGACGCCAGCAGCTACAGCAGGATGCCGAATGGCTGGCGCACCTGGACGGTGTTCGGGAAGTTCACCTGCCCGCTCGACCTGATGCCGCGCCGGGACAGGTTTCGGAGGATGGAAAAACCATTG